>JAJRWL010000199.1 GCA_024276875.1 Gammaproteobacteria bacterium
TAGTGCCGATAACCCAGCATGTTCTGCCCACGCAGCAACATCTGTTGACGCGTGTTTGGCATCGCCGCTTTTAGTAGGCGCAGACGCTCCCATGGGTCTTCTCCCAGGTAACGAATGCAGGAATCAAATGTAGCCCCCCCCCAAGTTTCAAGAGACCAAAAGCCGACCTGATCTAGCTTGGCCGCTATTGGCAACATATCCTCAACACGCATGCGAGTTGCAAACAGGGATTGATGGGCATCGCGAAGTACGACGTCGGTAATTCCAAGTTTATTTTCTGACATATGGGGGATCACTATTTTAAGATATAAAAAATTTGGTTTAAGGAGAATTAATGTGTATCGCGGTATCGCCTAATAGCAGCGCTAATAACAGAGACTAATGCCCCATCTATATTAGCTGACACCTTTGCTGTGTCAGTAGCCAGCGGCTCACCTTCAAGCAATATTGCCAAACGGGACATCCCGTTCATTGTCACAACAAGAATAATCAAGAAAATGAATACAATTCCCATACCAACCAGCATGAGTTGTATGCCAGCCATCATCAGCTCAGAAAAAGGCATATTTTTGTTCTCCTCAAGTCACTTCAGTCCACTGAAAATAATGGACTCTGTCACGGGCAGCCTTTTCTATGGGAATGCACTTTATTTGTCAAGCAACAAAAATAGCTGTTTATAGGTATCTTATTGTTTTAATTAGTATTGTTATTTAGACAAAATTTATACGTTTTACTAAATAACGAAAATTCAGATTGGTTTTGCCTATTTGATGAACCCTCATATAATTACACCGCTTCATCTTTTATTTTCACAGACCTCTCAACCCACAAAACAGCTAAAAATGATGATTAAACAACCGCACTTAATATTAGGTTCAACATCACCTTTCAGATGTAATTTATTGAAAAAATTAGGGGTTAGCTTTACTGTTGCAGCCCCTGATATCGATGAAAAACATCTTCCAGATGAGTCACCTGCCAAATTGGTATCAAGACTGGCTTGTGAAAAGGCAGAAGCCGTTGGAAAGCAGCATCAAAACGCATTGATTATTGGCTCTGATCAAGTTGCATGCATTAATCAGCAGATTTTGGGGAAGCCGGGTAATAGAGAAAATGCCATCGCCCAGCTGTTAGCGACCTCTGGCCAACGCATCACTTTTTATACGGGACTTTGCCTACTTAATACATCCAATGGACAGAAACAGGTTACATGCGAAACCTTTCATGTCCATTTTCGTGACCTAAAGCAGAATCAAATCGAGCGCTATTTAGATCAAGAGGAGCCTTACAACTGTGCAGGCAGCTTTAAATCTGAAGGGCTAGGAATTGCGCTTTTTGAACGATTAGAGGGTGATGATCCCAATACCCTGATTGGTCTGCCATTAATCCGACTGATCAGCATGCTTCATAAAGAGGGTATTCCGATCCCCTGATCAGCCAGATGCCAAACCATTATCAACGTAATTGTAGTTCCCCACCCAATCCAGACATACGAGCCAAAGTACCCGCCATGCCTGCGCCAACACGCTGAGCTAATTTTTCAAATAGATCTTCTGCGGGTGTAAAATCGACGATCTCTTCCTCACCAATAATTTCACGTGCAACATAGCTGCTGCTCCCCAATCCATCAACAAGCCCCAGCTTTACACTCTCTTCACCACTCCAAAACAGACCACTAAAGAGTTTAGGATCATTTTTTAAGCGATCACCCCGCCCTTTTTTTACTGTATTAATGAATTGCCGATGCAGTTGATCCAGCATACCTTGAATATGCTCTTTTTCCCCCTCTTTCACAGGCGAAAAAGGATCCATAATACCTTTGTGCTCTCCCGCCGTTAAAAGACGTCGCTCCACGCCCAGTCTTGACATGGCCTCTTCAAATCCAAATCCATTCATCAAAACCCCAATAGAACCCACAATACTCCCTTTATCTGCATAGATTTTATCCGCAGCGGCAGCAATGTAATAACCACCCGAGGCACACACATCCACAATAACGGCATATACGGGTATATCAGTGTACTTCTCTTTTAAACGCATAATCTCATCATTGATATACGCTGACTGTACTGGGCTGCCCCCTGGGCTATTGATGCGCAGTATCACACCCTTGGTATTTACATCTTCAAAGGCGGCTCGCAGCCCTGTAATAACGTTATCTGCTCCAGCAGATTCACCTGCGGCAATAACACCTGCCACTTCAATCAGAGCGGTGTGTCCTTTATTTTTTATAGGGGATGATGAAAATTTATCGGGAAACATAATGATCAACAACGTAAAAAGATAGGCAAAGGTTAAAAACTTAAAAAAGATGCCCCACCTTCTGGTACGACGGTGTTCATTCAAAGTGGAACTCACCAACTTTTCTAACTGCTCTCTCTCCCACTTTCCTGGCTCTACACCACTCGATTGAGATACTGATGGCTGCTGTACTTGATCCTGTTGAATATCACTCATGATTTAAATCTATATCCTAACCTTGTGTTTTTCATCTAAATTAAGGCCTACTTGATAGCCAGCCTGGAATTTCTGAAATAGCATCTAAGCACCCCAACGGCTCATATTGAAGCAATCGCTCTATCGAGTGAACGCCATAACTCACGGCCAGCGCAGCCGTACCTGCACTGTTTGCCATTTGCATATCATATGCAGTATCACCAATCATCAGTGCATCCGCAGCCTGGACTCCCAACTCATCCAGAAGTTGCAACAACATATCAGGATGCGGTTTGGAAAATGCATCATCAGCACACCGCGTCGCATGAAAGACCTGATCCAACCCTGAATGATTCAATACCCGATCCAAGCCTGGACGACCCTTTCCCGTGGCCACAGCAAGCAAGTAGCCTTCTGATCTCAGTCTGTGCAACACCTCTTTTACGCCCCTAAACAGCGGCGTTGGCGTGCTATTCTCATATAAAAAATGGTGCCGATAGCGACCTGTCACCTCTTTTATCAAAGCTTCATCTGCACTGGGAAATAGTACGCTAATAGCCTCTTTCAGCCCTAGGCCAATAATATGGCTAATACGGCTATCCTCTGGCAGCTCAAGCCCAAGATCAATAATAGCAGCACGCATACAGCTCACAATGCGTGATTCAGAGTCCATCAACGTACCATCCCAGTCAAAAACCAACAATTCATAGGCTTTCTGCATCCTAATGCTCCAACCTCAATTGCTTCAATAATTTCTCTAAACTAGATTCAAGTGGAGCCTTAATACACTGCGCCTGTTTTTCATCTGGCCATTGAAAACGCAGTGATTCTGCATGCAGAAATAGTCGCTTTAACCCCAGCTTACGGAATTGCTTATTTATCTTGGCTTCACCGTATTTCTCATCACCCAGTATGGGATGGCCTAAGTGAGCCGCATGCACCCTGATTTGATGAGTGCGCCCTGTGACAGGCTTCGCTTCAACCAGAGTAGCATTTGAAAATCGCTCCAACACCCTAAACCTTGTCATTGCTGATTTACCCTCACTATCAACACGCACAACTCTTTCACCCCCCTGTAACGTATTTTTTAGCAACGGCACATCCACATTGGCATACTGCTTTTCCCAGCACCCCGCCAGTAGTGCAACATAACGCTTATCCATTCTGTTATTTCGTAGCAACTCATGCAGTGTACGCAACGCGCTGCGCTTGCGAGCAATCAATAAACAACCTGATGTATCTCTATCCAATCGATGCACCAACTCCAATTGATGCTCTTCCGGCCAGAGCAGGCGCATCGCCTCAATCACACCGTAATTCAATCCACTGCCACCATGAACTGCAATGCCAGAAGGCTTATTCAATGCAAACAATCGCTTATCTTCGATTAACACCGCCTCTCTAAGCTGCTGCAACACGCGCTCATGCGGCCTTGCAGGTTGAGCCTTCTCAGCAATGCGCACAGGTGGAATGCGTACCAAATCCCCCTCTTGCAGACGATAGCTGGCTTTAATCCGCCCCTTGTTTACCAGCACCTCACCACGGCGCAAAATACGATAGATATAACTGCGCGGAACCCCCTTTAAACGGCAAAGTAAAAAATTATCAATGCGCTGCCCTTCATACCCACTATCAACCTCAACAAAGGCAACTGCAGGCGCTTTTTTCTGATTATCTAACATTTTGTAATAATACCAGTTTCTTCTTTAATTGCTGCATTCCAGCAAGACTGCTATAGTTGTTTGATAGTGAGTTGTATTTATTAATATAGAGATTAATAAACCCTCCCTAAAATAAACCTGTTATCAAGATGCCTGTTTGGAATGAAACGCGCATCAAAATGCGTCATTTAAACCCGAGCTCACGCCAGATCTATACAGCCAAACAGCCAGACAGCCGCAGAATATGCGCCCCAGGCTGAACAAAGAACTGAAGAGGTGGCTCCTACGATATATAGCGACAAGCTATCCAGTATAGGGTTTTAAATGCGCACCAAACAACGAGTTACCCTTGTTTTTTGAGGGCATATTAAAATTTATTGCGCACGCTTTGTCTGCGCCATGAGTCTGTAGCTGTACTATCTCTGCATTAAAGCCAGAGAATTATGCCTCATTCAGCATAAGCTGGGGTGATTTTAATTCACTCCAGCATATCAATGAAAGCGCTGATATAAAGCAATAGCTTTCAGTACAGTCTATGAGAACCCACGGCAGCATACGCAGAGCGACGCGCCGAGAGATACAAACAACATGAAAAGAATGCTGATTAACGCAACTCAGCCCGAAGAGTTGCGCGTTGCCATCGTGGATGGCCAAAAACTATTTAATCTTGACATCGAAATTCCCGGTCGGGAACAGAAAAAAGCCAATATTTATAAAGGTAAAGTCACTCGAGTTGAACCCAGCCTAGAAGCCGCTTTTGTCGAATATGGCTCTGAACGCCACGGGTTTCTACCCCTAAAAGAGATTGCTCGGACCTATTTTTCTGAAGAAGCCCTCAAATCTGGCGGTCGCCCCAGCATCCGCGGTGCGATTAAAGAGGGACAAGAAATTATCATCCAGGTTGAAAAAGAGGAGCGCGGTAACAAAGGTGCGGCTCTAACAACCTTCATCTCACTCGCTGGGCGCTATCTGGTTTTAATGCCCAACAACCCCCGTGCTGGCGGTGTATCACGTCGCATTGAAGGCAATGACCGCAGCGAACTTCGGGATGCCATAAGCAAACTGACCGTGCCAGAAAATATGGGGCTTATCGTTCGCACCGCCGGATTAGGCAAAAACGAAGAGGAACTACAGTGGGATCTAGACTACCTCAACCACCTATGGACAGCGATAGAAACCTTTGCCACCAAGCAAAAGGCCCCCTTCCTGATCTATCAGGAAAGTAACGTAATTATTCGCTCCATCCGTGATCACCTAAGAGCCGACATTAGCGAAATTGTCATCGACAGCCCCAGTGTCTATGAAGAGGCCTGTGATTTCATTAAGCATGTCATGCCTAATTATCTGCGTAAGATTCGCAAGTATGATGACGAAGTCCCTCTATTTACCCGCTACCAAATAGAGAGCCAGATTGAATCTGCTTTCCAACGTGAAGTTCGCCTACCTTCTGGTGGTGCTATTGTCATTGATCCGACTGAAGCACTCACTTCAATTGACATCAACTCTGCTCGTGCAACCAAAGGAGCCGATATTGAAGAGACAGCATTAAACACCAATCTCGAAGCAGCTGACGAGATTGGTCGCCAGCTTCGACTGCGAGATCTGGGCGGACTGTTTGTCATCGACTTCATTGATATGACACCTACCCGCAACCAGCGAGAAGTAGAAAACCGACTCAAAGAGGCGATGAAACAAGATCGTGCTCGCGTTCAAATTGGCCGCATATCTCGTTTTGGTCTATTGGAGTTATCACGTCAACGTCTACGCCCATCACTCGGCGAATCCACCAGCCAACATGTCTGCCCCCGTTGTGACGGACATGGCTTTATTCGTGGTGTTGAATCCTTGGCGCTGTCCATTCTGCGCATTATTGAAGAGCAGACAATGAAAGAAAACACTGGGCGCGTGGTTGCCCAGCTGCCTATCGATGTTGCTACTTTTCTGCTCAATGAAAAACGTGAAGCCATTCATGGTATAGAGCAGCGCCAATCAGTACATGTTGTACTGGTTCCAAACGCAGAGCTTAAAACACCACACTACAGCATAGAGCGCGTGCGCACCCACGAACTCCCTGACCCAGATGCCGACATTGCAAGCTACGAGATGGCAACAGCTATTGAAAAAATAGCGCCAAACTTTGTTAAGCCAAGTAACATTAAAAGCGAACAACCCGCTGTCAGCCGCATCACACCCACTCAACCAGCCCCACAACGAGCCGACAAAGAGAACGAGGCCAAAGCTGAGCCAGGGCTTCTTAAAAAGATTTTTAGTGTATTTTCAAAAGTAACCGAATCAGCACGCCACAACGATGTTGCAACCAGCGCTAACACCCCAGAAAAAGCACCGACCACTGAACCAAGACGAAACACCAGGGGCAACCGTGGCCGCCAAAACACGAGTGGACGCAGGCCTTCCAGCCAGAACAAACCTAAACGGCCAGAAAACACCGCTAACAAACCACCTCAATCAGAGAGTAAAAACGAGGACATCAAGGTACAACAAACGAGCAACGAAAACAGTTTTCCGGCATCCGGCGAACAACAAGCAGGTCAAACAAAAACCCAGCGCACTGGAAGTAGACGAGGTCGCCGTGGTGGTCGCCGCCGCCGTCCATCAAACGAAACAACGCAAAATAGCAATGCAGATGCCGCTTTTATTCCAAATAGCGAACTTGAGAAAGCAGCTCTTACAGAAACGGCACAGGAAACACCATCCTTACCCTCTGTAGAGCCACAAAAAAGTAGCACTCAGGATGAGGCAAAACCAGCACCTCGCCCACGCACAAGGTCACGCCACCCTGCAAGCCGTAATACTTCTGCGACACAAAAACAAGAGAACCTGGAAAAATCATCACAACCAGCAAAACCGAGAAAATCTGCTTCAGCAGACACCACTACAGCTCCTGTACAGGCCGAATCAAAACCATCGATTAAGGCTGCAACTACAGCAGTTTCAAGCACAAGCACAAAAACATCCACTGAACCAAAGAAAGATGAGCTATCCCCTCAGGCAGCTAAACCAATAGCAGCAACTCAAGCAAACAAGCCTGCGTCTGAAAGTAAATCTATAGAAAAGGCTGTTGCAGCCCCCACAAGCAAACCCCAAAACCAAAACCAAAACCAAAACCAACAAATACTAACCGAAGTAAAGAAAGCAGCGCCAAAGAAAACTGTACAGAAGAAGAAACCTGCTAACACCCCAAAACTTCGCCAGATAGAGACTAAAAGCCCTGCCCAAGGCTCTTCAGCTAACGCAGCAGTACCTGTAGCCCCTAAACCAAAGACAGCACCTAAGCCAAAACCAGTAAGACCCAAACTTAAAGCAGAGCCACCTAAACCTATTAAGCAGATAGAGACAAAAAGCATTGCAGCAAAGCCTGCACCCGTTACCGTTAAGGCAGCGATCACATCAACCGAGAGCCAATCTCAGACCACGGCTCCACCACCAGCTGATGACAAGTAAAGGTGCTAAATTTTAAGCAGGCCAACTTCCAATAGGCATCTATTTGCCAGAATGCTACAGTCAGCCTGCTTTGCACCATCCCATCCGCAGAGTCAGGTGCAGTTGTTAAAAAAACAGCCCCTTACTGATAGCGGTCACGCCAGGCAAGTATTCTGTTGGATTTTGGTTAAAAGCCAATAAAATCAGATGCATGAAAGCAGGAAACCACACGCTTGAACCTAGAAAAATCAGTTGAACCTACTGCGAACCACTCAACTGACTTTTCTAGGTTGAATGGAGTGCAAAATCAACACCCTTCCTGTTAGCTTGCAGGGTCTATAAATACCATTGGGACAACCGCTTCGGGCTAACACCCAATGCAAATGCGATCCGTAATTTCCACATTAATAGAATAATACGCAAAATACCGTATGCTTCCCACCGGCGGCTGGATGTTACAATTTTCAAACGCAAGCACAATGGCTTGCCGACCCTCTTTAAGCGCTTGCTAAGGACAACATCTTCCATCAAAGGAATACGGGGGAAACCACCGACATCATCAAAAACATCCCGCCTAACAAATATACCCTGATCTCCTGTTGCAATACCTGTTATGCGTGACCGCAGGTTCATCATAAACGCAACCACTTGCAATAGAGGATGCTGCCCTGAGAACCTAACATCAAATCGCCCCCAAATTGAGCCTGAAACGACCCCACTGACAATCGCATCACTTACACCAATAGGTAGCTCTGTGTCCGCATGCAGAAACCATAATATTGTTCCCGCAGCGGCGGCTGCGCCAATATTCATCTGCCCAGATCTACTTGGTAGTGAATTCAATAATTGATCAACAAGGGGTTCTGCAATTTGCACGGTAGCATCGGTGCTACCACCATCAACCAGTATAACTTCATGGCCAGATTGGCGTAATGGCTGTAACGATTCTAGAAAACCACCGATAACCTCACTCTCATTGAGGCAAGGGATGATGATAGATAGCCTATTTTGCATTACTTGTTTAACGCACCACCACAGCTACTTCCCTGCCCCGCAGTGCAACCATAACAGTGTTCTGCCACCTTAATAGCTGCTCCATTTAAATCTTCTGCAACTAGGTCACTGATATGAGTGCGGGCTTGTTCTGCTTGCACTAATGGCATATTCAGCATTTGATTAAAATCGCAATCATATAGATAGCCCTGCCAATCTAAATTTATCTGATTCAGGCACATTAAATCACTCAAATTATTATAATCAAAAGCGCCACGCAGCAGATCCAAATACTGGCTAAACTTACCTTGTGACTGCAACAAACTCCCAAACCGTAATATAGGCATATTAGTCAGTGTGTATAATCGGTTAAAACGAATGCCGAACCGATCTAGTAATTCTGCTTTATAATCAGCTTCCAAGCATGCCTGTGGTGGCGGCAGATTAGCTCCAGAGGGGTTGTACACCAAGTTCAACTCCAAGCTACTTTCTGGATCACCGTACCCCAAAGCATTAAGTATTTTCAGCCCACGAATACTAGAGGCATAAACGCCCTTTCCTCGTTGACTATCCACATTCTCTTCAAGATAGCAGGGTAAAGAGGCAACCACTTCAACTTGATTCCTTGCCATAAACGCTGCTAAAGAGGTTTGATCCGGCTCCTCTAAAATCGTTAGATTACAGCGATCAATCACCCGAACCCCCAACCTTCGTGCTTGCTCCACTAAAAAACAGAAATAGGGATTTAGTTCTGGCGCACCACCGGTTAAATCAAGAGTAGAAATTGGAAATTTACTTATGAAATCAATTATTTGCCCCGCTGTTTCCTTATTCATTGATTCAGTTCTATTTGGCCCTGCATCTACATGACAATGCTGACAGCTAAGATTACAGCGATACCCCAAATTGACCTGAATTACTTCCAATTGACTGCGTCTAACCACTGGAAAACACGAAGGAAAGAGCAAATGAGAGGAATCGAGCATAATATTGGATAAATTAAAATAAAAAGAAAATGCATGTTAGACATCAAGCCCACCAATCGCAAGCATTCCTACAGAACGGCTTTCCAGTTCGCGGCCAGTTGCGCCCGCCGTTTGTCATCTTTGTGTACAAGCAGTATTTCACCCTCTTTCGAGAACCGTGCGCTGTATTCTGAGATATAGAGGGTGCGCAGTATGTTGCTGTGCTGCTTTCAGCCTAGAAAAATCAGTTAACCCTACTGGAATACCAAATTCAGTATAAATCCACCAAATTAAATCCGTGATGAGCTATACAGGTATTGGTGGGCCAATTTGGTTGTTTCCTCTGATATTGGTCTTAAACTTCTCCATAGCTTTTTCTAAAAAACAGTACCAGCACTGAGTTGAA
>JAJRWL010000200.1 GCA_024276875.1 Gammaproteobacteria bacterium
CATAATGGCGGTAGCTGGATGGGATGAACTGAGGTTGTCCCATAGCGCCAGCATAGGAGCCTTTAGCCTCCAGTGGATTAAGCTTCTCTTTGATTGCCAGCACTAAAAAGTCTTCTAGCTGAGTGCGGCCAAAGCGTTTACGTTTAGGGTAGTGGAAGGCTTGGGTGTAGAGTGAATCGAGTACGCGTATCTTGCCTGGCCGTTTGCCATAGTTGGTTTCAACGCCGACAATGGCCGCGAGTATCTCTTGTGCAATGCCAAACTGTTTTTCAGCCTGCTCAAACAGTGCGGCGTGTTTGTTCCAGAATTTAAGGCCGTTTTTTACCCGTCGGTTGGAAAGAAAGTTTTTGCGATAGCGATACCAGGGCCAGGTGGTTTCAGCTGAATATTGGAATTTACTGCGGATCAGCTCTTCCAGGTTTGTTGCTTGAGCCAGGATGTTGCTTATCTCAGCAGGATTAAGGTTGTGGCGTGAGGCCACTTCAGCCGCAAATGTCGCTACTTCAGGTGCAAGAGTGGGTAGTTTGGCAGAGAGTGCGGGGTGAGCAAAAAATAGCCCCATGATAAGTAAGGTGTGGTAGCGATTAAAATGAATCATAGGGTGTAGCCTTGCTTAATATGTTGGTTAGGTTGGCAGTAGTTTACGGTGTGTGTGAATAGACATGAGGATACCGAATCCTGCCATCAGGGTCACCAGTGATGTACCACCATAACTCACTAAAGGCAGGGGGACACCCACGACGGGTAGTAGCCCAGTCACCATGCCGGTATTGACGAATAGATAGACAAAGACCACCAGTGTTAATGCGCCGCCCAGTAGCCGACCATAGGTATCATGTGCCTGGGTGGCAATATAAAGGCCCCGCAGAATGATAAAGAGGTAGATGGCTAATAATATCAGGATGCCTGCCAGGCCGAACTCTTCAGCGAGTACGGCAAAGATAAAATCGGTTGAACTTTCGGGTAGAAAATCCAGGTGTGATTGGGTGCCATTGAGCCAGCCTTTGCCGTACATGCCGCCTGAGCCAATAGCAATCTTTGATTGAATAATGTGGTATCCCGCCCCCAGGGGGTCGCTTTCTGGGTTGAGAAAGGTGAGTACCCGCTGGCGCTGATAGTCGCGCATGAGATACCAAAGCGCGGGCGCTAAGGCGGCAATAAGTGCAATAAAACTGCCGATGAGTCGCCATCGTACACCGGATAGAAAAAGCACAAAGATGCCTGCACTGGCAACCAGCAGTGATGTGCCAAGATCAGGCTGTTTGGCTATCATGAGTACGGGTGCAATGATCAGCAGGCTGGCTATCAGGAGTCGCCGCCAGTCCGGGGGGAGACGGGCTTCGGAGAGAAACCAGGCGATCATCATGGGGACGGCGAGCTTCATCAACTCTGAAGGCTGAAAGCGAAAGAATCCTAGATCTAACCAGCGTTGAGCGCCTTTGCCAATATGGCCAAAAATCAGCACGGCTATCAGCATGAGGATGCCGATACTAAAAAGCCAGGGACTCCAGTATCTGAGTTGTTGGGGGGGGATCTGGGCAACAATTACCATGACGGTAAACGCCAGACCAAGCCGAATGAGTTGGCGTTCTACCTGTGGCATGCTTTGGTTGCTGGCACTGTAGAGCACGATTAATCCAAAGCTGCATAGTAGTATGAGTCCACTGAGGAGTGGCAGATCAAGATGCAGTCCAGCCAGTATGCCTGACTGCTTTACGGGGTTTGATTGAGTGAACTCTCGTGAGGGTGCTGAATGGGGGATCATTGTGGCTCTGGAGATTTGTTTGTACTGCTATTTAGCAGATAGTGATCCATAATAGTACGGGCAATAGGTGCAGCGACAGAGCCGCCATGCCCGCCGTGTTCAACCACTACCGCTACGGCAATCTGTGGGTTTTTGATCGGTGCAAATGCAATAAAAAGTGCGTGATCACGCATCTTTTCGCTGACGGTTTCTTCATCATATTCCTCATCCTGTTTTACCGTGAAGACCTGTGCTGTCCCCGTTTTTGCTGCGATTTGATATTTTTTAGTGCGGATGTGACGAGCCGTACCTCGCATGCCTTGCACGACTTGAGCCATGGCGAAGATCATATCATCCCAGTTTTTTTGCTTGATAATAGGGATCTGTGCTGATTTGGTTTGTATGGCGGTCTCATCTTTAGATTGAGATGTAATGCGCTTCACAATTTGAGGGGTTTTATGCATGCCTTTGCTTGCCAGTGTTGCCGTTGCATTGGCTAGCTGGAGAGGGGTGGTTAGAAAATAGCCCTGCCCAATACCCATAATAATGGTTTCGCCTGGATACCAAGCGGTATTGCGTGTCTCTTTTTTCCATTCTCGTGAGGGTAACAGTCCACGAAGTTCGCCGGTAAGATCAATCATGGTTTTTTCCCCAAAACCAAACTGACTTAGAAACTTGCTCATTTTATTGATGCCCATATCATGAGCGAGATTGTAGTAGTAGACATCGCATGATTGCTCAATGGATTTTTTCATATCAGTCAGCCCATGGCCATACTTTTTCCAATCACGATACTTGTGTTCATGCTTAGGCAGCTGATAAAAACCGGGGCAAAATTTCTTTTTCTTAAACGTAATGGTATCGGTTTCTAACCCAGCTAAACCAATAAAGGGTTTGGCTGTGGAACCCGGTGGGTATTGGCCTCGTAAAGCTCGGTCAAAGAGTGGATTATTATCTGATTTCTGGAGTGCATTATAGGCAGCTGAGCTAATGCCCTCTACGAATAGATTGGGGTCAAAACCGGGTTTGCTGATCAGTGCCAGAACCCCTCCTGTTTTTGGATCGATAGCGACAGCAGCCCCATTTTTATTACCAAAGGCCTGGGTGGCTATAGCTTGCAGTTTGGCATCAATGTGAAGATAAATATCTTTGCCTGGCACGGGTGGTTGGTTTTCTAAGACGCGAATGACGCGCCCTAATGCATTGACCTCAACCTGCTGCATTCCTACTTTGCCGTGCAATATACCCTCGTAAGTTTTTTCTAATCCCGTTTTGCCAATATGACTGGTACCCGCATAGTTGGAGGTGTTGATAATCCCAAGCTCTTTCTGATTGATGCGGGCAACATAACCGACAACATGTGCGGTAGCCTCCCCCTGAGGGTAATTTCTTCGTAATCTAGCTTGGATATCTACACCAGGAAAAAGATGTCGGTTGACGGCAAAACGAGCGACCTCTTTTTCACTCAGGTGTACCTTGATAGGGATGCTGTCAAAACGGCGTTTTTGTTTGCGCAGTCGCTGAAAGCGTTTGAGATCATCTTTAGTGATGTGGATGATCTGTGCTAACCCTGTGAGTGTTTTGTCGATATCTTTGACTTGTTCTGGGGTGATTTCAAGGCTGTGGGTGGGTAAGTTTTGAGCCAAAATAACACCGTTTCGGTCATAAATCAGGCCTCGAGTGGGGGGTAAAGGCACGAGCTTTACGCGATTTTCATGCGATAACGTCGTGAAATGATCGTGGTTTGTGATTTGCAGATGGATTAAACGCAAAACAAGGGTGATCAGCAATATCATCACAATAAAGGCTGACACAATGGCTCTGTGCGTTAGGGTGCGGCTCTCTTGGATGTGGTCTTTTATGCTGGATTCAGGCATTTGACTTGATCTAAGCGGGTCTGTTTAAAGCGGCTGGACACGATGTTTTAGTTGTTGCAAATATTAATTTACTTTAAAGCGCTGCCGTAGGTCACGCAGGATGATGGATATCCAGAGCCAGAGTAGCATGCCAATAAAAGGTGTGGCCCAATAGCTGAGAGCTGGAGTGGGTCTATGGATTGCGCCCATCACGATAATTGAGAATATCTCTTCCAACATGAGCAGTAAAAAGACCCCGATGGCTTGTTGCCAAAGGGGAAATACGCGCATGCGTCGGTGCAGTTTTGCGACAATAAAAGCCGTGACAGCCAGCTCTAAAGCATGCTGTCCCAACAGGGTGTTGGTTATAACGTCAACGATGAGTCCCAGCAGCCAGCCCACACCCACGCCTACGCGTTGTGGCGTGGCCATACACCAATATATGAGCACCAATGAGTGCCAGGCGGGTCGGAATGGGCGCGCCCATTCGGGCAGTGGCAGGATGGTTAAGATCAAAGCCAAAATAAAGGTGGCGATGATAATGAAGCCGCCACGGTGAGGTGTGATGGTCATTGTGCCGTCTGTTCCACAGAAGAAGCAGAAGGCTCTTGAGTGGGTGAGGTCAGGGCGCGTACCAACAGTACCTCATGAGTGCGTTTTAGGTTGGCACTGGGTTTGGCTAAAATGCGGGCAAAAGGTTGACCGGGGTTATTGATCACTTGGGTGATCTCTGCCACGGGATAGCCTGGGGGGAAGTGGCCGCCAAGCCCTGAGGTAATCAATAGATCACCAACTTGAATATCGGCATTATTGGGCAGGTGTGGTAACTCTAGCTCATTGGTGCGTCCTGTCCCCATGGCGATGGTGCGAAGCCCGTTTCGGTTGACCTCTACCGGTAGCGCGTGGCTGGGATCCGTAATCATTAGCACAGTAGCGGAGAATGGATCGACATGAACGACCTGCCCAAGTACGGCATCAGCATCCAGCACGGCCTGGCCTTCAAATACACCAGAGTTACCACCTCGATTGATGATGACTTGTTGTTTGTAGGGGTCAAGGTCAATGGCAATCAATTCAGCGATGAGTATTTGATCCCCAATCTTGAATGATGAGTCGAGTAGATCACGCAGGCGCATGTTTTCAACTTCTAATGCTTTGAATTTTTGTTGCTGTCCTTTGAGTTTGAGGTTTTGCTCATGCAGCTGTTTGTTATCATCAAGTAAATGCTGGCGTGAACGGAAGCTGTCCGATAGCCATTCTCCACTGCTGGTAGGCAGGCTGGCAATTTGATGCAGGGGAGCCACGATAATGGAGAGAGCTGAGCGTACTGTCTCCAGGTGATTTTCACGGTGATCTACAACCATCATAAGCAGAGAGGCAAGTACAGCTGCCGCCATTCGGGCAGTAATCGAAGGCCCCTGTGTAAATAACGTTTTAATGGAGGATGGCTCTCGTGTGAATAGGTTGCCAGGTTATAGCTGCCTGTGAGATCAGGCAGCCCATGTTTTGATAAATTTTGGTTATTCAACCAGCAGCATTTCGCCGCCTCTTTCGTCGATCAATTCCAGTGCCCGACCACCGCCACGTGCTACGCAGGTGAGTGGATCATCTGCAACCAATACAGGTAGCCCAGTTTCCTCTTCCAGTAGTCGGTCAAGATCTTGCAGCAGAGCGCCGCCGCCGGTGAGAACAATGCCGCGTTCAGCGACATCCGCACCCAATTCAGGTGGCGTTTGCTCCAGCGCCGTTTTGACTGCGCCCACAATGCCAGAGAGAGGCTCTTGCAGTGCCTCCAGTATTTCGTTGCTGTTGAGTACAAAACTGCGAGGGATGCCTTCCGCCAGATTGCGCCCTTTCACCTCAATCTCTTTAACTTCAGTGCCGGGGAATGCTGTACCAATCTCCTTTTTAATGCGTTCAGCCGTGGCCTCGCCAATGAGCGTGCCGTAGTTGCGCCGGACATAGTTGATAATGGCTTCATCAAAGCGATCACCGCCGACACGAACCGAGTTGGAGTAAACAATGCCATTGAGTGAGATGATGGCAACCTCAGATGTGCCAACACCAATATCCAGCACCATGGAGCCGCGAGCTTCACCAATGGGTAGACCAGCACCAATGGCTGCTGCCATGGGTTCATCAATGAGATAGACCTCGCGAGCCCCCGCACCACCGGCGGACTCCTTAATGGCGCGTCGTTCAACCTGCGTGGAGCCACAGGGAACACAGACCAGAACACGCGGGCTGGGCCGGATAATTCGATTCTCATGCACCTTGTGAATAAAATGCTGGAGCATCTTTTCGGTGACGGTGAAGTCAGCGATCACACCCTCTTTCAGGGGGCGAATAGCGGTAATATTCTGAGGCGTACGCCCCAGCATCTGTTTGGCTTCAACGCCAACGGCAACGACAAATTTACTGCCCCCACGACTGCGGTCATGACGGATGGCTACAACGGAGGGCTCATCAAGCACAATGCCTTTGTCGCGGGCGTAGATGAGGGTGTTTGCTGTGCCAAGATCAATGGAAAGATCATTAGAGAAAATACCGCGAATGCTTCGGAATAACATGGTTTAGGGTTTGATTCCAGAATTTAGTTGGAGGCAGAGCAGGGGGCGTTCACCCTGAAAAAGCTTTTTCTGCCAGAAAACGCATAATCTATCAATGGTATAAGTTTGGAGCAAGGAATAGAAGCAAAAATGTGAATGTGTTAGTTTAGTCCGATTTTTAATCTGCCCTGTCTTTATCGAGGAAATCATGTCACTAGATCATGCCGATGTGAAAAAAATCGCCCATCTTGCCCGTGTGGATTTGGCGGATGAGCAGATGGAGAGTATAGCTAAGGATCTTTCAAATATCTTGAATCTGGTAGAGCAGATGAGCACTGTAGATACAGCAGGCGTTGAGCCGATGGCTCATCCTCTGCATATGGTTCAGCGTCTGCGTAGTGATGAAGTAACTGAAACCGATGCGCGTGAGTTATTTCAATCTATTGCCCCTCAAACGGATGCGGGACTCTATTTAGTGCCTAAAGTCATTGAGTAGGCGACTCTGTAAAACAGTATTGAATCTATCCCATATTTTATCTGACTTAAAAATTAAGACCTATGCACAATAAAAGTATGACAGAGCTGGCCGCTGGCCTGCGTGTGGGTGATTACTCCAGTGTTGAGCTAACCCAATATTTTCTTGATCGTATCCAACAGTTGGATAGCGGGCTAAATAGTTTCGTCACTGTTTGCGCGAATGAGGCACTGAGCGCGGCACAGGCGGCTGATGTGCAGTTGCAGACGGGGCAGGCGGGATTGCTGACCGGCATCCCCATTGCCCATAAGGACATCTTTTGTACGCAGGGGATCAGAACCACCTGCGGCTCCAAGATGCTAGAAAATTTTGTTTCACCCTATGATGCCACGGTGGTTGCCAGGCTGAAGGCGGCGGGGGTGGTGAACCTGGGTAAAACCAATATGGATGAGTTTGCCATGGGTTCCTCTAATGAGACCAGCTACTACGGCCCAGTGTGCAACCCTTGGGATACTGAAACCGTGCCAGGGGGGTCATCCGGCGGCTCAGCTGCCTGTGTGGCCGCACGTCTGGCTCCTGCGGCAACAGGCACTGACACAGGTGGATCGATTCGGCAGCCGGCTGCGCTGTGTGGCATTACCGGATTAAAACCCACCTACGGACGGGTCTCCCGTTATGGCATGATCGCCTTTGCCTCCAGCCTTGATCAGGCCGGCCCCATGACCACCAGTGCAGCCGATGCCGCCATTATGTTGCAAGTGATGGCCGGTTTTGATGAGCGGGACTCCACCAGCGCGGAGCAGCCCGTCCCCGATTATAGTGCTGGGCTGGAAGATGACCTGACAGGGCTAAAGATAGGGCTACCCAAGGAGTATTTTGGTGAAGGGCTGGATAATGCTGTCGCCCAATCAATCGATGAGGCCATTGCTGAATACCGAAAATTAGGGGCAGAGGTGGTCGAGATTAGCCTGCCCAATACCCATCTGGCTGTGCCGACCTATTATGTAGTGGCTCCGGCGGAGTGCTCCTCCAATCTCTCCCGTTTTGATGGCGTTCGCTATGGCCATCGTTGTGAAGATCCAACAGATCTGGAGGATCTCTACAAACGCTCCCGTGCCGAGGGCTTTGGTGATGAGGTAAAACGGCGTATTTTGATCGGCACTTATGCACTCTCTGCGGGTTATTACGATGCCTATTATCTGAAGGCACAGAAGATTCGCCATCTGATCTCTGATGATTTCACCCAGGCCTTTAAACAGGTGGATGTCATCATGGGGCCGACGACACCGGATAGCGGTTTTCGCATGGGTGAGCGGGCAGATGATCCGGTCAGTATGTACCTGTCTGACATCTACACGATCGCCGTCAACCTGGCGGGTCTGCCTGGGATCTCTATCCCTGCCGCACTAGCAAATGGCAAACCTGCAGGGCTACAGATTATTGGCAACTACTTTGCCGAAGCTAAGCTGCTAAATGTAGCGCATCGGCTACAGATGGCCACAGATTATCACCAGGCAGCTCCTGCCAATATTGAGCAATAATTTTAGAGGTTCTGACGAATATGCAATGGGAAACAGTCATCGGCCTTGAGGTTCATGCTCAACTGGCCACCCAATCCAAAATCTTCTCTGGTGCCTCCACCGCCTATGGCGCAGAGCCCAATACCCAAGCCTGTAATGTGGATTTAGGGCTGCCGGGTGTACTGCCCGTGTTGAATAAAGAAGCTGTCCGTATGGCCGTAAAATTTGGTGTAGCGATTGGCGCTGAAGTTGCGTCACGTTCAGTCTTTGCACGCAAAAATTACTTCTACCCTGATCTGCCAAAAGGTTATCAAATCAGCCAGATGGAGCTGCCGATTGTGGGCATAGGCTCACTGACCATTGATCTGGAAGCGGGTGAAAGCAAGGTAGTGGGCATCACCCGTGCCCATTTGGAGGAGGATGCCGGTAAATCACTGCACGAAGATTTCCATGGTATGACCGGCATTGACCTCAATCGCGCTGGCACGCCATTGCTGGAGATTGTCTCTGAACCGGATATGCGCTCTGCTGCTGAGGCTGTCGCCTATGCCAAAAAGATCCATGCCCTGGTGCGTTATATCGAAATTTGTGATGGCAACATGGCAGAAGGTTCCTTTCGTTGCGATGCCAATGTCTCGGTGCGCCCCAAAGGCCAGGAAGCGTTAGGTACGCGTGCTGAGCTGAAAAACCTCAACTCCTTTCGTTTTCTGGAGAAGGCAATCAACTTGGAGGTTGAACGTCAGATCGACATCATTGAGTCCGGTGGCAGGGTGGTGCAGGAGACCCGTCTGTACGATGCTGACCGTAACGAGACCCGCTCCATGCGCAGCAAGGAAGAGGCCAATGACTACCGCTATTTTCCTGATCCTGATCTACTGCCGGTGGAGCTTGATGAGGTATTCATTAATGAGATAAGGGCCACATTGCCCGAGCTGCCGGATGAGAAGCGCCAGCGTTTCGAGTCAGATTATGCCTTGAGCCAGCAGGATGCGATGGTACTGACGGCCAGTCGTGAATTGGCCGATTATTACGAGGCTGTGGTTGCGGCGGCAAAGAGCGATCCCAAAATTGCCGCCAACTGGGTTTCGGGTGAACTGGCGGCAGCATTAAATCGGGATGCGATAGATATTACTAATAGCCCTGTTACTGCGGAACTGCTGGCAGGGCTGCTCACACGTATTGCAGATCAAACCATCTCTGGCAAGATCGCCAAACAGGTGTTTGAAGCGATGTGGCAGGGTGAAGGTGATGCGGATGCGGTGATTGAAACAAAAGGGCTGAAACAGATCACCGACAGCGGTGCGATTGAAAAGCTGGTGGATGATGTTGTTATCAATAACCCTAAACAGGCAGAGCAGTATCGTTCGGGTAAAGATAAACTGTTTGGTTTCTTTGTGGGACAAGTGATGAAAGAGACGAAAGGTAAGGCCAACCCACAGCAGGTCAATGAGCTGTTAAAGAAACGATTGGCACAGGATTAGTTTATGTTTACCAATGATCGCACCAAGATGCGCAAGGTATTTACGGATGCTTGGCGCAAGCATCAGGATAAGCAACCCATGGA
>JAJRWL010000201.1 GCA_024276875.1 Gammaproteobacteria bacterium
ATCTTACGGGCCATAAGCTGACTACTTTTATACTGCTTAGTTGTATAGACACCCCCGCCCCATTGATTTTTCAATTCATCAAAGTTATTTTCACAATCTGCTCGATCTCGATAGTGATGAAAAAGTGTTATTAGATCATCTTCTAAAGAAGTGACTAGTACAGAATACTCATAGGCTCTAATATCTTCTGGACTATCAATAAAAGCCAGCCTTTGTTGTCCCTCTTTTTGGTATTCAAGAGCCTATAGAATTAAACCCCGTTCGAGCCAATATGACAAAAACACCTAGCCACTATCGTTGGAGCAGTTACCGGGCTAATGCGCAAGGTAAATATGATAAGTTATTGGCTACGCATCCATTATATTTAAAACTTGGAAAAACCGAATCAGACAGATTGTTGGCATATAAGGCATTGTTCAAGGCGCATATTGAAGAAGAAGATCTAAGGGATATACGTGCATCTTGGCAGACAGGTACGCCCTTGGGAAATGATCTTTTTAGGGAAAGGATAGAGAGCAAATTGAAGCGTAAAGTGGGGCAGGCAAGGCGTGGGCGTCCGAAAAGGGCTTTGACCCTTTAACTTTGTGACCCCTTAACTTTTGCTTAACTTGTGATCTATTGTTTTAGATTATACGGTGATGCACTTGCTTTCTGAATGGGAGAAATAGACGTTTAACATGTTTTAGCACAGCAGTAGCGCTTCAATGACAGGCTCTCTATACTAAGCCAATCGGCATAGGAGCATAATGAAATCTCATGGTCAATAAAGCGACAAATTCCCAGCAGACTTCATCAATACGAGGGGTTGTATTTCTCACACTTCTTCTTTTGGCGACAGTCTCCACGCTAATTGCACTGCCTCATGGTATTGCCTATGGGATTAAAAGCTGGGTCGCTGATCATAGCGATGCTTCGGTTGATATCAAAAATATCGACTTCAACCCCATTACGGCTACTTTGGCCATTTATGGGCTGGATATTACGCAGCAAGGCAAAAGCCGCCTGTTTGTTCGCAAGTTAAAGGTGCGCATGACGTGGACCCCGCTGCTCTTAAAAACGGCTTTTATCGATCATGTCGCCCTGGAGGGTGTGAAAGTACAAATTGACTATTCAAACCCCGCAGATCTCATTTTGGGCGGTATTCCATTGCCCCGCGCATCCACAGCAGAAGCTGAGGAATCAAGCAGCGCACCCTGGGCAATTAATCTTGAAAAACTCACTATTCAGGATGCAGCCATACACTATAAAGATGCCCAACTGAATACGCATTTTCAGATTGATAGCTTAAAACTTACCAGACTCACCACCCACTTCCCTGACCAGCCCGCTTTACTTAGGTTGGAAGGTGCTCTTAATAACGCGCATCTTTCTCTAAAAAGTGAGATCACTCCTTTTAGCTCAGAACCTAAATTTGATAATTACATTCAGCTGGATGGACTGGATTTTCAGCCATTTGCCAAACTTTTGGAACCTTATGTTGGCCGCATAGCGGGCAGGCACTCTCTGGATAGCCAGCTCCTCATTCATCGCATGGTAGATGGCGCTTTAAAAGTCGCTCAACGTGGCACTGTATCTCTTTTGGATATGGATGTTGCAAGTGCAGCTGGGCGCTTTAAAAATAGCCAAATTCAGTGGAAAGGGGCGGTTCAACTGCTGCTCTCCCCTCAAGGCACGCCTCAGATGCTCACGGCTAAAGGGGTATTGCAGACCAGCCCTTCCCAGTTTTCTCAGGAAGGTTCAGGTCTCTCCATAGAGCAGGCCGAGATACGTTGGGAGGGGGATATTAACCATCAAATGACAGATGGCGGTGCTAAAACAGTGCTATCAGGGGGGCTGCTGCTGGGTAAAACTGCGGCTAAATTTCCAGAACAGCAAGCCGTGTTGCAACAGGATCAACTGAGATGGGATGGTCAGCTGCAACTGGAGCCATCTTCTCAGGGGGGGCAAAATATAGCGATTAATGGGCAGCTGAACAGCCGTAACCTCTCTGTCAGGCTGGCCGACAGGGAGGTTACATTCAACTATGATGATTTGACATGGGATGGAGTGGTCTCTTTTAACATGGGAGAAACCCTGGAAGCATTGGCGCTAGAGGGTGCAATCACCTGGAGCCAATTGGCGCTACTCTCGCCCAAGGAGCGTTACACACTGTTGGCATTTGATCAATTTCAGACAGACAAAATCACCCTTGCACAAGATGGCTCAATTTCAAGTAAACAGCTGGAGGTGACTCAGCTGATCATTGGCCGCCCAGAGCAGCGTGATATAAAAGAGGAAGAGCGGGCTATTGGGCTGTTTCAAACCAAGCGTCTAAAAATCAAAGATTTCAAATATTCAAAGCAAGCGGGAATAGACATTGAAACAGTTCAGCAGGAGAACCTCAGCCACCTCTCACGGCGTGATGATGAAGGTAACTGGAGCGAACAGAGACTGATGGATCTCATACAAAAGATCATGGATCCAAATGGGGTGGCCACACCGGGGCAAGCCACAAATGAAACCGCCGCCAAAACGCCGTCGTCGTTAAAGAGCGCCATGCCTATTCACATTGGCAAAATCCACATATTGGGCGATAGCCTGATCCTGTTTCAGGATAAAACAACAGAGCCACCTTATAGTGCAAACATAAAGCTCCAGCACTTTTCCATCAATAATATCAACAGCGCCACGCCAGAGATGCTAAGCCCCGTAAAACTGGCAGCAACGGTTAATGAGCAGAGCAGCATCGCATTCAGTGGCGGTATTGCCCCCTTTGCCCCCAAACTGACGCTGGATTTTACAGGTAAGATTGAAGGGTTTGCACTGCCACCACTGACCGCATATACAGGTAAGCTGCTTGGTTATAGTCTGGACAGCGGCGAACTTAATGTTGATATTAAACTCAATGCAAAGGCGGGCAAACTCCAAGGTGAGAACAAACTTGTCCTGCACCAGCTTGATGTCTCCCCCTTAAGCAAAGAGAAGATGAAAGGGCTGGAGGCTCAACTTGATATTCCCTTGGAGACCGCCCTGAGTATGCTGCGGGATTCAAACAACACCATCTCCTTGAGTCTGCCGCTAAGCGGAGCCACCGAAGATTTAAAAATAGACCCCAGTGATGCCATCAACCAAGCCATTGGAAAAGCCCTAAAAAAGGGGGCAACGACCTACCTCACCGCGGCTCTATTCCCGTTTGGAACCATGTTGGCTGTTGCGCAAATCGCAGGGGAAGAGATGGCAAAAATACGATTGGATCCTGTTTTTTTTCCACCAGGATTAGTCGCGCTAGATAAAAACAATGATCCCTATTTTGAAAAAATTGCCAAGATTCTAACGGAGAGACCAGAGTTGCACATAAAGGTCTGCGGGCGGGCAACGGAGAGTGATCGTGCCGCACTGCTAAAAATGGCTCGTGCAAAGCTAAATGCTGAGTATCAAGCAAAACTAAAAACATTAAAGAGAGAAAAAAAGAGCACCTTACCGGCTCCCCCTGAACCACCAGCAATTACTAATCAACAACTAGAATCACTTGCCAAAACAAGAGCGGCATCTATTGAACTGTATCTCGCCAAACAGTACCAATTTAAAAAAAATCGGCTCATAAACTGTCGGCCAATCGTTGACCAAAAAAGCAAAAAAGAGAAGCCACGAGTAGAGATGTTGTTATAGCTTTGGATTAATAGACCGAGCTTAAAAACGGGCTGATTTTGAATGTTGCAAGACGGATACGCAGGATAGTCATTGTGGTTTTTACCTTGTTTTTAATTTGTCTGAGTAAAAATATGCAGATATCCAAAAGGATAAGTTTGTCTGGGTGGGTGCTGATTTTTAGCGCATGGCTTGTTTTTGGTGCTCCTCATCAGCTGCTATATGCACAGGCCACGATAGAGGCTAAAGGTGTTCTTTTTTCAGCACTGGAAAAAAAGAATGTCGCTATCAGTGGTTTGAAAATAAAGCCACAGGGAGCAAAAAAACGACGTAATAAAAAGAGTGTTGGAATAACATCGGCGGTTCAATCTGAAATCCAACAGCAGATCTATCAGGCATTAAAGCTGCGCAAAAAAATTGCTTTACCGCGTAAAGGCAAAGGGCAGCATCCAGCCGTCACTGTGGCGCAAAAAAAACAGCTACAGCATTTGGTTTCAACCTATAGCAATAGCACCACGCCCGTTAAAGTTATATTTGATCCACGTACGGGCGTGCCTAGGTTGATTAAAGGAAAAATCAAACCTCAGATAGCCAAGCATTATCAGGGTGCGGTAAAACATCAAGCATTGGCCAGTGCCTTTATGCAGGAAAATAGGGCGTTGCTTAGATTGAATAGCCCTGCGCAGGAGTTTAAGTTACAGCAGAGTAAAACAGATAACCTTGGTAAGGTGCATCTGCGATACCAGCAGCAATATAATGGCATTCCGTTATGGGGTAAAAGTGCGCGGGTGCATTTAAATAAAAACAGTGAAATCTACTTTTTTCAAACGCATCACGAGCCGACACCTCAAGGGTTAAATACAACACCTAAAATCAGCTCATCAGCAGCGTTGGAGGCGGTTAACCGTCACTTGAATATAAACAAAAAACCCCTTGTGCCTGCGACAGTTGAACTGGTTATCTACACCCTTGCCAATGGTGTGGCGCAGCTGGTTTTTAAGGTGGAGATTATGCCAGCGCTGGATCAGCGATGGATCTATTTCATTGATGCCAACACCGCAGCGGTCGTACACCGCATCAATAATATTCACCATGCAGGCTCAGTCGTTATGGCCAGTGGTCAGGATACATTTGGGGTCCCCCGTAATTTTAATGCGTGGTCAGAGTATGGGCAGTTTTATCAAATCAACCCAATGACACCGATGAATGATCCCCCTTTTGATCCCCTTGGATCTGGGGCAAATCCCATGGGTGATACATTTATTTACGATATTAAAAATAATACCCAAGGGAGCCTCTATTACACAGGGAGTATGCAACAAAATAGTGGCTGGGATAGCGTGGGTGTCAGTGCGGCATACAACACGCAGCTTGTTTATAACTACTTTCTGAATACCTTCAATCGAAAAAGTATCGACGATAACAACTTAAATCTATTCAGCGTTATACATTTTGGTAGTAACTATCCCAATGCCTTTTGGAATGGTACTTACATGGTCTATGGTGATGGAGATAATATTACATTTTCCTCTTTGGCGGGGTGTTTGGATGTGGCTGCTCATGAGATGGCTCATGGTGTAACAGAACATACAGCGGCACTTATTTATGAAAACCAAAGCGGCGCGCTGAATGAATCCTGGTCAGATTTTTTTGGTGCCATGGTGGATCGAAGTGATTGGCTTATGGGCGAGGATTGTGTCGTTCGTGCCCCTGGGTTTCTGCGCAATATGGCAAACCCTGCTCAAGGTTTAAGCGCTCAGCCCGTTAAGATGAGCCAGTATCAGAATCTGCCTAATACAGAGGCGGGAGATTGGGGTGGTGTACATATCAACAGTGGTATCCCTAACCGAGCTGCCTATCTGGTTGCAGAGGGGCTGACAGTCGAAAGTCTGGGTGTCAGTATGGGTCGATTAAAGACAGAACAGATCTGGTATCGGGCGCTAAACATCTATCTTCAGGCATCATCAAAATTTACCGATGCTCGTCGAGCGACTATCCAGTCGGCAGAAGATCTATATGGTGCAGCTTCTGTTGAAGTTGCGGCCGTTACCGCAGCCTGGGATGTAGTGGAGGTGAATGATGTTGCAGCAGGGTCGCCGGGTGACTCTAGGCCAACGCCTACCGATCCGGTTGCGGGTGCTG
>JAJRWL010000202.1 GCA_024276875.1 Gammaproteobacteria bacterium
ATACGTGTATCTATTGTTCCACAGGCAGCAGCAGATGCAGGGGCGCAATGGCGGGTGGCTGGTGAAAGTGCGTGGCAGAATAGCGGGGTCATCAAATCCAATGTTCCATATGGCACTTATCAAATTGAGTTTAGTACCGTCTCCAACTGGATTACGCCTCTGAATAAAGAGGTTACCATTTTTGCGGCCAACCCAGATCCCTGGATAAACAGCGATAACTATACCCAGCAACCGCCAAGTGCTATTGCAGCACCGTCTAATCTCCAAGCTGTGGCTGTATCAAACAGTTCAATTGCTCTTACCTGGGCAGATAACTCAGATAATGAAGAAGCCTTTATCCTTGAAATGAAGGTAGGCATGAGTGGCACTTTTAATCACAGAGTTAATTGGAACCCCAATTCAACCTCATGGACAGATGATGGATATGGAAACGGTCTGGAAGGTGGGGTGATTTACTGTTACCGGGTAAGAGCGTGGGCCAGCACATTGGGCGATTCCAATTACTCCAATGAAGTATGTGCAACAACTCAGTTAACAGCTATTCCCGGAATGCCAGCAACGCTGGTAAGTGATGCCAGTAAGTATTGGGCAATCACAATGGACAGCTCAAATGTTTACTGGACTGATGTTGGGTCTAGTGCAATACGTCAGATACCAAAAACGGGTGGGGTCGTGTCTACCCTGGCAAACAATCTGTCAGGGTCAGCTCTGGCTATATCCGTTTTCAATGGTTATGTGTACTGGGCAGAATCAAGCTTATGGGGAGAATCAGGTGGAGAGGCAGGCACAATAAAGATGGTATCTGTTGGTGGTGGAACTGTAACTACCATTGTCAGCGGCGATACGTGGGGTACATACAATGGAATCAGGGGATTGGCGGTAGATAGTGCAGGTATTTATTGGACAGTGGCCGGTAATAATTTCGGTTATGACGGCTTTGTAATGGCGTTATCTGGTGTGCCAGTAGATAACCCATCGTTATTAGCAACTACCACACCAGTTATTCTGGCAGATGGATTGAAAAACCCGACAGGACTTACAATAGACAACAGTCATGTATATTGGATCGAATCTGATTGCTGTGGTACTGGAGGAGCAGTTAGAAAGGTTGGTAAGGATGGTGGCACGGTCAGTGTCTTGGCAAGTGGTTTAGGAGAATTGGATGGAATCGCGGTAGATGCTGATTATGCGTATTTTGGTGAATGGAACGGGAATATATACAAGGTTCCGCTTAATGGAGGAGGTGCAATAAATCTTGGTGGTGGTCTGGCATCAAACTTTATCGCCATAGACAATGCCAATGTCTATTTTGCAAATATCTGGGGGGACAGTGTTTACAAGGTAGCAAAAGATGGTAGTGACTGGAATCAATTCGGGGGAGGCATACTTATTGCCAGCGGCTTAACAAACCCGTGGGCTATTGCAGTTAGTGGCTCAGGAATTTATTGGGCAGAGTGCCCAACATGTATTCCCGCAAGTGGGGCAATTAGAATATATTTTTTGCAGAAAGACACGGACAGTGACGGGATTGTTGACTCTGAAGATCCAGATGATGACAACGACGGCCTCCCAGACACCTATGAAAATCAGTATGCCTTTCTCGATCCACTCAATGCTTCCGATGCCAGCATAGATCAGGACAATGACGGGGTGGCCAATCTCCAGGAATATCAAGCAGGCAGTGATCCCACTAAAGAAGACACGGATAGGGATGGTCTGTCAGATAAATATGAGCTGGATAATAATCTTGATCCAACCGATGGTATGTGCCCGTCCTGGATTTGTGGCGGTTTAGGCGGTTGGCGCTATGCAATCCCATTAATTAAATAGATGGAAAAATGTCAAATAACGCTGTCTGGCTTTGTGCCAGGCTGGAACTGGACAGGGTTTATCGTCATGATTACTTTTTTCTAGATGCCCGCCGGGTTTAGGCTGAATCTACTGCGGAAGGGTCTGCCTTTTTTATGCCCGTTTTAGTTGTTTTATGAGTGAGTTGGAGGCCAAACTCAATCCAAAAATAGTTGTATATAAACTTAAAAAAGTACAAGTTTTAGATGGCTACATGCCTATAATTCGCACAATTTAATTTAAAATTACCCACCCAGTTTTATCCCTACCGCATTAATCAGGTACAATCACCGGTTTCCAAATTTTAAAGGATCATAATGTGGAGCCGTTAAAAGGCACGACAATTCTTTCTGTTCGTCGAAATGGGCAGGTGGTGATAGGCGGAGATGGTCAAGTCTCCATGGGTAATACTGTCATGAAAGGCAATGCGCGCAAGGTGCGGCGGCTCTATAAAGAGCGCGTACTGGCGGGTTTTGCGGGTGCTACCGCTGATGCATTTACCCTATTTGAACGATTTGAAAGTAAGCTGGAAAAACATCACGGCCACCTAACGCGCTCGGCTGTTGAGTTGGCAAAAGACTGGCGAACAGATCGCTCTCTGCGCCGACTTGAGGCGCTGCTCTGCGTTGCAGATAGCAAGGCATCATTGATCATTACCGGCACAGGTGATGTGATTGAGCCTGAAAATAGCCTGATGGCCATTGGCTCAGGCGGCACTTTTGCGCAATCAGCGGCTGTCGCACTGCTGGAAAATACGGATCTGAGTGCGCGTGAAATCGTGGAAAAAAGCCTCGGCATTGCTGCTGATATCTGTGTTTACACCAACCACAATCTAGTTCTTGAAGAGCTGGAAGCTGAATAGAGTCAGAATGTATGTCTGAAATTACCCCACAAGAGATTGTCCAGGAGCTGGACAAACATATCATCGGCCAGGCGGCTGCCAAGCGAGCCGTAGCTATTGCCCTGCGCAATCGTTGGCGACGTGCCCAGGTTGCAGGTGACCTGCGTGATGAGATTACGCCCAAAAATATCTTGATGATTGGCCCCACCGGTGTCGGTAAAACTGAGATTGCCCGCCGATTGGCCAAACTGGCTAATGCACCATTTTTGAAGGTTGAAGCCACTAAATTCACGGAAGTGGGTTATGTCGGGCGGGATGTGGAATCCATTATCCGTGACCTTGCAGACTCCGCCGTGAAGATGGTGCGTGAAACTGCAATGGAAAAGGTGCGAGAACCCGCCAAACAAGCGGCTGAAGAGCGGGTATTAGAGGCGTTATTGCCATCACCCACTCCAACAACTTTTGAAGCAGACAGCCAATCAGCACCCACAACCAGCACCAACACACGCGAGAAATTTCGTGCCAAGATACGTGCGGGTGAGCTGGATGATAAAGAGATTGA
>JAJRWL010000203.1 GCA_024276875.1 Gammaproteobacteria bacterium
AGATGCGTCAGCTACTTGCGGATATGGATGAGAGCGTTGAAGAGAAAGACCAGGAAAAATACCTTGGCCTATCTGAAACACTCATTATGGTCATGCAGCAACATAATACCAAGGAAGAACAGATTGTTTACGTTATGGCTGACCAATCTCTGCGTGAAAAAGCAGCAGATGTGCTAACCCAAATGGGTATAGGCTAAATATTATGTGAGCTTTAGGACATTTATAATTAAAGCTCACATACTCCTGACACTTCAAACCTACACATTATAATTATTATGGAGCACAAACTTAATGTTAGCGACCTGGAGCCACCTGAGCCCATGGAGCGCATCCTGCTGGCCATCGAAACACTCAACGCCGGTGATTACCTCTATGTAACCCACCGTCGTGAACCCCGCATGATCTACCCCATGCTAGAAAATATGGGCATTGCCTGGGTCACTCGACCCAGCGGATCAGAGGGCTACGAGATTTTCATCTGGCGCAAAGATGACAACGCTGCCAAGGCCGCCATTCCAGCATAAACGATAGCGGGCTATAGTCAGTTTAAAATTCACTCTTCGCCTGATAGCAGACTCACTTGCCATCAGATATCGACCCAACCATCTCAGACATACAACACACATGCAGGCAAGCCGATCAAGCCTCTCCCTAGAGCAAGCTCCTCCCCTTTCAGTCCCCCTTAGGTTTTTCGTAACTGCGCCCATTTTTGGGCTGCTTGCAGCCTTATTACTCATAATTTATGGGCCCGAGATACTCACCAATCGCTGGGCGCCTGCCACACTGGCCTTAACTCACCTTATCACCTTAGGTTTTCTAGGAATGATTATGTGTGGCGCTATGATGCAGATGCTGCCCGTTTTAGCTGGCTCACCTGTACCCAAGGTAAAGCCTGTTGCCACAGCAGTACACACATTATTAACCATCGGCATTCTAGCCTTAGCGTCTGGTTTTCTCAGTGGTATTACTGGACTATTCCATCTTGCACTGACAACGCTCGGACTGGGCTTTCTGATATTTATTATCGCCATCTCCATTGCATTAATGCGCATCAGAACACCCAATGACACTATTCACAGCATGCGCCTGGCCATTGCATCGTTGGCAACAACCGTCATGCTTGGACTGACTATTGGCGCAGGTTTCTCTGGCATGACCTCTTTAAGCCAACTCATCCCTCTCACTGATATTCATCTGGGGTGGGGCATACTGGGCTGGATCGGGCTGCTCGTTGTTGGTGTTGCCTACCAGGTTGTCCCCATGTTCCAGCTGACACCTGAATACCCCAAAAAACTCACCACCCCACTCAGCTGGGTGATATTTAGCACCCTAATTATTTGGGCTCCACTGTATTTAGCATGGGGCAATGGCCACCTATCAAAGTGGGTACCTGATAGTTGGATCCTCCTACCTGCCATTGGGTACATCCTGTTTGCAGGAACCACCCTATGGCTGCAACAAAAACGGCGGCGACGCGTCTCTGATGTCACATTGCTTTTTTGGCGCACCGGCATGATATTTATTGCCGCCTGTCTATTGCTCTGGCTTATTGGTTTTACACCGATAACAAAGGCACAACCGATTTTTTCTTTGCTGCTGGGCATCTGGCTACTGTTTGGTGTTGCTGTTTCTGTTGTTAATGGCATGCTGTATAAAATCGTCCCCTTTCTCACCTGGTTTCACCTGCAAAATCGCCAAGTAGCACTGATGAGCATGGGCAAGGTAAAGGTTCCCAATATGAAAGAGCTAATGCCCGACAGGCTCACTCGAAGGCAACTATATGCTCACCTCACCACCTTACTACTGCTCACACTGGCGCTATTTTGGCCTTACCCACTGGCGCATATTGCAGGACTTAGCTTGGGTGTATCTTGCTCATTATTGCTGTTTAACCTTCTGCAAGCAGCGCGCCGCTATAGTCAAGTCAATCAAGAGCTTTCTGATTTTGAAACATCCAGGTAGGATGCACCACAATTAAAGTGCTTTTTTGCTTAATGCTGTATCCTATTTTTAACTACACTCAAATAAACCACGCTAAAAAAATTAAGCGGTATCCTCATGAGTATTGAACAATAGACGTTCAATAGTGTTAGAGTGCGCCGTGAAGTTCAAGTTTTAAACATGAGAAGCGTCGATGCCAGTCGAATTACGAGATACCTACCTCTTCACAACACTAACAGATCCCCAGTTAGAGCAGGTTAGAACACTCTCCCGAAAGATCAATCTCGGCGAAGATGAAGTACTTTTCGAATGTGGCACACCCGCCTCCCGATTTTTTCTCATGCTCAGCGGCCAAATTAAACTCTCCCGCTTATCAATGGATGGCAATGAAAAGGTTATTGGCATTGTTCACCCAGGAAACACCTTTGCCGAAGCCTTAATGTTTCAAGAGCAGCCAAGCTACCCCGTCACCGCTACTGCCATCAAAGACTCTGAGCTGCTAGGGTTCGACAACCAACAATTCTCGCAGATGTTACGCGGCTCAGTGGATAGCTGCTTCCGCATGATGGGCGATATGAGCCAGCGCCTGCGTTCATTGATTAAAGAGATTGATGACTTAACTCTACAAAATGCAACCAACCGTGTCGCCGGATTGCTCTATCAATACCAACTAATGAGAGAGGCCGAAACCTTTACGCTAGATGCGCCCAAAGGGGTTTTAGCATCACGCCTCTCAGTAAAACCAGAAACCTTCTCGCGTATACTTCATCACCTCAGCGACAAAGAGATCATCCGCGTAAAAGGCAACAAGATAACTGTCTTAAATTCAGATGAGCTGCGCGAACTATCACATGAAGACCCGTTCACTGGAACCAAAAAAATCAATATTCCTGGTGGAGTCTGCCCATTAACCGGCAATAAACGCTGCCTGTAACAGCCATTAAATCCAGGCAACGCCCCCCGCCACTTCCTCCCTTTTGAGCCATTTTATCACATAGCCAAAAACAGCCTTTACTAACACTGCGTAAAAGCGAGCAATACTTGATCTCTGCACTCGAAGAGATGCTGACATCATTCCCTTTCACCATCCTGGGGCTTCACAGTGATAACGGCTCTGAATACGTCAACCAACGCGTCGTCGAGTTACTCCAAAAACTCTTCATTGAATTAGTCAATGATGCACTTGCTACCTGAACGCGGGATGCCCTGGCCGAAAGCAAGAATGCCGCTGTCGTCAGAAAGATATTTGGCTACACACATATCCCGCAAAATAAGCATCGGAAATCAATAGATTCAATCGCGTATATTTGAATCCCTACATCAATTATCACCGCCCCTGTTTCTTCTCTGAAACGATAATCAATGCCAAAGGAAAACAGCAGAAAACGTATCCTTACAGGAACATGATGACACCGTTTGAACGGTTGAAATCACTGCCGGATGCAGAGCAATATCTAAAACCAGAGATTACTCTGGATGCCTTGGAGTATGCTGCCTGATTTTTTATCAGCACCCTTAAATACCAAGCTGCACATTAATGCACCACGGCCTGACCTACACCCCGTCGATCACTGGCCGCTGAAACGGCTGCTGTTTTTTTATTCCAGTAAACCACCTGCATATTGCCATAGGTGTGCGCTAGCGGTTTGAGCTGATGTCCCAAGCGGGTAAGCTCTGTTATCTCATCCACCGTTAAAGCTCCTGGTTCAAACTGCACTTCATCCGGCAAATATTGATGATGAAAGCGCGCTTTGCTCACCCACTCTTTTGGTTCTCCGCCGGCCTGAAGTTCTAATACGCCATGCAGCAGCATCGTTATAATTCGGCTGCCGCCGGGGGTTCCCATAATCGCCACACCTTCTGCTGTTTCAACAAAGGTGGGGGTCATACTTGAAAGCATGCGCTTGCCTGGCTCTATGGCATTAGCCTCTCCACCAATCAGCCCATAAACATTGGGCGCACCCGGGCGGGCAGAAAAATCATCCATCTCATCATTGAGAAGAACACCCGTGCCCTCTGGCACAAAAGCAGAGCCAAAAGGGTAGTTAATACTCAATGTTGCAGCCACTCGATTGCCTGCTGCATCTAAAATGGAGAAGTGCGTGGTGTCTCGCCCCTCATCAACCTGCGCTTTAGCCTGCGGCGCTTTGCTTGGTGTCGCACGATCAAGCTCAATATCTCTCGCCAATCCCGCGGCATAGAGCGGGTGAATCAGCTGCTCAATCGGCATCTTCACAAAATCAGGATCACCTAAATACTCAGCCCGATCACGATAGGCTCGGCGCATGGCCTCTATCATTAGGTGCTTACGGAATGCCGGAGTGTAGTCATCAAGATCAAAACGGGCGAGGATATTCAGCATCGTCAGCAGTACCACGCCGCCTGATGAGGGGGGAGCGGCACTGGTAATCGACATACCACGGTAGTTGCCACGCACCGGCTCACGCTCAATGGGTTGGTACGCAGCTAAATCTTTAAGTGTCCAAATACCACCGTTAGCACGCACCCCATCAACCAGTTTCTGCGCAATCTTACCTTTATAAAACCCATCCCTCCCCTGCTCAGCCAATAGCTCTAATAGATGAGCCAAATCAGGTTGGCGTACTTTATATCCAACCTGAGGAATCTCCCCATTTTGCAGAAAAAGGGCGGCCGCAGAGGGTGATTGGCGCAGCGCATCCAGCCGCCATTTCGCCATGCGGCGATAATAATCATCCACCCGAAAACCCTCTTTAGCCAACCGGATAGCCGCTGCAAGCGTTTGCTTTAACGGAAGCCGACCATATTTTTCAGCCAGATGAACTAAGGCCGCTGGCTGCCCTGGAATAGCCGCTGCCAGTGAGCCATTAATAGAGAGATTGGGGATAACCTCACCCTGATCATTCAAGTAGAGATCTCGATGCGCCGCCAACGGTGCTCGCTCGCGACCATCCAACATGGTTTCAAAATCATCTTTAGCGCGATGCAGCAACCAAAAACCGCCACCCCCCATACCTGAGCTATAAGGTTCAACCACCGCCAGAACGGCACTCACCGTTACCGCTGCATCAAAGGCATTGCCCCCTGCCGCTAAAATCTCGTGACCCGCCTGAGTAGCCAGGGGGTGAGCACTCGCTATCGCTGCAGCAGACGGCTTTTCTATTGCCAACACAGCTTGTGTCAGCAATAACAAAATAAAGGCACAAAAAAAGCCCCTCAATGGGGCTTTTTTTATGCCCGGTGATAAACCGGTCATTGACCGATTAGGCCGTGAGGCGCTTATACTTTGCACGCAACTCATCTTCTGTCTCTTCGTTATCTGGATCTTTAGGGATACAGTCAACGGGGCATACTTCCACACACTGTGGCTCGTCATAATGACCAACACATTCGGTGCATTTGGCCGGATCAATTACATAGATCTCATCGCCTTGTGAGATAGCGTCATTGGGACATTCAGGCTCACATACATCGCAGTTAATACATTCATCGGTAATTAATAAAGCCATGGTTCTCTTCTCCTAACAATGGATAAAAATTCAGGAATTCCTGCATTTCAATGCTGCTTGAACTACAGGGTGAATAAACTCCGATACATCTCCTCCAAGTCCTGCAACCTCTCTAACCAGGCTGGATGAGATGTAAGCGTACTGCTCAGCCGGTCGCAGAAAAAGTGTCTCTACATCCGGTGCCAATCGACGGTTTATACCCGCCAATTGAAATTCATATTCAAAATCCGACACGGCTCGCAGACCGCGTAGTATAACCGTTGCATCATGCTGGCTGGCAAAATCTACCAGCAGATTGTCAAACTGGCAAATTTCTGCATTTTTAATATCAGCCAGCGCCTCTTTCGCAAGCGCCACACGCTGCTCTATCGAAAACATAGGCCCCTTTCCTGGGCTAGCTGCCACGGCAACAATAACCTTATCAAACAGGATAGCAGCCCGTGCGACAATATCGCTATGACCATTGGTTATTGGGTCAAATGTCCCTGGGTAAACCGCTATGGTCATCTGCTTAATCTACTCACAATGAAATGAATAATAGTGCCAGATTGGCTGAAGAACAAACTTCCTATTCAATTATTACGTTTCTGCTGGGTAAGCAAATAGGTAATAAGCCACTTGTCCGGCCTTTTTTTTACGCAACAACTGCCACTCTGGCGGAAAAAAAGGAAGCGATTCTAGCACATCCATCTCAAGATAGACTCGCGCATTTTCGGCCAACAAGCCACTGGATGCAAGTCGTTGAATGCACGGCTCCAACAGTCCATCACTAAAAGGTGGGTCCATAAAGACCACATCAAAAGCGCTATTTAGAGGCGGGGTTTGCAACCAATGAAGCGCATCAGCCTGCTCTGCATGAGCCTGATTCAGCTTTAAATCTTCAATGTGCTGCTGTAATTGGTGGATCACTTGGGGGGATTGATCCAGCAGAATCACCTCCCCCGCACCACGCGACGCAGCCTCCAGCCCCAAAGCGCCACTCCCTGCAAAGAGATCTAAACAGCGCGCACGGGGAAGAAGGGGTTGCAGCCAGTTAAACAGGGTTTCACGCGCCCTATCACCTGTGGGACGCAGCCCAGGCAGATCAGGAAAAGCCAGTTGGCGGCCACGATGTCGACCGCCAATAATGCGAACCTGATTAGCGCTCTTCCGCTTTGTTCTCACTCAGCTACCTGGAGCCGCATCTGGGTTACCCACCACAATCGTTACAAATTTATCTGGGTGCAACCGGCGCTGAAAGGCATCACGAATCTGCTCTGCCGTAATGGCCTCAATCTTACTGACAAAGGTATCCAGATAATCCAGCGGCAATCCGTAAAAACCCAGCATTGCCAGATAGCTAACTATATCTTTATTACTGGCGATACGCAGGGGAAAGCCACCCGTAATATTCTGTTTGCTAGCAAACAGTTGCGCTTGCGTTGGTCCCTTGTCAATAAAATCCTGCAATGTTTTACGCATTACGGCCAATGCCTCCTGCGCCTGTGCATTCTTGGTCTGCGCACCCATGATAAACGGCCCTGCTTCGCGCATTGGGTTAAAATAGCTGTAGACGCTATATGAGAGGCCACGCTTCTCCCGCACCTCATCACTCAATAGCGAGACCAAACCGCTACCGCCCAAAATATGGTTGCCCACATAGAGTACAAAGTAATCAGGATCACCCCGACTCATACCTGGCTGCCCCAATCGAATATGTGATTGCGATGAAGGAAAGGTGATATTTTCTGTCACACCTTGGGTGGCCAAAGTCACCGCTGGCAATGCCGGCGCATGCTCTCCCTTTGCCAGGCCTGCTGTGACCTGCGTGGCTATTTGTTCCGCCTGCTGCCGGTCAATAGCCCCTACAATCGCCACGACCGCATTGCGCGCCACATAGTAGGTTTTATGCATATGAATGAGATCATCCCGCACCATCGCAGCCAATGACTTCTGGCTGCCACTTGGATGTGAGGCATAGGGATGCCCCGCAAAAACCTGGCTGAAGAAGGCCTTTGAGACCACAGATGCTGGATTCTGCTCACTTTGACGCAGCCCTATCTGCATTGCTTCACGGGTGCGATTAAAATCTACCGCCTCAAATCGAGGCTTGGCAATCACGGCTGATAGTGTCTCCAATGCCGTATTGAGCGCTTTGGGTTCTATCAAAGTACGCACCGTTGCCCACGCCATATCTCGTGCAGCACTTGTGCCAAAACTGGCGCCAACACCCTCCATTCGCCCTGCCAATTGATCCGCATTCCACTCTCCCGCGCCCTGACTCAGCAGACTGGCCGTCAACTGCGCCAGCCCTGGCTTATCTGCATCACGGGCGCTGCCCGCATCAAACACCACGCGAATATCCATCATGGGCAGTTCAGGGGCTGGAACAAACAGCACCTTTGCACCATTGGGTGTCTCCCAGGTTTGGATCTTTGGCCCCGCAAACAGGGGGGACGAGCAGAGCAAAGCAACCAGGCAAACAACGGACTGAATCCAAACCACAACAACGCCTCTTCTATTATTAATGAGCATGACGACCCCCTGCAGCAGCCTTAGCAGGCTGTTTCATCTCCATCGGTAATGGCACCAGCTCTGCCACCGTCAGATGATCTTCCAGCAGATATTTTTTTGCTACCGCCTGAACCTGTTCCGCTGTCACCGTCTTTAGCCGGTCAACATATTCATCATCCAAACGCCAATCCAGCCCAACAGTTTCCAACATGCCAATCTGCATCGCTTGATAAAAAACCGTGTCCTGCTCATAGACCTTGCCAGCAATCACCTGGGCTTGAATTCTCTCCAGCTCCTGCTGGCTGACAAGCTCAGTTTTCACCTGTTCCAGCTCGGCCAATAGTGCCGACTCAAGATCGGCCATCGTGTGTCCTTCAGCGGGCGACCCATCCAGCAAAAACAGGTTAGAAAGCCGAGAAAAAAGGCTATAACCTGCACCTGCTGAAACAGCAATCTCCTGCCCCCGCACCAGATTACGGGCAAAGCGAGCACTAGAGCCACCATCCAGCACGGCGGCCAGCATCTCTAAAGCGTAGGGCTCCCACGCTTCTGTAGCCGTACTCACCACAGGCACTTTATACCCCATCATCAAGTAAGGCTGACGCGCAGGCGCACGCACCTTTAACCGAATAACCCCACGCTGAACTGCCTCCTTTGAGGGCTTGGAGCCATTGATTTTTTCCGGCTTAAAGGCACCAAAATACTTCTCTGCCAAAGCAAATACAGCCTTTGGCTCTACATCGCCCACCACAACCATGGTGGCATTATTTGGGGCATACCAGCGTTGATACCAGGTCTGGAGATATTCTACCCTCATGTTATCCAAGTCATTCATCCAGCCAATCACAGGGTTGCGATAGGGTGAGCTACGGAAGGCAGTGGCATTAAATTGTTCATAGGTCAGCGAGGTGGGGCTATCTTCCGTACGCAACCGTCGCTCCTCTTTCACCACCTCAATCTCTTTGGCAAACTCCTCCGGCAGCAGAATCAAGTGGCGCATACGATCTGCCTCCATCTCAAAAGAGACCTCCAGCCGATCTTTAGAGAGCGTTTGAAAATAGGCCGTGTAATCTCGTCCGGTGAAGGCATTTTCCCGTCCACCATTGGCGGCAATGATGCGTGAGAACTCCCCAGGGGGGTGTTTTTCTGTCCCTTTAAACATCATGTGTTCCAGCACATGAGAGACACCGGTAATGCCCCGATGCTCATAACTGGAACCCACCTTGTACCAAATCTGAGAGACCACAATGGGCGCGCGGTGATCCTCTTTTACAATCACCTTCATGCCATTATCCAGCTTGAATTCATGCACCTTGCCACTGGCAAACAGCAGCGTGCTGCAACAAAACAGCAACAATACCCAAATAAAACGTCTCATTTAGTCTTCCTAGGTAATGATTGAGATAGGGAGATCCCCACCAAAATGTTAAGATTCATACTCTACATCTAAACCCCGCATTTTTTCAGAGCCTGGGGCAGATGTCCAAAGTCATAAAGACTGACAATTTTAATTAAGGTTCCACTTGGGTAATTAGGTCATGTTTGGATTTGGCAGACGAAAGAGAAAAAGAGAAGAGGCCGCAGCAAAAGCAGCGGCTGAGGAGGCCGCAAAAAAGCAAGCCGAGGAGGCCGCTTTAGCTAATTCTGAAGAAGAAACCGAAAAACTTGCCGACTCTCCATCTGTTTCCACACCTGAAACGGAACCAACAACAGCAGCTGAAATTGTAGCGACAGAAACAGTATCGGATACCCCTTGTGAAACAGTACGGGAAGAGTCCGTTACCCCAGAAAATACCCCCGAAGAAGCACATGCAGAGAGATCACCGACATCCAATCAAGCAGCAGTTGAAGCCACACCAGAAAAGAAATCGGGCTTTTTCAAGCGCCTAAAAAAGAGCCTCACCCGCACCCGCAGCAACTTTGCCGATGGTCTGGCCAATCTGGTTCTCGGTCATAAAGAGATTGATGATGAGCTGCTTGAAGAGCTGGAAACCATGCTGCTCATCGCTGACGTAGGCGTTGAAGCAACCACCCGCATCATCAATGACCTCAATGGCCGTGTACGCCGCAAAGAGCTATCTGACTCCAGCGCACTCTCTATCGCCCTAAAAACACAATTACAAGATATTCTGCAGCAGCACGACAAACCCGTCGTTCAGCCAACCTCAGGCAAACCCCAGGTTATCCTGATGATCGGTGTTAACGGTGCTGGCAAGACCACCACCATTGGCAAGCTAGCCAAACAGCTGCAAGAAGAGGGTAACAGCGTCATGCTGGCCGCAGGGGATACCTTCCGTGCCGCCGCTGTAGAGCAACTACAAGCCTGGGGCGAGCGCAACCGCATCCCCGTCATTGCCCAACATACGGGAGCAGACTCCGCTTCCGTCATCTTTGATGCACTGCAAGCCGCTACCTCTCGCGGGGTTGATGTCCTCATTGCCGACACCGCCGGACGGCTGCACACCAAAAGCAACCTGATGGATGAGCTGGCAAAGATTGCCCGCGTCATGCAAAAAATTGACCCTGAAGCCCCACATGAAGTGATGCTGGTCGTGGATGCCACTACAGGGCAGAATGCCCTCAACCAGGCACTTCAATTTAATGAGACCATCCCACTAACCGGCATCACCATAACCAAACTGGATGGCACGGCCAAAGGCGGCATCCTGTTTACTATCGCTGACAAGATGCAGATCCCCATCCGTTTTATTGGGGTGGGTGAATCGATTGAAGATCTGCGCTATTTTAATGCCAAAGATTTTGTCGATGCCCTATTCGAAGAGTAACAGATTTAACTAATATCCCATGATCCACTTCGAGAACGTCACCAAACGCTATCCCGGCGGACACGAGGGATTGAGCCACGCCAACTTCCACATCACCCCTGGGGAGATGGTCTTTCTAACCGGCCACTCTGGCGCGGGTAAAAGCACCCTGCTCCGCCTGATTGGCCTGCTTGAGCGCTGCACTCGTGGCCAGGTGCGGGTAGGGGGACGCAACCTAGCCAAGCTCAAGCGCCACCATATTCCCTACCATCGCCGTGAAGTGGGGATGATCTTTCAGGATCACCGGCTACTGAATGACCGCACTGTATTCGATAATGTTGCCATGCCACTCATCGTGGCTGGACTGCGACATCAAGAGATTGCCCGCCGAGTACACGCCTCACTGGACAAGGTCGGCCTACTCAAGAAAGAGCGCGCCTATCCGATAACACTCTCCGGCGGTGAGCAGCAGCGTGTCGGCATCGCCCGCGCCGTAGTCAGTAAACCCCCTGTTGTGTTGGCAGATGAACCCACCGGCAACCTAGACCCTACGCTCTCACAAGAGATTATGAACCTGTTCTGCCAATTTAATCAGGTGGGTGTCACCCTGCTGGTCGCCACACATAACCTGGATCTTGTCTCACGCATGGATAAGCGCATCATTACGCTGAGTCATGGCCGACTCAAACAGGATATTGCAGGCAGTGCATCATGAAGCCCAGCACATCACATCGGCGTGTTGGCACTTGGATGCTGCGTCACTTGCAGGTGGCGCTATCCAGCCTGGGGCGGCTCTACCGTACACCATTGGCAACCCTGATGACGACCGCAGTCATCGGTATCGCACTGGCGCTGCCCACCGGCATGCATGTGGCTCTGAGCAACATCCAACAACTGGCTGGGGGCTGGGAGGGCGCAGCCACCCTGTCACTCTTTCTAAAACAAGATATCAGTGAAAAACAGATTATTCAGCTAACCAACAGACTGGGAGCACACCCCAAACTCGCTGAAGTACAGCTCATCAACCCCGATGTTGCGCTGGAAGAGTTCCAGCGCCTGAGCGGCTTCAAAGGCGCACTGCAAGCACTGGATAAAAACCCACTGCCAACCGTGCTTATTGTTGAACCCCTGCAACAATACAGCACCGCTGAAGCAGCCGAAAACCTCATGGCCGAGTTCAACCAACTCACTGAGGTAGACTTTACCCAGCTCGACCTTCAGTGGGTACGCCGCTTTCACGCTATTACAGAGATTGCACGACGCGGCGTGATGGTCATCGGTATATTGTTGGGGCTGGCCGTACTGCTGATCGTAGGCAATACCATTCGATTGGAGATCCAAAACCGCAAGAGCGAGATTGAAATCACCAAACTGATCGGCGGAACTGATGCCTTCATCCGTCGTCCTTTTCTCTACAACGGCCTTTGGTACGGACTCTCCGGTGGCATCCTCGCCTGGCTATTGGTTACCCTCTCACTGTGGATACTTAACGGCCCTGTTGAACGTCTGGCAGGACTCTACCGCAGCGGATTTGACCTCTCAGCTATCAACTTTCAAACCCTCTGCATCCTGCTGCTGAGCAGCACCTTGCTAGGACTGTTTGGCTCTTGGATTGCTGTCGCTCGCCACCTGAGTGACATTGAGCCAACCTAAGAGTCTGTCGGATTCAGGATAATTTAGAACTTTTTTGGCAATTAGCACTCTCTATAGTAGACTGCCAAAAAGCAGACTACATTCAACACAAAAGCGGTATTTAGAGTGCTGTTTAACTACATTTTAAGAGAGAGCCATGAGCAGAGAACTTGCCATACCAGCCAGTTTACCCACCGGTAGCATTGATGCTTACATCAGTGCCGCCTACCAGCTTCCTATGCTAACCGCAGAAGAGGAGCATGATCTAGCCGTCCGTCTGCGCGACAACAATGATCTTGAAGCTGCCCGCATCATGGTTATGTCGCATGTTCGCTTTGTTATTCGCATTGCTCGTGGCTACTCTGGCTACGGCCTCGCACTGCCTGACCTCATTCAAGAAGGCACGGTCGGACTGATGAAAGCAGTTCGCCGCTTCAACCCTGATATGGGTGTCCGCCTGGTCTCATTTGCCGTCCACTGGATTAAAGCTGAGATTCACGAGTTTGTTCTGCGCAACTGGCGCATCGTCAAAGTAGCCACCACCAAGGCTCAACGCAAACTCTTCTTTAATCTGCGCAGCGCCAAAAAACGCCTGGGCTGGTTTTCACAAGAAGAGATTGAAGGGGTCGCCAAAGATCTGGGCGTTAAACCTGAAACCGTACTAGAGATGGAATCCCGTCTCGCTGGCCAAGATACCGCCTTCGATCCTCAAGAGGGCAGCGATGAAGAACGCCCCGTCGCCCCCGCATCTTATTTGCCATACATGCGCATGGAGCCTGCAAGCCAACTAGAGCAATCAGATAGCAGCCGCCATGAAGATAAGCTGCTATATAGCGCACTGGATGATTTGGATGAGCGCAGCAAAGAGATCCTACAAGCACGCTGGCTATCAGAGAAAAAGGCGACCCTACACGAACTGGCCAATCATTACGGTGTCTCTGCCGAACGCATCCGTCAGATTGAAAAAAACGCGATGAATAAAATTAAGGCACAGCTTGTCGCTTAAGATTTTCAAACTTCTATAAAAACAGCCTCTTTCTAGAGGCTGTTTTTATTCTCTAAACGTAACAGATGGTCGCTCTTACCTGCATAAACCGTACGCTTCAACTCCCGTTTTTCTTCTGATGATCACTTCTCTGCTACCTTACTTTCTACGGTTTGTACGTGATTTTCTTGATAACAATCCAACCAACCCCAAACTCAGCAAAGCAAGAGTACCAGGCTCTGGAACATTAGTGGCATTTGGTGGTGCTGTACATTGCATACAATTTCCGTCCACGCAGTTACATGGGTAGGACATAACGACTGATGAGTGAGTAACCAACAAAAGCAGTAAAATTATAATAATGGATGATCTCTTCATTTTTTAATTTCCTTGTTTTGGCAACCAATAGGCTGATGCCCCGCTCCCTTGTTTATAGAGTTTCTGCCGGACACTGCCCCACACACCTCTTTAAAAAACGCTCATTCAAAGAGGATGCCATAGAGTATAGGCAGAGAATCCTATAAGCACACCGTAGTGCCCCAAATAAAGATACAAGCATGGCTAGCTGAACTCAGTGACCCGAGCCGTCATAGGGTGCTATTAAAGAACCATTACCATGCAGATTTAAGGTGGGGGAATACGGCATTGCTTCAGCTGAAGACTACAGACCCGCCTAAAGAGCAGTAGAGGGCAGGCGAATGTGGATTAGCCACCCCCCCTACATCTTAAATAATTTGCGGAATCAGACCTTGAATCGACCCACCAAAGCCTGTAGCTGCACGGCCAGTTGTGCCATCTCCTGGCTGGCAGTAGCGGTCTGTTGCGCCCCCAGGGAGGTCTGCTCACCAATACTACTAATAGCACTAATATTCTGATTGATTTCGTGCGCCACACTGCCCTGCTCACAGGCCGCACTGGAGATCTGATTATTCATATCATTAATCGTTGCCACTGCATCCGTAATCGCCCTGAGTGATTCACCCGCTTTCGCTGCCTGCTCAACACTGACCTCAGCCTGCTCACGCCCTTTAGCCATCACTTCCGTAGCATGACCTGCACCCGATTGCAGACGTTAAATCATAGATTGGATCTCCTTGGTGGACTCCTGGGTTCGACTGGCCAGGGTGCGCACTTCATCAGCCACTACGGCAAAACCCCGTCCCTGTTCACCGGCACGCGCGGCTTCAATAGCGGCATTCAGCGCCAGCAGGTTGGTCTGCTCAGAAATACTGCGAATCACTTCCAGCACTCCACCGATATTCTCACTGTCGGTTTCAAGCTGCCTGATCACCGTTGCTGCACTTTCAACCTCCTGCGCCAGGCCGTTGATAACCGACACTGTATTTTGTACCACCTGTGAACCATTTTGGGCTTCATTGCTGGCATTTTTTGCTGCCTCAGCAGCTGCCTCAGCATTTTTTGCCACATCATTGACGGAAGTCGTCATTTCATTCATGGCAATAACCACCTGCCCTGTCTGCATCTGTTGTTTGCTTACGCTTTTATTGCTTTCCAGTGAGATGGAAGACATCTCTTCGGCCGCCGTCGCCAACTGGCCTGTTGAGTCTGCCACATCGCTAATAATACCGTGCAATTTTTCCATGAAGGTATTGAAGCTACTTACCAAACGACCGATTGCATCTGTGCTGGGCGTAGAGAGGCGGCGTGTCAGATCACCCTCACCGGTTGCAATCTCCTCCAGGGAATCGGCCACCTCTGCAATACTAGCGTTGATCACACGGCCAATAATAAAGACGGCCATAATCAGCATCAGGGTCAGAACAACCCCAATGATCAAGCTTGAACGAGTACCCTCACGGGAGGCATGCAAGGTGCCATCCACCATAGCCAGGAAACGCTTGTACTCCAGCTCTCGGTACTGCAGCATTTTTTCCTCAAAGATCTTCATCGCGCCCACCATTCTGAGCGAGGCTGACTGGCGTTCAGATTCAGGAATAGTCTCATTGATGAGGCCAAGCGTAACGCTACGCGCTGTATCGTAGTAAACCTTGAACAGCTCCTCCAGTTCGTGGATAGCTGACATTTTTTCCGACTCAATATCCATTATTTCAGCAAAGGCCTGCCGGATATCTCCCGCCAGTGCGTCTGTGGTTTCAGAGACCATCTCCTCATCCTCAGTAAAAACCGCCGTCCCCAGTAGATCCTTAATGCGAACCATCCGAGCAACATTGGCATCTGTACGCTCAAGCACCGGAAAGCTGACCGCACGGATATTCTCCAGCCGAGTTTCATTATTGACAGCCACCCAGTAACCAAATCCCAAGTTCAGCATAAAGCCCAGAATACCGACTGCGCCAACCAGCATGATTTTTATATTGACCTACAGAGATTTGAACCACCTCATAGCTATCACCTATTTATTTGCAACAATCAAAGCAGCAGCCGCTTGTTATGATTTTGACACAAAATCAACCCTTCACAGACGGGTGCAGCTCCTACTGCTATTTACCCACAAAAAATGCCATTTAGGGCTTGAATACAACCTTGACCGAATCATCAAGCGCTGCTGCGCTAATATAGCCCAGGTTGTTTGGCGTCTCCGCCACCCATGCCTTCATGGCATCATCATTACCGACAACCTTGGGCGGAATACCCTTGCCGGAAAACACCCGTTTAGACCAGTAGCGTTTCAGTTTTTTGGGACTCTTACCCAACACCTTGCTGCCAAATTCATTGCGGGCAGCACTGTTTTTAGACTGATCACCCAGTACGGCAACGGCGCCGCTGGGAAAGGATTTTGCCTTCTGTAGAAACAGCGCCTTGACCTGGCTGGCTGTGAGGCTGCCCACATTTGAAGCCTTGTTTGTAATCACCACGACATCGGCAAGGCTGGCCTGTGCCTGCGCCAACATCAGCGTAAACAGCATCAAAAGAATAGAGCTGATTTTCAGTTTTCTATTGAACATGTCGGTCTCCCCCTAGAATACAGCGTCGATGGCAATGCCAAACATCTGGATATTGTCGTCAAGTGGGGTACTGTTAAACAGCCCCCGTCCCTTTTCGGTCTTGATGATGCTGTACTCAAACTTCAGATCCACCGTGTCCGTGAGGTCATAACGCAGGCCGGCCGTCGTCATCTTCTGCTCCTGCGGTGAGGCGCTGCCCCCGCCCTTTTCAAACTGCTGGTAGGTCAGATGCGGTAACCAATCACCCATCTGATAGCCCCAGGAGGTGTACCAACTGGTTCCATCCATTGTGTCGGTTTGCATATCGGTAGCACCCCATTCGGTGTAACCAATGATATTGTTCCAGTCAACACGCATACCCAGGGCAAAATTGCTGTGAATACGCCCCTCCATGATAGACATATGGCCTGTTGTATTACGCATAGTGCCTCGGTAGTAACTGGCTTGAAATGCAACCTCCTCATCCAAATCAAGGGCGAGTTTTATACCACCCATCTTGCGCACATCCATCTCATCCAGCTTGATCTCACCGCCGAATAGATCCGCACTCATATTTATTTCACCGCGGCTGTATTCCCACAGGGCATCAGCGCCGGTATAGGCCTCACGGGTAATACTTGGACCGCTAACATCCTCAGAGTAAAATAACTGAGGCGGCGTAATCCAGGGATAGGCATTGCCCACAGAGATATACTCATTAACAATACCGGTGGGAAATTTAAGCTTACCCGCACGCACCTTAGTCTCTTCAGTCAAGCCAACAGCAACAAAGCCCCAATCGAGATGGAGCGCATAATTATCATCTTCTTGGCTGCTCAGAAACTGACTGGCAATGGTGATACGATTACTGACAGGGATGGTTAAATTTAGCCCCAGCATGGTGCCACGCCAGGAGCCATCTTCCCCAATCCCTGTGTTTTTATCGCCATTAAAAAAGCTGCCTTCATCAAGCACCCGAAGTTTTGCCGATGTAAAGCCGGTTAGATTGATCCGATCCGCCCAGTTCTCCGCCACTGCGGGGGATGAACAGAGACCTGCTGCAAAAAGGCTGAATATAACGTACTCCGGTCTTAATTTACGCAAAATTACGTGTCGATTTTTCATTCAAATCCTCCACTCTTCTCTTTTAAAGAACTAATTCACTGGGGATATAAATCACTCTCCCTTTATTATTCCTACAAGCAGGTTGGCGGATGCTCAGCCAATAACTTTAGCGTACTCCCTACTACATCCATCCTAAATTTAGGGTTTTACGGATGATGCTTAAGTCAACCTCTGTCCATGAGAGTGGTGTATAAATAGACAGGTATAGAAAATTTTAATGGTATGAATTTTTGATTGGTGTCGAGTGGCTGAGACAGTGGCAAAAGTTGTGATAATCCATAAAAGCGAGCGCCACAATTTGGAATGAAAAAAACATCTCAAGTGGACGAAGCATGCTATTTTTTGGCTCAAAGCATTGGGGACATTGAAGATGGCCACGCCCAATAAACCCAAGGCTAAATTTTAGCCGGTATCCGAAATAAATATTTCAGGATCGGCTCTACTAAT
>JAJRWL010000204.1 GCA_024276875.1 Gammaproteobacteria bacterium
GAAAGCTCCGCAGCCGCCAAGCGCGGGGCGCGTCATACCCTGGTGACCGTGCTGGAATCCCTGCTGCGGCTGGCACACCCCATCATGCCCTTTATCACTGAAGAGATCTGGCAGCAGGTGGCACCACTGGCCGGTCGCTCTGGCGAGACCATCATGCTGCAGCCCTACCCTGTCTGCCAGGCCGACGCCATTGACGAGCAGGCCGTGGCCGAGATGGAGTGGGTGATGCAGTTTATTCTTGGCATTCGCCGCATCCGTGGCGAAATGAACATCAAGCCCGGCAGGCAGCTGCCTGTTCTGCTACAAAATGGCAGCGAGCAGGATGCCGCCTACCTCGAAAACAACCGGCACTATCTCGATGCCCTGGCACGACTGAAATCCATTGCCTGGTTGGGCGCTGGCCAGGATGCCCCGGAGTCTGCCACCGCACTGGTGGGTGAGATGAAGGTGCTCATCCCAATGGCGGGGTTGATCGACAAGACCGCCGAGCTGGCACGCCTGGACAAGGAGCTAACCAAGCGGCAAAAAGATCTGGAACGTATTACGGGCAAACTTTCCAACGCCAACTTTGTCGACAAGGCTCCCGCAGCCATCGTGGCAAAAGAACAGAAAAAAGCAGACGATCTGAAGATTGCCATTACCCAGCTGCAATCCCAGCTTAAAAAGATCCAATCCCTCTGAAGAACCCACGATTCCCGATAACAATACCAATCTCGGCTTGCATTGCCTATACTTTCATATAGTTATATGATGCTACTAATAAAAGGATTTAAAAGATTACGAGCACACACTACACTCGAGACGCTCAATGGCAACGATCCTCATTGTAGACGACCAATCCATCAGCAGAATGATACTTGAAGAGCTGATGGGATCGATCGGCGACAACATCCACGTCAAATCATTTGGCGACCCGGTTCAGGCGCTAAAGTGGGCAAAATCCAACCCGCACGATCTCATTCTTTCCGACTACAAAATGCCCAACATGGATGGCATTGAACTTACCCAGTGGCTACGCCAGATTCCCAGCTGTTCCGACATTCCCATTGTTATGATCACCTGCGTAGAAGAGAGGAGCGTGCGCTACAGGGCGCTTGAGGCAGGTGCGACCGATTTTCTGACCAAACCCATCGACCACCACGAATGCCGGGCACGCTGCCGGAATCTGCTCAAACTGCGCCAACAGCAAAGTATTATTAAAGACCGGGCACGCTGGCTTGAACAGGAGATCAATGCAAAAACAGCCGAATTAAAATCGCGTGAACAGGAGACCATCCTGCGTCTGGCCAAAGCCGGTGAATACCGTGATGAAGATACCGGAAAACATATTGAGCGCATGGCACAATACTCCCGACTGATTGCCCAAGAGCTTGGGCTCCCGGAAGAGAAGTGCAACATTATTCAACATGCCGCACCGATGCATGATATTGGAAAGATAGGCATCCCTGATCACGTCTTGTTAAAACAGGGTAAACTTTCACCTTCTGAGTGGCAGGCCATGAAAACCCACACACAAATTGGCTACAATATCCTGCGCGACAGCCCTTCTGAGTACCTGCAAGCCGGAGCCATCATTGCACTGAACCACCATGAGCAGTATAACGGCAGAGGGTACCCGGCCAATCTGGCTGGCACGGATATACCGATAGAAGCCCGGTTGGTGGCCGTATCCGATGTATTTGATGCGCTGATGTCAGAGCGCCCTTACAAATCAGCATGGATACTGGATCAATCCCTGGACCATCTTAAAAAAGAGAGAGGGAGACATTTTGACCCCGATTGCATAGATGCTTTTTTTAATCAGTTGCCTAACATTATTGCCATTCAAACCAGCATACAGGATACGGACAACATCAGCATAAGGAGGTAGTATCATGAAAAAAAACGGACCGTGGCGCAATGACATCATTGCCGTAACCGTCAGCATAGGTGCGGCCATTATCACATGGCTGATCCATGATCTGTGGAAGGGGCAGCCTGCTGTTGAGATCGGAGTATTGAGCCTGCTTTTTTTAAGCGCCTTTTTTACCGCCCGCCGGTTATATACTGTTCAGCGAGGAGAAGGCACCCATCCCCTGCCAGAGCAAATCGCTGACCACCCCACCGTTGGAAGAGCTAAAAACAACACACCATCCCCTCTTATCAAGAAGACTTCTACACCAAAAGATATACAAACCAGGGATTGGAAACTGGAAGATACCCACCTCATATTAATAACATCTGACCGTTCAGACCGTCATCAAATTCTTGCTCACCTGGCGGGCTGGAAAACTCAGATAAAAGTCTGTAGCAATACCGTGTGTGCCATTACAGAGATACTCTCCGCCTCTGACAACAACGCCCCCTATCACACCGTCATTGTAGATCAGCATCAACTGGATATGGAGCCAGTGCAGTTCGCAAACTCAATCCGCTCAGAACCCTCCCTGCAAAATCTGTCACTGATCTACCTTGGCCCGAAAAACAGCCCGGATCGAGATCAGCAACTGGCAGCCGCAGGCTATTCACACATATTGCTAACACCCATAAACAAATCACTGCTATACAATGCACTGCATTCAACAACCAATGCACGGCAACACTCTTCGCAA
>JAJRWL010000010.1 GCA_024276875.1 Gammaproteobacteria bacterium
ATATGTCTGAGCTTGAATCAATTATTGGATTTTCGATTACTGCAGCTACTATTGCATTAACAGCCGCTGTGCTGCTCTCTATGTTTGGCAAACGCAGTGAAGCGACCTTCTCGCTCATTTTATTCTGCTGTTTTAGTGTGGTTTTTTTTAGCACTCGGGCTTATCTAAAGGATTTTTTTCCATTCGCCGATAAGGTTGAGTCTTTTATGACACTATCGGTATTAATCACGCTTTGCGGCATGATCTATCGCGACAAGGTATCAAATAAAGAATTTATAACCTTGTTGCTGCTTGCCCTTGCTACGGCATTGACCACCTTTGTATTTACGGATCACATCCGTTATCCCACCGCCTACTTGCGAACCATTTGGTATCCCATACATGTGCCCTTTTCATTTGCAGCCTATGCCTTTTGGTTTCTAGCCGGAATCAATGCCATATTTGCAATACGCACGCTGCGAGGAAACGCCAAAGACATACAAGACAGGCCGCTTGTCACCCAGCTAAATCGCAATGGCTTTATCTTTTTCACCTTGGCCATGTTGTTTGGCGGTATCTGGGGTTATCTCGCCTGGGGTGCCTATTTCATGTGGGATCCTAAGATATTATGGTCAGTTATTCTCTGGCTCTACTACGGCAACCTGCTTCATATTGATAACCTGCCCCGCTTTCGCAAATGGAAGATTCCTCTCTATACCATTGGCATGCTGCTTATTATGATTACCTTTGTCGGTACAAGCTTCTTTACTCGCTCCATACATAAATTTTAATCATGATCTATCGCATAGTAGAAATTCTTGGAAACCGGCATGCCGGTTTTATTCTCTGTCTGATTGTTATCATCAATCTTGCAGCGGGAAGCCTGGTGATGAACATGAATCCAGAACTCTACCCCCCTTTCTTTCCTTTTGACTTAAAGTTCTTTTTTCAGCCCACACTTGGTGTGCATTGGTGGCTCTATCTGCTATTAGTAACCTTTGGTCTGTTTGGCATCAATATGATCGCCTGTCTTATCGAATCCATTATTCGCATCAGAAATACCACCACAGACAAACGAAGATTATTTATTGGGATTTTTATCCATGCCGCAGTCATACTCACCATGGCCGCTCATATTTATGACGGATTCTATGGCAGCTCTGGGCAAGCAACACTCTCACCAAAACCCACAACTATTGCAGGTATTGGCGATGTTCGTGCGCTCTCTGTTCACAGTACATATCACCCCGATGGCTCATTAAAAGACACGGAAGCCAGCCTTTTAATTAAACAAGCCGATGGTCATACCAGCCAGCAACGCATTGCCTACAATGAACCCGCCACATTTGAAGCGGCTCAACGAGAGATTATTATTCAAGGGGGAGAAGAGAGGGCAGCGGGTGTCATTTTGATCCGCAAAAATGACGGCGAAATCTTTAAGATGATGCCTTACCAACCCCAACAGATTAACAATGGCCGCCTTACCCTTAAAGGGATATATCAATCACAAATGCAGGTGCTTATTGCACAATTTGTATGGGAAAGATTATCTGAACAGCCTCAACTGTTGACGATGGCTCTAAGTGAACAGATGGCGCGACATAACAAGATCAGCGTCGCAAATGAAGTGCTGGGATATAAAGAGATGCTGAAGGTTCCAGTCGTTGCAGTCATGACACGCTACAATCCAGCCATCCCCATTATTCTGCTTAGCCTGATAGTCGCTACGATTGGGACAATATTGCAAATACGCTATGCACGAACACAATCGGCTTGAATTTAATTTATCAGCCCTTTCCAATAAGCATAAAGCCCTGCAACCGCACCCGGCAGTAGTTCAACACATCCTTCATACTCTTCATCATCCATGTCCGCCTCTTCTTCATTAAGAAGCAATGCAATCTTGGCAATGGGTGCAAGCAGCTCTTGCTCATTTTTCCCTAGCTCATCCCACAGTGCTTGATGATCCGCTATGGCATGAATAAAGCCCAAGCACCATCCTTCATACGCCTCAACAACCTCCCCATCATCATCTACCTCTTCAATTACCAGGGGTTCATAGCGGTGATTCGCTGCCAATATTGCTGCAATCTCATTTCGCATGCGCAATAAACAATTCGTCATACTGACTTGTTCATTATTATCAGTAAATTCAGGTTCACCCCATACTGCAGATAACCATTTAGCCTGGCTCGACTGATCATGGCTCACAACAAGAGCCGTCAAATAACCATGCGCTTCATCAATAGGCATCATTTCATTGCTATGCTCTGTCAGCAAAAATTGATCTAATGCAATCAACTCCTCTTCAGAAAGTGGCGTATTAAGTTCTAACGGCATGCTCGTACCTTTAAAGTGGTTTTGATAACAGAAGAGAGGGTGTCAATACAGGCATGTCCACGTATTAGTGGAAATCATGAATAAGAACAATGAAAGTGCCCAAAGCAGGCTAAGCAAATTGACCATCTTTGCTAATGCAAGGTAGTTAAAACAATCAACTGCCAAGTCAAGAAATATTGGTCGGAGCGAGAGGATTCGAACCTCCGACCCCCACAACCCCATTGTGGTGCGCTACCAAGCTGCGCTACGCTCCGAAAGTGTGCGCATCCTATGCGCCCCAAGGTAAGATGTCAATGCCGATTGGGTTATTCAAAGGTGATGAGCAATATCCGCTGCTCATCGCTTTAAATAAAAATAGCGGGAAAGCTATTAATGTTTAAGAATCTGTAAAATTTCTTCCAGTTCAACACGTAACTGACTTACGATCTGCAGGCTTTTATTTTGATCATCTTTTGCAGAGTCACTGCAAAGCTGTTGACGAGCACCGCCTATAGTAAAGCCCTGCTCATACAATAAATTTCTAATTTGGCGAATCATTAAAACATCATGACGCTGGTAGTAGCGGCGATTACCCCGTCGTTTAACAGGTTTTAACTGCTCAAACTCCTGCTCCCAATAGCGCAAAACATGGGGCTTTACTCCACATAAGTCACTTACTTCACCAATGGTAAAGTAGCGCTTACCTGGTATCGCAGGTAACTCTATAGGGCTATTACTCGCGTCCAGCATATGCCTCAACTCTTGCCTTTAGTTTTTGCCCAGGACGAAAAGTTACAACACGACGGGCGGAAATTGGAATTTCTTCCCCTGTTTTTGGATTGCGCCCAGGGCGCTGTTTTTTCTCACGCAGGTCAAAATTGCCAAAACCTGACAATTTGACCTGGCTGCCCTCTTCCAGGGAGCCTCTAATTTTCTCAAAAAACATCTCAACCATCTCTTTGGCTTCTCGTTTATTGAGTCCCAATTCATCAAATAGCTTTTCTGCCATTTCAGCTTTGGTCAGTGCCATTATTATTCTCTCAGATATGCTTTTAAATCTTTTCCCAATGCTCGGACAATATTGTCCATCACTTCATCAACCATCTCATCCGTTAATGTTTGTGAAGTTTCCTGAAGAATCAAGCCTAAAGCGAGGCTTCTTCGTCCAGAATCTACTTTCTCCCCAGTATCGACATCAAAACGCCGGATGCCTGTAAGAATTTTAGGTGCAGCCTGCCTGATGCATGCTTTTAACGCTTCGAACTCCATATTCTGATCCAGAACCAGCGCTA
>JAJRWL010000205.1 GCA_024276875.1 Gammaproteobacteria bacterium
ACTAGGGAAGCATCCTAGCAACTCCTACTGCTGAGAGATAAATCTGTTCGCCTGAAAGGCGAAGGTTTAAACCTTACGCATGGAAAATTAAACGTTACAAACGATAACTCTGTGTTCTCAGTGGTCTCTGTGTTTATGAAAAATAGCTGTATCCCCCACTCAATATGGCATAGCCCCTATTTTTTCGATATTACTGCCCCAAAAAAACCAACTAATCTTACTATAAACAGTGAGCTGCTTAAGGTGGCCAAGGCATTGAAAATTAATATCTCTGCCACCCTAGAGGAGGCGCTTGCAAAACGAGCTCAGAAAGAGCAGGCTGGTATCTGGCTGGCTGAAAATAAAGCAGCCATCGAAAAGTATAATAAATTTATCGATAATAATGGCGTGTTTTCAGATGAGCTGAGAAAATTCTGATGACTCAGTTTGATTTTTTCAAAAACACCAATCACTCAACAAAGGCTCTTTATCCGTGTTTGATCGAGATCCAATCAAATCTCCTTTCTGATTTACAAACAACTGTCGTTATACCGCTTACCCCAATTAGGCAGGCCATTAAAAATTTACATCCAATATTTGATATTTCAGGAAATTAATATCTCTCGATGACGACGCTCATAGCTGGTATTGATCGCAGCTTATTGGGTGATAAGATTTCCTCTTTGTTAGAATTTCGTGATGATATCATTCCATCCATCGATTTTATGATTACTGGCATTTAACAAGGGATTATATAGATGTTAATAGAGGCACCGCCTCCGGCGACGGTATTATATGTAGAGAATGGTGTAGGGTTTGGTGGTGCGGTCATCAGCCTTAGGACATTTTTGGAGCATGTGGATCAGGATCGCTATCGATCAGTCTTGGTGCATTCACTGGAGGATGAAAAGTTTTCCAGCTTTGATGGGATTGCTGAAACCATGCATGTACCCCGTTGGCGTTACTCGGGTAATAGATTCCTGGCTTCTCTGATTAAAGGTCTAAATCTGGATGTGCTGGCCTATGCCTTTAAGCTGGCAAAGGTTGCACGAGAACAAGAAGCTGATCTGCTTTACCTTAATAATGACTTCATTGCCAATCTATCAGGTGTGATTGCTGGGTGGATGGTTGGTCGGCCTGTTGTTATTCATGAGCGGGATATTCCTGCGCCACATTCACGATTGGCACAGTGGCTGATTCGCTGGACGGAACGGTTTCTTGCCATCTCAGGCCCAGTTCGGCAGGCGTTGCTTGATATGGGGGTGCCGCTTGAGCGTATCACTATGGTTCCGGAAGGGCTTGATTTAAGCCTTTATCATTTGCGCCCTGCAGAGAAAGTTGCAGCCTTGCGAGAGAGTATGGGGGTAAGCGCAGGGCAGGGGCTTATCGTGATGGTGGGGATGGTTATGGAGTGGAAAGGGCAGCATGTGCTTGTTGAGTCCGCAAAAGGAATTTTGGCAAAGCACCCTGATACGCGGTTTGTGATCATTGGTGAGACGCCACCGGGCAGGGAGGAGTACCTGCATAAATTGCAGGATCGAGTGGAAATATTGGGCCTTGGCGAGGCCATTGAGTTTATTGGGTATCGTGATGATATCCCACTCTATGCCCAGGCTGCAGATGCGGTGGTTCATGCTTCCATATCACCAGAGCCTTTTGGCAGGGTAGTGATTGAGGCCATGGTGATGGGTACCCCTATTGTGGCGACATCTATCGGTGCTCCCCCTGAAATCGTAAAGGATGGTGTGACGGGCTTTTTGGTGCCGCCAGGCGACTCTGAGCGGTTGACAGAAGTTTTAAATAAGGTTCTTGATGATCCGGATCTATGTGCGCAGGTTGGTAATGCTGCTCGTCAGGATGCCATTCAAAATTATGCAATACATCGGCATGCAGGCCTTATTCAAGCGGTCTTTGACGAACTCCTTTGGGCTGATCTACCTGGCACGCTCTATCAATAACCGGCATTCTTCATATCGTCCAAAAAGTACTTTACACTTTGGAAATGGGACTTTAGCCCCGCCAGATCTATCAACTTCCTGCGGGACTAAAGTCCCGCTTCCGATCATTTCTAGCAAATGACAGGTAAGGTGTAAAAAGGGAAATAAAGGATGCCCAATAACGTTACAAATAACCTGGACATTTGTAGTGAGCAGTGCGAACGAAAAATATATCAGATTGATTTGATTTGTTTTGTTAGGCTGGCTACACTCGGTTATTACATATGTAATAACATTATTGGATTGACTGCTATGCTGAAAGTAAAGATTACCTCCATCGGAAATTCGATGGGAATCGTGCTGCCAAAAGAAGCACTTGCAAAGCTTAAGGCTGAAAAGGGTGATGTATTGTACTTGGTTGATGGGCCTGAAGGCTTGACTCTTACCCCTTATCAGCAAGATTTTGAAAATCAGTTGGAAGCCGCAGAGAAGGTAATGAAAAAATACCGTAATGCTCTCCATGAGTTGGCCAAATGAAAGAGCCTGTGTGGCTATTACCTGAGATTGTAATTTCTGTTCATCAAATGCTACTTGCTGAACACGGTGGGGTCTCTGGAATACGTGATGAAACCCTGCTTGATTCTGCATTAAATCGGCCTCGGCAACTTTTTGCTTATGGCGATGGGCTTTCAATTTGTGAGATTGCTTCTTCATATTGCTTTGGGCTAACTAAGAATCATCCATTTATCGATGGGAATAAACGTGTAGCCTTAACAATCGCCGCCATATTTTTAGAGATAAATGGATGCTCTCTTAATGCTCCTGAACCAGATGCTGCAGTTACTATCGAACAACTTGCTTCAGGTAATTTAACAGAAGCTGATCTTGCTAATTGGTTCATTGAATGGTCCGTTTCAAAAGCCTAACTCTATTATGAATAGCAATACTCGTCGTCGCGTTTTGATTGTCGCAGCTGAATTCCCTCCGGTGAAAGGCATTGGCCGGATGCGGCCGCTCAAGTTCTGTCAGCATTTGCCCTCATTCGGGTGGGATGCTGCAGTATTGACATTATCGCAGGGAGATATGGAGCCGGTAGATCTGAATACCCTGGATGAGATCCCTGAAGGTACTCCGATATACAGAGCGAAGCTTCCCAAACCCAAGAACCGGATTGTGCGGTTTTTGAAAGGTGATAAGCAGAAGTCGGTAGACATTTCACCGGCGGTAGGTTCAATTACCACTGAAAATAGCGCAGGTTCCAATCAAAGCCCTTCACCACGCGGCCGTTTGCGTACAATGTTGGGTAGTATGCTGGGCGCCATTGATCGGATTGCCCATCGCTATCTGCTCATTCCTGATGATCTCATCCTATGGAGTAGTCCGGCGGTTAAAGTGGGTGAAGCGGCTGTGCGAGATTTTCAGCCTGATGTCATTCTGGCCACAGCGCCCTATTTTACGGATCTTATCGTTGGTGCACGCTTGTCTCAAAAAACAGGGGTTCCATGGGTGGCTGATTACCGGGATCTATGGACTGGTGATGTGCTCCGTGAGTGGGTTCCTCCCTGGCGGCGGCGACTGGAGATTCTACTGGAACGGCATTATATCTCTACAGCCAGTTCTGTTATTACAGTATCAGAGCCGAAAACCAGGGTAGTTAGGGAGAGGCTGTCATCACTTGCCAAAGAGAGATTTGTGACCATTACCAACGGTTATGATCCTGAGGAATTCGATGGAGTGATTGCAGAAGGTGGTGAGCCTGACATGGTGCGAGTCGTATATGCCGGTCGTCTTTTTAAAAACCGTCGTGGCTATGAACTGCTTGAAGCTATGGGCGAACGTTTACGGGAAAATCCTGAGGTACGACAGCGTTTGCGCTTTGAATATTACGGTGGAGTGACCCCTGAAATCAGCGCAAGAATGAGTGAGCTTATTGCTGAATATGAGCTGGATGGGGTGTTTAACTTTTTCCCAGATGTTCCCTATGCCCGCTCCAAGGCCTTGCAGAAAGGCGCTGATGTATTGCTGCTTATTGTGGATGGTGGTGCAACGACATCTGGTGTTATCCCCGGAAAACTTTTTGAATATATCGCTGCCGGCCCGCCAATTCTCTGTCTTGCGTTAGAGGGGGCTACGTCAGAAATTATAGAGCGGGGAAGACTCGGTTGGGTTGTTCCGCCAGATAATATTTCATCCCTAAAAACCGTGCTGCAGAATCTTGTAGAGAATGGTACTGCGTTGTGCTCACCAGATAGTGATTTTGTTGGTGGATTTGAGCGCCGTAAATTAGTGCAACGGCTTGCAGAGGTGCTCAACCA
>JAJRWL010000206.1 GCA_024276875.1 Gammaproteobacteria bacterium
ATCCCATTAAAAATCCTGATGTACCCTAACCATCATGAACAGATCTCAAAGATATTTATGGAACTGAACCCAGAGATCGCACAAAGCATTCTGCCATTGGGAGAGATGGATACCATGCTAAAAGTGGCAGATGCTGTGGCAGAGGGCAAAGCGGTAGCTATGCTTGGCGATCGAACGGTGGGCAATGAAAAATCGGTGAATTGCTGCTTTTTGGGTAAGACTGCTCGATTTCCTACCGGCCCGATGTTGTTGGCATCGGTACTCAAGGTTCCGGTGGTTCTTTTTGTCGGCCTGCACATGGGTGGCAATCGGTATGAGCTCTATTTTGAAAAGCTGGCTGATCAGGTGGTGATTGATAGGAAACAACGGGATGTTGATCTGCAAAAGTGGATGCAGATCTATGCAGATCGTTTGGCATACTATGCCCGTAAAGCCCCCTACAATTGGTTCAACTTCTACGACTTTTGGGATGAAGATGCGTAGTTTAATGGCGCTTAATTTGCTGCTGATTATTTCGCTGCAAGCGACGGCAGCAGATTGGGATTATGCAGAGCTAATGGCGCTGTTGGCAATAGCAGAAGCCAGTGAGCAAGATTATACAGAGACTAAAGAGTTGGCATTCCTGGATGCACCCGAAGTATCACAGGGGCGACTGAGCTTTTCACCACCGGATCGACTGGTGAAACAGGTTGAAAAACCAAGCGTCAGCCGTTATGAGATTACGGGTGGTCAAATGACGATCACGCGTTCCGGGCAGGCTGAACAAGTGGTGGATATTAATGCTTATCCTTTGTTACAAATCTTTATTGAAACGCTACGAGCGGTATTGACGGGGGATTTAAAATCCTTAAAACAATACTACGCCATTGAGTTGACAGGCATGCGCAGTGCGTGGCAGTTGCAGCTGACACCGCAGGATAGCCAGCTGGCCGAGTTGATTGATTTGCTAACCATCAGTGGCCGTGATAAGCAGATTGAACAGATAGTGACACAGGAGCAAGGTGGGGATCGAACAACACTCATTTTGCACAGTGGCAGTGAATAAACGCCTATTTGCCCCGCTGCTAATTTGGCTACTGATGGTTGTACTGGCCTTTGCCTGGTTGACCCTAAAGGTTCCGATACGCTCCGACATCTCTCATTTTCTCCCCGCAGCCAGTGATCCCATAGAGAAGGTGATGCAGCGTAAGTTGCAGGAAGGTGTTGCCTCGCGTTTGATTTTAATAGGTATTGAAGGTGGTTCGTTAAAAGAACGTGTTGAGGCAAGCCGTCAATTACATCAAGCATTGCTGAAGTTGGAGCATTTTAAGCGCGTAGAAAATGGCACAGTGGCATCTCCACAAGTTGACCCTCTGTTGTTTAAGTACCGCTATCTATTGATTAAAAAAGATGCAGAACGCTTTACTCAGCAGAGATTATCGCAGGCGCTTGATCAACGTATGCAGGAGCTGATCGCCCCTTATCCATCCCCCTTTAAAAAATGGTTACCCCAAGATCCAACAGCGGCTTATCCCGCGCTGCTTAAACAGTGGTTGCCACCCTCCCGTCCGAACAGTGTGCAGGGCGTTTGGTTTTCAGCCGATCAACAACGTGCATTGTTGATTGCTGAAACAGCAGCCAAAGGGATGGAGATTGATCGACAGCAACAGCTGCTTGAATTGATCGAGCAGCAATTTCAGCAAGTTAATAAGCGTGGCCAATTAACATTACAGCTGAGTGGCTCTGGGGTGTTTGCTGTTCAGTCACGGGAGCTGATCCGCAGTGAATCAAAGTGGCTGAGCATGATCTCATCGGCAGTCATTATGCTTATTTTGTTGCTGGCCTATCGTTCACCGCGTGTGACCATTTTGGCCGCATTGCCACTGATTACCGCCATGCTAGTAGGTAGCTGTACAGTGGGTCTGCTGTTTGGTGAGCTGCATGGCATTACGCTGGCCTTTGGTATTACTCTATTGGGTGTCACGATTGATTACCCCATTCACCTCTTCAGTCATCTTAAAAAAGATGAGACGGCTTTGCAGGGTTTAATGCGAATATGGCCGACATTGCAGATGGGCGTTATCACGACCTGTATCGGCTATTTGGTGCTGGCAACAACGGGCTTTCGCGGGCTGAGCCAGTTAGGTGTTTTTACCATGGGTGGCTTGCTTGCGGGCGCATTGTGTACGCGCTGGTTGTTGCCAAAACTGATGAGGAAAGGTTGGCAGCTGACTATAAATATAGGTATGCCTCGGATGCCACGATTGAGTCGATTACTGGCAAGGTTGTTGGTGCTGGCAGGGGGTTGTTCTCTGCTCTTTGTTTTTATACAGCCAACCTCAATTTGGCAGGATGATCTGTCATCAATGAGTGCGCTGCCAAAACAGCTGTTAAGGTTAGACCAAGAGATGCGCATGCAGCTTAATGCGCCGGAAGTGGGGCATCTGATTATCTTGCATGCCCCCGCGCTTGAAGCGCTCTTGCAGCAAGCAGAAGGATTGGAGAGTCGGCTGGAGGGATTGGTTAAGTCTCATGCTATTGCAGGCTTTAATCTGGCCAGCCACTATCTGCCTAGCCACAAGCGACAATTGGAACGACGCGCTGCATTGCCGCCAGATCGACACTTGAAAAACAACTTGGAACAGGCACTAAAAGCGTACCATTTTCGTAGTGGCCTCTTTATCCCCTTTTTACAGGGTGTAGCAGCTGCGCAGCAACTTCAACCGCTTGAGCTGAAACAGTTGAGTGAGACATCAGCAGGGCAACCATTGGCTAATTTGGTCATGAAAGAGGGAGGGGAGTGGTTTCTGCTGGTTCCTCTCTATGGTGTTAATAATCCGGTTGCAGTTGGGCAACGGATAACAGCGATTAATGATGCTTCAATACGTTATCTTCAACTGGGTGAAGAGAGCAAACGCATGGTGGTTGGATTCCGTGAAGGGATCTTTTCCAGAATAGGCTGGGGTGTAGCGGCCATGACACTTTTATTGCTGATGGGCTTAAAATCAGTCCGTTCAGTTTTAAAGGTTTTATTGCCTGTGCTGCTGGCCGTCACCCTGACGGTCGCTCTTTTGGTGTTGATGGGTGTGGCATTGTCGATATTTCATCTGGTGGCGCTGATGCTGGTGGCGGGTATCGGGATGGATTACAGTCTCTTCTTCAATCGGCAAGAGGTGAGTGAAGAGGATGGCCGACGAACCTTTCATGCATTGGTGGTCTGTGCCGTTTCAACCACAGTGGTTTTTACTATCCTGGCACAGTCAGAAATCCCTGTATTGAGCGCTATCGGTCTGACAACAGCGGTGGGGATTGTTGGCAGCTTTGTCGCCTCAATGCTGCTTGCGCGTCAATCAGCCGTGACGGTTGAGTAGCCATCAATCTCAAGTAGTAACTCTTTACGACAGATATCAGCGTGCAGATAGATCCGAGGTGTCTCGGGTTTAAACAGCCTATTGATCTGCTGATCAATCTGAGCAAGATTTTCAGCCTGGCGCAGGTAGATTTTGAGAAGCATCCGCTGTTTTAGCTTCTCTTCTGAGGCATGCGTTGCTTTTAGTAATTCCTCAATATTGCGCACACTCTCTTGCAGCTGGCCGATGTGATCACCTATATGGTGGGTTTTATGTCCCACAACACTTGCCGTGCCAGAGATGTAGAGATCACTTTGTCTGCCCCAATATTTGAGGGTAGCGCGTGAGAAACTGGGGCTTTTGGGGCTATAGATTGCAGGGTAATGGAAGGCACTGACCTGCCGTGGATTTTCAATCTGGCAACCTGGGGTTTTGCTGGCTAAAAAGTAGATAAGAAAGCCGGGGGAGTGGCTACCAATAGCGGTGGCAGCGGGTAGCTGCTCTTTAAATCCTTGGCGCTCTTCATAAGCGCGGTGACGGCCAATGCAGAAGTTTTTGTATCGCTCCTGCCCATTTTCTTCCTGGTTGATATTGGGGAAGTAGTTCCAGATACGGATGAGATGGGGATAGCCCTGTTGCACTGTTAAATCGAGTAGTGAACGATAGGCATGTTCGCTGAGTGTCTCTAAATCAGATGAGGCACTCTCATCAAGCAGCATGTGACCCAATAGCATATGGTCTGTGGTGCAAAAACTGATCTGTTCCTGTTGATGCCAGCTGACAAGGTGTTTGGTGCGCCAGACCTCAACCCATTTCTGCTTATTAAGCTGAGGTAGACCAACGGTGATATTTGCCCCACCCGCTTGTGAGCTACTGGCTGAATCAGCAAATTGGATCAATGCCATCACGCAGGGATCATCCGCCCACTTTGCCGCTGATGCAATGGGGAGATAATCAACCTGAAGCGTATTGCTCATTATTGTTGTTGGTGTCACAAGCTGTAGGGGTTATCTGAAATCGTCACAAAGGGTTTGAATGATGGCTAATGGTGCGATATTTTAACCTAAAAAAGTAGCTGAAATAGTAGAATAGAGCAACGTGAGTGCTAAAAATGTGGCTTGAGCATATTTTATATGAAGATGTATGGCGCTCTCACCTTGTTTTATCGTGCTACTGCTTGCGCTGCTTTTATCGGGTTGTGCGGGTACGGTTAAAAACATGCGGGTTGTCCCACCTGATCAAGTAACCACTGCACCGGAGAAGGGTAAAGCAAGGGTTGTATTTATGCGGCCATCAACGCTGGGTTTCGCTATTCAATCGAGTGTATTTGAAATAAAGAAGGATCGTCCTTCACTGGTTGGAATCGTTGCTGCAAAGAAAAAACTCTCATACTCATTGGAGCCAGGGAAATATCTGTTTATGGTGGTGGGCAAAAGTGCCGATTTTATGTCAGCAGAATTAAAGGCAGATAAGACTTATTATGCATTGGTAACACCCCGAATGGGGTTGTGGAAGGCGCGCTTTTCTCTTAAACCTGTGCATGCTGGTGAGCTAGGTTCTGCTGCATTTAAAGCGTGGCAAGCAACCGGTGAGTGGGTTGAAAAGTCGCCTGCTTCGGATCGTTGGGCAAATGCCAATATGTCCAGTATTCAATCAAAATATAAAGAATATTATGCGGATTGGATGAGTAAAAACCCGGTTGAGCGACCTAAACTATTTTTGCAGGATGGGCAGTAAAAATAGGGCGGCCAGCAACCGCGCATATTTGTAATGAAAATGACGAATGCTCGCCTATTGTTGGTACTTATGCTGCTTTACCCGTTGGCGCTCCATGGGGGTGTTTTTGTAGGCTCTGTCATGCCTGGTATTTTGGTTCTTTCACTGCTGCTATTGTTGAGCGGTGGCGGGCTGGTGATGAAGGGCGCTTATTTGGGGTGGGGGTTAATCTTATTGGGTGTTGGGCTGTTGATTTGTCAGGCCTATTATCAGTCAGCAGCTCAGGTAATGCTCTTTCTTCCGCCGATTCTGATTAATCTGTTGCTCTGTTTTCTTTTTGCGCGAACATTGAGTGCAGGCTCAACGCCACTTATTAGTGCCTTCGCTCGAGTAGCGCATGGGCACGAATTGGATGAAGTAACCCAGCGTTACACGCGTGCAGTAACTCAGCTGTGGGTCTATGTCTTTATGTTGCTGGCCTTGCTCTCTTTTCTGCTGGCGCTCTTTACACCGCTGGAAGTTTGGTCACTGTTTACCAATTTTATTAATTACATGTTGGTGCTGGCCGTTTTTTTTATCGAGTATCAGGTTAGAATTCGACATCTTTCACACCTTGATCATCCTGGGTTTATTGGTTTTATGCGGCTATTGGGGAAAATTGATCTGCATTCACTGCCAAAGTCATGAGTAGTGGTTTTCCACTATTTCAGCATGCAGTGACTGATCCATTGGTTTGGCATCAGGGCGAGCCGATTACGGCGGCTGCCTTTTTATATGATGTGATGGCGTTGGTTAAGTCCCTGCCGGAAAAGGGCTATCTGATTAACCTCTGTGAGGATCGCTATCACTTTATGGTGGGGTTTGCTGCGGCGATAATAAGAGGTCAGACCAGTCTCCTGCCGCCCAATCGCACACCCGATGTTATCCATGGATTGCGGTGTGACTATCCTGATAGCTACTGTCTATCTGAGGCGACAATTGCTGGGATTGAATTGCCATTGATCAGATTGCAGATAGCGCAAGCTGGGCAAGGTACTGTTGATTGTATTCCGGTTATTGATGGTGAGCAGCTCATCGCCATTGCTTTTACTTCAGGGAGCACGGGGACACCCAAGGCGAATCCTAAATATTGGAACGAGCTTGTTGTGGGTGCAGATAAAGCAATTGCACGCTTCAATATCAAACCGGACAAGCTGTCGGCACTGGTGGCTACCGTGCCTGCTCAGCATATGTATGGTCTGGAGACCAGCATACTGACCCCTTGGCGTGCGGGAGTTATGATACATACAGGCCGCCCCTTTTTTCCGCGGGATGTGGTTGAGGCATTGGCATCGCTGCCCGCCCCTCGTGCCTTAATCACAACACCGCTGCATCTGCGAGCCTGCCTAAAAGCAGATTTAAACTGGCCGGAGTTGGCATTCATTATCTCAGCCACAGCCCCTCTTTCATCTGATTTGGCACGACAGGCTGAACGCTTATTGGATACACGGGTACTGGAAATTTTTGGTTGCTCAGAGGCGGGTTCCATTGCATCCCGACAAACAACGGTTGATTCATGCTGGCATCTTTATGAGGGTATGTCAGTGAGAATGGTTGATCAGATAGCCTATATTGAGGCAGAACAGCTGTGCCAATCTGTGCCGCTGGGTGATCGGATTGAGGTGGTTGATCCTCGCTATTTTCGGCTATTGGGTCGCAGTGAAGAGATGATCAACATTGCCGGTAAGCGTACTTCTTTAAGTGACCTTAATCATAAGTTAAATGCGATTGATGGGGTGGAGGATGGTGCTTTCGTCATGCCAGATGTGGCAGCGGATGACACCACCCGTTTGGCTGCTTTTGTGGTTGCGCCCACACGGGATGAGGCGGCCATTATGCAGTGTTTAAAGCGTGGAATAGATGCGGTTTTTTTACCGCGCCCACTCTATAAAATCGATGCGCTGCCGCGTAATGAGACGGGAAAATTACCGCGAGCCGCATTGTTGAAACGACTCAAACATCATAAAGTAAGCAGCCAATAGCAGGATAACATTGACTTTAAATTCATTAGTGGGGCAATAGAATTAACATGACCAGCAAAAATGGAACCTATGTCGCTTTTAATGCGAGTGAAACAGCTGAATCAACCCAGTCTGATACAAAGCAGTACAATATCCTGAACATGTGGGATTCAGGGCAGGGGGTCAATTTTGAATTGACAGATAGTGACGAGAAAACATCCGCTATTAGTGATGCTGCAAAAAAAGAGATGGTGATAAAATTAGAGAATGCCAAGCAATTTCTGTTGATTTTAACCAAAACAACAAAAGAGGATAAAGATTGGTTGCCGATTGAAATAGCAGCAGCAGTAGATGAATATGATCTCCCTCTGATCCTGGCCTATCCTGATTTTGATTCTGTCATCACCCCCGCTGAATTATCAAATTATTGGCCATCCGCCTTGAAAATACGCATTGAAAATGGAAGTGCCAGGGCGATACATGTCCCCTTTAGAAAATCTCCTGTGCTGGATGCCATTCAACAGTTTGATGTTACAAATAAAGAGTACCCTACGGATGGGTATGGTTTTTATACCAAAGAAACGCATGAAAGCTGGGAGCTAACCCGCTAAATATCGGGCAGGTTTGAGTTGCATAAATTGATTAATCCTGTGCGCATCACCGCTTATACATTGACCAACGCATTGGGTTCTGGCGTTGATGCCTCGCTGTATGCGCTTCAAACTGAGCAGAGTGGATTGCGAGCCTGTGATTTTCAGGATGTGGCGCTATCAACCTGGATCGGTCGGGTGAATGGTATTGAAGAGCAGCCACTGCCGGCGACCCTCTCCCGCTTTGAGTGTCGCAACAATCGATTGGCTCACCTTGCATTACAGCTGGATGGTTTTAGTGAACGGGTTTATGCGGCAGTGAGTCGATATGGCGCAGAGCGGGTTGGCCTCTTTATGGGAACCAGCACCTCTGGCATCGGCGCGACTGAAGCCGCCTATTGGCAGCGTGATGAAGAGGGTGAGCTGCCCAATGATTTTCAGCCAGCCACCACACATATCATCTATTCGATCACCGATTTTGTGCGCCATTATCTGCAACTCAAAGGGGTGGCGTTGACGGTATCAACCGCCTGTTCGTCCAGTGCCAAGGTGTTTGCTGCGGCACAGCGTTATCTTGAAGCAGGGCTGTGTGATGCCGCCGTTGTGGGGGGGGTGGATACACTCTGCTTGACCACGTTGTATGGTTTTAACTCATTGGGTTTGGTTTCATCTGATCGTTGTAAACCTTGGGATGCCCACCGTAATGGCATCAATATTGGTGAGGGCGCAGGATTTGCGTTGCTTGAATCTGAGCAGGCCGGTGGACAGGGCTGCTTGCTACTGGGCTGTGGTGAGAGCAGTGATGCCTATCATATGTCTACCCCCCACCCGCAGGGTTTGGGCGCGGCCATGGCGATGCGGCAGGCGCTTTTGCAAGCTGAAATCGCTGCAAATCAGGTGGGCTATATCAATCTGCACGGCACAGCTACCCCCTCGAATGATGCCGCTGAAGATGCCGCCGTGATGCAGCTGTTTGGTGCTGAACCCCCTTGTAGTTCAACCAAAGGTTGGACAGGGCATACCCTGGGTGCGGCGGGCGTGATCGAGTCGATCTTCACCCTGATGGCACTGGAGCATGGTTTTCTGCCCTGTAACCTCAACACAGAACAGCAGGATGAGGCACTATCAGCCAATGTGTTGTTAAAGCGTGAACAGCGGGATATCGCCTACGCCATGAGTAACTCATTTGGCTTTGGTGGCAATAACTGTAGTCTGCTCTTTGGGCGCGGTCGATGAAGCCGGTCTATATCGAAGCTATGGGTGTTGTTGCTCCAGGTTTGAACAGCTGGCAACAGGCAGCGACCATATTAAGAGGAGATGACGACTACCAAGCCGGTGATCTACCCGCATTGAAGCCAGATATGTTGAAACCAAATGAACGCAGACGTACAACCCTAACCATTAAATTAGCGCTCCAGGCGGTGCAGGATGCACTCTCAACCAATCGCTATGACGACCTTAGTACGGTATTTGTCTCATCGGATGGTGATATGGATGTGGTGGATCGCATCTGCCGCGCGCTTTGTTTGCCAGACCATCCCGTCTCCCCCACCTTTTTTCATAATTCGGTACACAATGCCCCTGCGGGTTATTGCTCTATTGCGACCGGTTTTCATGCCGCCTCAACCAGTCTATCCGGGTTGAATGGCAGCTTTGCTGTGGGCTTGTTGGATGCAGCCGTGCAGGCCGCGGTTGAGCAGCGACCAGTGATGTTGGTCTCATATGACACCCCATGGCCTGCCCCGCTTGCTCGATTTAAACCAGGACGGCAACCGTTTGGCGTGGCAATTATTATCCAGCCGCAGTTGCGCAAGCAATCGCTGGTAGAGCTGATACTGTTGCCTGGAGAGGGGGGTGATGAGAGCCAAATGATCAATAGCCAACTGGAGCAATTGCGCGTTGCCGCACCCGCAGCGAATAGCCTGCCTCTGTTGGAGGTGGTGGCTAAAAAATGTGCGGCTCGACTGGTTTTACCCTATCTAGTAGATGAGCATATTACGGTGGAGATTAAATCTTGCAATTAGTCCCCCATCAACTGATTCCTCATGCCGCTGATATGTGTCTGCTTGAGCAGGTTGTGAGCTGGGATGAGAAAGGCGTTGTCTGCGCTATGCAATCACACCAATCATTGAAAAATCCATTGCGCAGTAACGATCAGCTGAGTGCTATTCATGCGATAGAGTATGGTGCGCAAGCCGTCGCAGTACATAGTGGTCTGCTGGCACATGAGAAGGGTGAGGTGATTAAACTGGGTTATTTGGCCGCGCTGCGCCAAATCCAGCTTCATTGCTCACGCTTAGATAAAATAGCGTCGATACTGACTGTAGAGGCAACGCAACTACTCTCTGATGCAGGTAATCTGATGTACTCATTTGCCGTGACAACAGAGGGGCGGCCTATTGCTGATGGACGGGTGATAATTATGATTCAACCGGAGGATACCACTTGAAAAGAGCATTGGTGACGGGCGGCAGTGGTGATATTGGCTCAGCTATCTGTCGACAATTGGCGGCTGATGGCCTGCATGTTATTGTGCATGCCAATCGTCACCTGGCGCGTGCAAATGAGATTGTAGCGGAGATTAAGTCGCTGGGTGGCTCAGCTGAAAGTGTGCAATTTAATATAGTGGATGCTGAGGCCACTGAGCAGGCTTTGCAGCAGCTGCTGGAAGTGGGTGCGATCCAGATTGTTGTCAACAATGCCGGTATTCATGATGATGCAGCCATGGTGGGTATGAGCCAAAAGCAGTGGCAGCAGGTGATTGATCTGTCGCTGAATGGTTTTTTTAATGTGACCCAACCGCTATTGATGCCGATGATGCGTACCCGCTGGGGGCGCGTGATTAGCTTGTCATCGGTTGCGGGGGTGATGGGCAACCGAGGGCAAGCCAATTATGCAGCGGCCAAATCGGGTCTGCATGGGGCTTCTCGTTCGCTGGCGGTCGAGATGGCCTCTCGTGGGGTGACGGTCAATGTGGTTGCGCCGGGTATTATCCAGGGCAGTATGTCAGAGGCAAGTTTTGATGATGAGCGCATCAAACAGAGGGTGCCGATGAAACGGGCGGGGCAACCAGAAGAGGTGGCTTCACTGGTTGGTTTTCTTGCTTCAGATGAGGCGGGCTATATATCCGCACAGGTGATCTCAATTAATGGAGCCATGTGCTGAATGAATGATTCTGAATGTGCAATTGTCATTCCTGCCTTTAATGAGGCAGCAACGATACGGGCATTGGTGGCGCGTGCGCTGTTGCAAGTTAAGCAGGTTATTGTTGTGAATGATGGCTCGACAGATGAGACCTGTGCCGAGTTGGCAGATCTTGATGTGACGGTTTTGAAAAATGCGCAGAATAGCGGTAAAGCCGCCTCGCTACAGCATGGCTTTCGATATGCGATGCAGCAGGGATATCATGCCGTTATTACGCTGGACGGTGATGGGCAACATGCGCCGGAGGAGATCCCACGGCTGTTAAAAGCAGCCGCAGAGAACCCTGATTATATTATCGTTGCAGCGCGTTTGATCAATCGTGAAGCGGCACCTCCACTGCGGCTCTTTGCCAATAACTTTGCAGATTTTTGGGTCTCTTGGGCCTCAGGCTATCCGGTGGTCGATTCGCAGTCTGGCTTTCGTCTCTATCCAGCAGCGGTGCTGAAAAATGTGGTATCGGTAGATTTTGGGGCAGCAGGTTTTGTCTTTGAGAGTAAAATTTTTATTGAAGCGGCCAAACAGCGCTTCTATAGTGTTGTGGTTCCGGTGGAGTCTATCTACCTGCCTGACCGGAGGGAGAGTCACTACCGACCCTTTAGTGATACATCACGTATCGTTTTGATGATTGCCTGGCAACTGTTTAAGCGGGGAGGCTACCTGCCAGGGTTGCTAAAGGCTTTGGGTATCTTGGCTGACCCACGTAAAGAGTTATAGCGCATTACGGTTGTTTTTATATTTAACTTAAAAGTAAAAGGAGAGTGTCACATGGTAAAACAAAGACAGGTTAAGCGGTTTACATGGGTATTAATAGCGGTGGCCGTGTTGCTACTGGTGGGGTGTAAATCAGCGCCAATTTATAATGTTTCAGATGCCCCGGTGGATGCAAGTATTAAGAATCTTACGGCTGAAAACATGAAGAAAGCGATCATGAGAGCAGGTCTAAGTCTAAATTGGCAGATCAAAAATGTAGGGCCTGGTAAGTTAGTAGGCACACTGTTTCTGCGTAAACATATGGCGAAGATTGACATTCCTTATTCAAAGGATGGTTATAGCCTGCTTTATCGAGATAGCAACCAACTGAATTACAAGCCAGACACAGGTGAGATCCATAAAAATTATAATGGCTGGATTCAAAATCTGGATCGAGCCATTCAGTCTCAACTGCTAGCGTTATAATTAAACGATAATACCTGAGGCAAGAGTTCTCTCTTGCCTCGGGTTTATAGAACTGATGCGCTTTGACCCAGAGCAGGGTGATATTGATTGGGATGGTCTTTGGACGCTGCTACTCTCTACGTTGATCATCGTCATTACAGCGGCGATTCCCCTCTTTCTTACCTATCTCCATGTTCTGCGGATTGCACGCAAAAGCAGCTCTTGCCCTGATGCTTGTGGTGGCTATCTTATCTTTGGCAAAAAGCTGATAAATGGAGTGGCTGATGCTGAATATCGGCTGCGTCTGGAAAAAATCAGGCAGCTTGTTTGTGAGCAGCCCCAATGCTTGGTGCTGCTATTGGGAGGGATGACATCAAAAAATGCGCCAAGTGAAGCAACATCGGGGCTTCACTATCTTCAGCAGCATGGCCTGCCTGTGCAAGCGAATATCCGTCTTGAAGAGCAGTCAAAAAATACACTGGATAATCTACAGAATGCACGGCAAATCCTGCAAAGAGAGCAGATTGATCGAGTGACTCTGATATCCAATCGTTACCACTTGGCGCGCTGCCAGTTGATTGCCAATAGCCTAAAGATTGAACATAGTCTCTGTGCGGCTGAAACAGAATTGACACTTGATGCAGTAATAGCGTGGAAACTGCTGATTGAAGCCGCCTATATTCATTGGTTTGTGGTGGGAAAAAACTGGGCAAGGCTGGTTGGAAATAGACGGATGTTGAGTCGAGTGACCTGATTATTTATCCTAGAAAAATCAGTTAACCCTACTGGAATGCCAAATTCAGTATAAATCCACCAAATTAAATCCGTGATGAGCTATACAGGTATTGGTGGGCCAATTTGGTTGTTTCCTCTGATATTGGTCTTAAACTTCTCCATA
>JAJRWL010000207.1 GCA_024276875.1 Gammaproteobacteria bacterium
CGCTGTTTAATGCAGTTTCAAGCACATCTATTCAAACCGGAGAGCTCACAGGCACTAATAAAGCCTACGGTGAGTCCATTATTCAGATTGGTTTTGATGAAGCCAGTCTCATTGATCTGCCAAGTATCCATTCATTGCAACACTTGCAAGCGGATGATCAAGTCACCTTAAAGTATTTGCTATGGGGTGATGAGCGGCCACCTGTCTCCATACATGAATCGACCCAACCTCCCGCACCTTTTGCGCCACCACAAGTCATCATTCAAGTGGCTGATGCCACTGCTTTAGAGCGTCATCTCGAACTCACACTTGAGTTATGCCAGCTTGGCCGGCCTATTGTGCTCGCGCTCAACATGATGGATGAAGCGGGACATAAAGGCCTGCACATCAACACCCGCACATTGAGTAAACGACTTGGCATCCCAGTTGTACCTGTTGTTGCTTTACGTGGACATGGCATCTCAGCACTTTTTGCCGCGACTGCTGGAACGGTGCGCGCACAAACATGCCCGCTGCCACAACCACCCAGCCCCCATATTAATGAGAGCCTAAAACCACTCACTGATGCCTTAAACCGCTCGGAACTGCATGAGGCTTTCCGCATTCCACATACCTTTCTTGTTATGCAATTAGCCGCTAAAAGCCGCTATTTTCAACAAGAGATGCAACAGCACTTTCCTGAGCGATTGCCCGAATTGGATCAGCTTAGAGCTGATGCCTCAAAAATACTGCCTCGCCCTCTCGATCAAGAGCTGCATGCAGATTCTCACCACCAGGCTGCCAGTCTATTTGAAGCCGCAACCCGCCTGGGAGCACCCCATGAGGGACATGGCTGGCGCTATTGGCTTGATGAGTTATTTCTACATCCGCAATGGGGCTTGCTTGGTAGCCTGGCTGTTTTTGCTGCGGTGCTATTTGTGGTATTTGAAGTAAGCACCTGGCTTGATACTATGACCGCTGCCAGACTAATTGCCTGGGCAGCAGAATGGCAACCAGAATCACTTTTAGGCATCGTAGGGCATGCCGTGCTCGATGGCCTAATTGGCCTAATTGGCATCGTTATCCCCTTCATGCTACCGCTGGTATTGTTGCTAGTTTTTCTGGAAGAGACCGGTGTGATGCACCGCATCGCCTTTGTGGTCGACCGAGGCTTTCATCGCATCGGACTACACGGAGAGGTCGCTGTACAGATGTTGCTGGGGCTAGGTTGCAATGTCCCCGCCATCTCTGCTGCGGCAAAAAATAGCAGTGGCCGCGAGCGGCTGATTGCCTCCATTCTAATTACCTTTGTGCCCTGCTCTGCACGCTCAGCCATCATTCTCGCTTTAGGTGGCAAATACCTGGGGGGGCTGGGTGTCTTTGCCATCTTTATGCTAACCATTGTTGTCATTGCACTGATGGGAAACCTGCTCACCCGTCTCTACCCGCACAGTGGCCCTGGTCAGGTACAGGAGATCCCCCCTTATGCCCTACCCTCCTGGCATACATTGCTGCATAAAACTTGGGCGCAGACCCGCGATATTCTAACCATTGTCACCCCGCTATTAGTCGGAGGCAGTGTGGTACTTGCCCTGCTCAGTTATATGGGGGCAGACACCATCATCAACACCCTGTTTACCCCCATTACTAGTTGGTGGCTGGGATTACCCGTTGTGCTTGGTGTGCCTATCTTATTTGGTGTCCTGCGCAAAGAGCTGTCACTATTAATGATCTATCAAGCGTTAGGAACCTTTGAGGTGAGCACCTATCTTGATTGGATACAAATTACGACCTTTCTCATATTTCTGACTTTTTACGTACCCTGTATATCAACCTTTGCCGTTATGTTAAAAACCCTGGGCAGTAAAAAGGCCTGGTTATCTATTTTATTATCTATAAGTGCCGCACTACTCATCAGTGGCGTTATTCGATTACTACTGGAAGGCATACGTTGACCGAGTTATAACTGAATCTGGTGTTTGACTAGTTGAAAAAAAGCGGCGTATCTGGTTGATTTGATGTTGCCAGACATTAAAGCAACCCAAAGAGGATACGCCACCATGAGTAAGAATAACGTGATTGAACTGGCGGGTCGAGAGGCCGGCGACCCATTAACAGCGTTATTGAGGGCTGGCGCACAACGCCTGATTCAGCAGGCTGTAGAAACAGAACTCCAGGAACTGTTGAGTGAGCACTCAGAACGGCGAACAGAGGACGGCAAGGCAGGCGTGGTACGCAACGGCTATCTACCCGAGCGGAAACTGCAAACGGGCATTGGATCGGTGACGGTTCAGATCCCCAAAGTCCGAGCCAAGACGGGCAAGCCCGTGACCTTCCGCTCGGCATTGGTGCCACCGTATGTGCGCAAGACAGGCACGCTGGAAGCGGCGCTGCCGTGGTTGTACCTGAAGGGCATCTCCAGTGGTGAGATGGGCGAAGCCCTGAAGGTGCTGGTGGGTTCGGATGCGACAGGTCTGTCCGGCCAGTACAGTATCGTGCCTGAAGCAGCCCCCCCCTGTGTCAGGATAGTTGTCGCCTCTAATTTTCAGTTAGAGGAAGCTAGAAATGAGAAGAAACTTCACAAAATCATTTAAAATACAGAC
>JAJRWL010000208.1 GCA_024276875.1 Gammaproteobacteria bacterium
AGGAATACTAAAGCTCTCTATCTACTTGTCGATACTTATCTTAAGTACACCTGCTCTTATTCACCCTAACACGCGTAAGGCAGCCACATATTCAATGATTTCGAGGATAGATTAAAATGAAAAAGAGACAGTCGGGTTTCACATTGATTGAAATTGCCATTGTTTTGGTGATCATTGGTATCTTGCTCGGTGGTGTATTGAAAGGGCAAGAGATGATTGAAAATGCCAAGATCAAAAACTTGCGGACTGATTTTGACGGGATCACAGCAGCTATTTTTTCTTACCAGGATCGCTATGGCTCACTGCCCGGGGATGATGCTCGGGCAAATACCCGTGGCTGGGACGATGCTTTGGTGGATGGCAGTGCTGGTAATGGCTCGCTGGATCCAAACAATGCCTTCAATGCGGGCGCCAATGAAAATCAGTATCTGTGGCAGCATTTGCGTTATGCGGGCTTGATCGGCGGAAACCCGGCGGGCACTACCAACAACATAGGTGGTCGTGCCAACCCTACGAATGCTTATAGTGGTTTACTGGGTGTGGCACGGGTGCAAGGTAACTGGGGGCTTGGCCTCAGCGGAAACATCGTCTGTGCCAGTAATGTGCCTGGCAAAGGGGCTGCTGCAATTGACTCCTCGTTTGATGATGGCGTGTCAAATACCGGAACCGTACGCGCATTAGCCGCAGGAGCCACCCCGATTGATGATGAGCCAACAGGTATCGTGGCGACGGTGGGCTATCTGGAAGACGGGACAATTTACACTGTTTGTAAACAGCTATAGCAAAACACTGGTTTTATAATTAAAAATCCCGCAACGTTGCGGGATTTTTTTTGCTAATGATTAAAGGGGGCTTATACAGCCCCTAACAGTATAGATTGTTACCCAAATTTCTTATATGTAATACGCTTGGGCTGCGTCACTGCCTCATCCCCAAGCCGTCGTTTTTTGTCTTCTTCATAATCGGCAAAGTTACCTTCAAACCATTCGACATGACTGTCGCCTTCAAACGCTAGTATGTGGGTGGCAATGCGGTCGAGGAACCAGCGATCATGTGAGATGACGACCGCGCAGCCTGCAAACTCTAATAGCGCGTTTTCCAGTGCGCGCAGGGTTTCGATATCCAGATCATTGGTGGGTTCATCAAGCAGGAGCACGTTGCCGCCGCTCTGTAGTAGCTTGGCCTGATGCAGACGGTTGCGTTCACCGCCGGAGAGGTCACCGACGCGTTTTTGCTGGTCTGAGCCTTTGAAGTTGAAACGGCCGAGATAGGCGCGTGAGTTGATCTCCATGCCGTTGACGATGATGATCTCCTGACCACCGGATATCTCTTCCCAGGCCGTCTTGTTGTCATCCAGTGCGTCACGGCTCTGATCGACATAAGCGAGCTGCACGGTTTCACCAATACGCAGTTCACCGCTATCCGGTTTTTCAATCTCCATGATCATCTTGAACAGGGTCGATTTACCCGCACCATTGGGGCCAATAATGCCAATAATGCCGCCCGGCGGCAGACTGAAGTTGAGCTCTTCAACCAGCAGGTTGGCACCAAAACCTTTATTGAGGCCTTTGGCTTCGATCACGTTATCTCCCAGGCGTGGGCCAGGAGGAATAAATAGCTCACTTGTTTCATTACGGTTTTCAAAACTTTGGGAGGCCATCTCATCATATCGAGCGAGGCGTGCTTTGCTCTTGGCCTGACGACCTTTGGCATTGCTGCGTACCCACTCTAGCTCTGCTTTCATCGCCTTCATGCGGGCATTTTCACCTCTCTCTTCTTGCTCAAGACGGGCCTCTTTCTGTTCCAGCCATGATGAATAGTTACCCTCCCATGGGATGCCGTGACCACGGTCCAGCTCTAGAATCCAGCCAGCGACGTTGTCGAGAAAATAACGATCATGGGTAACGGCGACTACGGTGCCTTCGAACTCGCGCAGGAACTGCTCCAGCCAGGCGACAGACTCGGCATCCAGATGGTTAGTTGGTTCGTCGAGCAGCAACATGTCGGGGGCCGATAGAATCAGGCGACAGAGCGCCACACGGCGGCGCTCACCACCAGAGAGTTTAGTGACATCGGCATCCCACGGCGGCAGGCGCAGCGCATCGGCAGCGATCTCAAGTTTACGATCCAGATTGTGTGCATCTGCCGCCTGAATAATGTTTTCCAGTTTGGCTTGCTCAGCGGCTAGCGCATCAAAGTCAGCATCGGGCTCTGCATAGGCGGCGTAGACTTCATCCAGCCGCGACATCGAATTTTTGACCTCACCCAATGCCTCTTCAACATTGCCACGCACATCTTTGGTGGGATCGAGTTGTGGCTCCTGTGGCAGATAGCCAACACGTATACCCGCTTGCGGCCTTGCTTCACCGTGGTGATCTGTATCGATTCCAGCCATAATACGCAGCAGTGTCGATTTACCGGATCCATTGAGGCCGAGTACACCTATTTTTGCGCCAGGGAAAAATGAAAGTGAAATATCTTTGAGTATCTCCCGCTTGGGAGGGACTACTTTTCCAACACCATTCATTGTGTAGATATATTGAGCCATTATTGTTCCCGTTATTTATGCGTCAAGATGTTATGTGAGTCAGACCATTGGCCGATATTGATAGTAAATATACTACAAAAAAACAGATTACTGCACGATTAGAATTGAAGATGGGGATATGTTTTTTTTATTAAGGCATCGTTGTTATTGTCTTGCGGGACTACTTTTTTTTTCATCCGCTGCCGTGGCGCAGGCAGGGTTTATTGATGAGATCCGCTTTACCGGCAACAAAAAAACAAAACCTGAGATTATGTTACAGGAGATGCAGGTTAAAGTAGGTGACCCTGTTGATCTGTTGCAGATTGAACTGGGTCGTCAGGCGGTGATGGACCTTGGGCTTTTTAAACTGGTCTATGCCGATATGATTGAGATCGACGGCAAAGAGGTGCTGGAGGTCACGGTCAGTGAAAAATATTATATCTTTCCGCTGCCAAAGATTGATCGCTCCGCCGATGGTGACATCAGTTATGGGGTGCGCCTCAAGATGGATAATCTGGGCGGGCTTAATCAACGCCTTAGATTGACCTACAAAAGAGTGGGTGGTTGTTGTGATGCGCCAGGGAAATTCAGCGAGTTTGATGCCAGTTTCAATTATCCACGCATTGTTGGAAGTGCCTTTGGGCTGCGTGTCAGTATGCTCTCTTTTGATACCCCAGTTGAAAATAAAGAGAGCGGTGGTGTTACCTCTACCTACGAGCGTGACTACAAGGCGTTTAGCTTTGGTATCAACCGCTGGTTAAGGCAGGATGGGCGAAGTGTCGGTTGGTCGGCCAGCGCAGGCCCTTTTTGGCGATCTGCAAAATACAACTATGTGAGTGGTTTGCAAGACCTATACAGTGATGGGGCAGCGATGGGCATCGATCTGGGAATCGCCTATCGGCGTGTGCATGATAATCTTTTCAGCCGCGAAGGGACAGAGTACGGTTACTCAATTCAAATCGGTTCCAGGGCATTGGTTTCGGACGGATCTTTTACGCAAAGCGCTGTTTATTACCGACGCTACTATTATCTGAATGACGAACGTCACCATAATCTCAAC
>JAJRWL010000011.1 GCA_024276875.1 Gammaproteobacteria bacterium
ACATACTCATGTATTGCCCAGGAGCTGGATAAAAAGGCACCGGTATGAGGTAGCCAATCTTGAATTTGCATCTCGCTCTCTTTGTATTGAAATGATGTGGGGGCTGGATGTGCATTAACGCCAGCCTGTTTCATGACATACATTGCTCGTGACATGTGCCAGGCGTGGGTGACGAGTATAATTTTGCTAAAGCCCAGATTATCTAATACCACTTTGGTTAGGTTTGCATTTTCACGGGTGGTACGGCTGGCATCTTCAATCGCTGCAACCTTTACGTGGAATTCATTGATGAGTATATCTTGAGCTAATTTAGCCTCTGGTGTGCCTTCAGCTATGACAACGCCACCACTGGGAATAATAGGTAGACTCGTCCGGCGTGATAGCCAGGCGGCATAACGCAACCGCTCTAGATTCAGGGCGCTGACGGTATCGCTGCCATACTCAGGCGCATCAAGATAACGGCCGCCACCGAGCACAACAATGGCTTGTGCATTTAGCGCTTTTGCTTCTTTTATTGAGAGCGCCGAGTAGATTTCCAGCCCTGACATCAGTTGACCAGAGATGACGGATGTACTGAGTAGATAGAAACCCAATAGGCTTAGAGTGATAAAGATTTTGCCAAGTAGCCTCTTTATTAATAGTAGCCCCAATAGCCCCAGCAGAATAAGACTGCCAGGTGGTAGCAGTAGGCTTTCAATAATGTGTCTCAGTTCTAAACTCATGTCATTAGTAGAGGCGAGGCTTGCTGGTCAGCATGGTAGGAGGAGCGCACCAGCGGTCCGCTGGCTACATTGCTAAAGCCCATTTTCTCACCCAGTTGGCGTAGGGTTTCAAACTCTTGCGGGGTGACATATCGCTTTACAGGCAGATGAGCCAGGCTGGGACGCAAGTATTGCCCCAGGGTGAGCATGTCGCAGCCTTGCTGGCGCAGATCGTGCATTACCATTTTCACCTCATCCAGTGTTTCGCCTATGCCCAGCATAAGCCCTGATTTTGTGGGAATTCTGGGTCGTAATTTTTTGTAGTGATAGAGCAATTCCAGCGATGTTTTGTAGTCTGCCCCTGGTCGAACAGTGGGGTAGAGTCTGGGTACGGTCTCAAGGTTATGATTGAAGATATCAGGAGGCGCTTGGTTGAGTACGGTAAGCGCCTCCTCTTGCCGCCCGCGAAAGTCGGGCACGAGGATTTCAATCTGTAGCGGGCGATTAAGTTGGCGCAGCGCCTGGATGCAGTGGGCAAAGTGTTGGCCGCCGCCATCGCGCAGGTCATCTCGATTTACAGAGGTGATGACGACATATTTCAGCGCCATCAGCTCAACGGCCTCGGCCAGCTGTTGGGGTTCGTTTTTATCCAGACCATTGGGTTTACCGTGGGCAACATCACAAAAGGGGCAGCGCCGAGTGCAGATGTCACCCATCACAATGAAGGTGGCTGTGCCCTGGTTAAAGCATTCACCCAGATTGGGGCAGGCGGCCTCTTCACATACGGAGCTGAGTTTATGTTCGCGCAGGATGCGTTTGATACGTGTGACCCCTGAACCACTGGGGGATTTGATGCGGATCCAGCTGGGTTTGCGTAGTGGTTTTGTGCTGAGATTAACCTCTACGCTATTGTGCTTCAGTTTGTTTTGGCTGCGCTGATGGCTCTCTGGACGGGTACGTGAGGGTGCTTTGTAGGTTGTATCGTTGCTCATAATGCCGCCTGTTCTGCCTGCTGAGGGATATTGGCCAGCCTGTAATTGAGTTGATTGGCTAGGTGGTGAGAAAGGTCAATCCCGACCTGTTGCAGAGGGGGCATTGCGCCTAAATCGGCCAACTGGGTTGTTTTTAGACCAGGATGGCCGCAGGGGTTGATGCGGTCAAATGGCTCTAAATCCATGTCTACATTTAGGCTGAGTCCATGAAAGGTGCAGCCACGGCGTACCCGTAGTCCCAGAGCGGCAATCTTTTTTTTGCCCACGTAAACGCCGGGCGCACCTGGCTTGATGTGGGCATTGATCGAATAGCTGATTAGCAGATTAATGATGGCCTGTTCGATGTGACTGACTAATCTCTTGATGCCGAGCTTCTTTCTGTGCAGATCCAAAAGTAGATAGGCGATCAATTGCCCTGGAGCGTGGTAGGTGACTTGCCCGCCTCGGTCGACCTGTATTATGGGGATATTGCCTGGTGTCAAGAGGTGTTCCGTTTTTGCTGCACGACCCAGGGTAAATACGGGCGGATGCTCTAGTAGCCAGAGTTGATCTTGGCTGTCGGCTGTTCGCTGGTCAGTGTAGTGCTGCATCCTGTGCCAAGTGGACTCATAGTCGCACAGGCCGAGTTGCTGAAGATGCAGCAGCGGTTTGCTCACAGGCTCATCAGTACATGTTTATGGTCAGTTAGGCCTTGGTAGATGGCATCAAGCTGTTTTTTGCTGGTGGCCTGAATGGTGACGGTGATGGAGGTGTATTTGCCATTTTTGCTGGGACGGGATGAGACACAGCCCTCCGTTATATCAGGAGCGTGGCGACGGACAACTTCGACCACAGCGACATCAAAGTCGGGTGATGTGAGCCCCATGGCCTTAATAGAAAACTCACAGGGGAATTCAAATAGTGTCTCTTCGCTCATCTCAACTCGTCTTTGTAGGCTTGGAAGTGGTTGAATATTTTTTGCCATAGCTCACCCGGCTTGCCATTATTTATTGGACGATCATCCAGGTGGGTAACGGGCATAATTTCACGTGTGGAGCTGGTGAGCCAGATCTCGTCTGCACTGTCTAATTGTTCAGCCTTGATGGGCATTTCACAGTAGGGCAGATCAGCTTCGGCGGCCAGCTCCAATACCAGATCCCGTGTCACGCCAGGGAGTAAATGCTCGCTTTTTGGGGGGGTGATGATTTGACCGTCATCAACGATAAACAGGTTGCTGGCGGCTCCCTCTATGGCTAAACCATCGCGAACTAGAATGGCCTCCATTGCACCACGTTCCTTTGCCTCTTGTCGCAGTAGCACATTGGGCAGCAGTGTTGTAGCTTTGATGTTGCAGTAGTGCCAGCGGATATCATCCAGTGTGATGGCAGAGATGCCGCGCGTATAGATTTGTGGATCAACGGCTGGAAAAGGGGTGCTGATGGCAAATATGGTGGGTATCAGTCCTTCTGGAATAGTGTGATCTCGACTGGGTGCTGCCCCTCGGGTAACTTGTAGGTAGACGCTTTGATCTTTCCCAGCATACTGGAGAACCAGTATTGCCAGAAGCTCTTCCCATTCGCCATGTGATAATGGGTTCTCCATGTGAATGGCATGTAGGCTGTTCTCAAGTCGGTGCAGATGATGTTGTAGTCGGAACAGGCGGCCACTATAGGCGGGTATCACTTCATAGATACTATCGCCAAATAGAAAGCCGCGATCCATAACGGAGACCTTGGCCTCTGTGAGTGGGATAAATTCGCCATTTAGGTAGACTTTTATGCTGTTCATTATTCAAGCCATAGTAGGGCGCTGTCTTTTGCCTGTTGCCAGAGACTGCCTGAGTCGATCTGTTTTAAGGCGACCAAAGGGACTTCGGCCAAGCGTTTGTCGTGCAGGCTGATAGAGAGAGTGCCTATTACCTGCCCTTTTTTTATGGGCGCTATGATCTGGCTTTTAATATCCATTTTAGCGCTTAGTTTCTTATATTGTCGCCGCGGGATAGTTAAGACTAAATCCTTTTCCAGCACTAGTGCGAGCTGCTGTTTAGCACCTTTCCAAACTTTCACCTCTTTAAGTGTCTCGCCTGTTTTGTAGAGGTGATGGGTCTCAAAAAATCGGAAGCCATAGTTCAGCAGGGTTTGGGTCTCTTTGGCTCTGGCTTGTTCACTTTTAGTGCCCATAACAATAGCGATCAGGCGCATGTCTTTACGTTTTGCAGAGGCCACCAGGCAGTAGCCAGCCGCCTTGGTATGGCCTGTTTTCATGCCATCTACAGATTCATCGCGCCACAGCAGTTTATTGCGGTTATGCTGTTTGATCTTGTTAAAGAGCATCGATTTTTGTGCATACCATGCATAGAATTCGGGGAACTCTCTAATGGTGGCAGCTGCAACCTTGGCGATGTCGTTTGGGGTTGTGTAATGATCGGGGTCGGGTAAACCTGTGCTGTTGACAAAGTGGGTGCTCTTCATCCCTAAACGAGCGGCGTGAGTGTTCATTAATGCGGCAAAGGTCTCTTCGTTACCTGCAACATGCTCCGCCAGGGCAACGCTGGCATCGTTGCCAGATTGGATAATCATCCCTTTAAGCAGTAGCTCGAGCGGTATTTTTTTATTGACCTCTACAAACATGCGGGAACCGGGTGTGCGCCAGGCTTTTTTGCTGATTAGCACCTCATCATCTAATTTAATATTGCCCTCTTTTATCTCTCGAAAGATGGTGTAGGCAGTCATGATTTTGGTGATGCTGGCAGGCTCTAGCCGTTGATCTGCTTTGTGCTTAGCCAGTACGGTATTGCTTTCAAAATCAATGAGTAGATGCCCCGTGCCTGCAATCTTGGGTGGAGCAGGAATGGGTGCGGCAGCCTGTGCAAGGCTGAGAGGGATAATGAGCAGAAGGGCCTGGGCAAATATCCAAAAGCGGGCAGAAGACACGGGTGGCTTATTCCTTTGATTTAGTTGTTGTGGAGGTAGGGATGATTGAGTGCTTGGTGATTATTTTAACCTTAATCGATGATGACATGCAGGTCAGATATACCTAATTGAGCCAGTTTTTCAGACAGGCTGTCGGCTTGATTAACATTGAGTAGTGGCCCGACTTGAACTTGGAATACCTTATTGCCGTTGCTATAGGATTGTTTAACTCGGATTGAACGATCCAGTGAGTTAGCCAGCCGGTTGGCTAAACGATCGGCATTAAAGTGGTTTGAAAAGGCACCAATTTGGAGATACAGCCCAGGTTTCTTGCCGTTAGCATGCGTTTGTCTTGGTGCAGGTGGGATTGGTTGAGCGGGGTTAAGTGCAATAACCTCAACCATGCCTGTCCCTTTTTTAAGGATATCCAGTTTGCTGGCA
>JAJRWL010000209.1 GCA_024276875.1 Gammaproteobacteria bacterium
CCTTGACTGAACTGCTGGGCAACACGTGATACACGTACACCTCGTCCAGCAGAATTAGTGCTGACATCCTGTATTGAACTGGCAAAAAGATCAGAAAATTCTGCCCGTGCTTCTTTAAAACCTGCGGTTGCTGAATTTGCAATATTATTACCTGTCACCCGTAGATCAGTTGATGCAGCATCTAGGCCGCTGAGTGCAATTCTAAAAGGCATGTCAGACTCCTATTAATTTGATTAATATATTTGGGATATATCGCTAAATGCAACTGAACCCAATCCATCTAAATTAAGCGTTAATCCCTGTTCAGCCGATCCCAGGCTTACACTCGCAACTTGTGCCGCAACAAGCGTTGGCAGCATAATATTTTCATTATCCATCACGGCTTCTGCACCAATGCTATACACACCGGGTGGCGCATAACCACCATCGTCCATTGAGCCATCCCAGTTAAACTCAAGTCGACCCGCTGACTGCGTGCCCAACGTTATCTCTTTTAGCAAAGCACCATTTGCATCCCTAACACCTATAAGTACATTGCTAGCACTTGCGGGCAAGTCCACCGCACCCTTTATCAAACCACCTTGTGGTAGAACCCCATAGCCCATTGCCACTTCCACCTCTCGACCCACCAATGCACCTGCCTGCATAGCCTGGCTAGATGTCAATGATGCTGACAGCGCGCTAAATGACTCATTCAGTTGCTCCAACCCAGAGACTGATGAAAACTGTGCAATCTGGGCAAGAAAATCACCATTTTCCATGGGTTTAAAAGGATCTTGATTAGTAAGCTGCGTCACCATCAGTTTCATAAAATCTTCCTGTGCAAGCTTATTGGAGCTTTTCTCAGCTGTAGTGTTACTCTGGCTAAGACCTAATCTTGAATAAATATCATCTGTTACGCTAGCCACATTCATAGCATCACCTTAAATTATTGTCCTAGCCTGAGCAGACCCATCATCATCTGCTTTGCAGAGTTCACAACCTCTACATTATTTTGATATGAACGAGAGGCCGAGATCATGTTGGCCATCTCCTCTATAACATTTACATTAGGCCGAAAAATATAACCCTCTTCATTCGCCATAGGATGACCAGGCGCATACTCTTGCTGAAGTGGAACATTACTCTCAACTACTCCTATCATCTGCACACCCACGGCTGAATCTTTTGAACCCATTTGATCAACCATCGTCTTAAATACCGGCTGACGACTACGATAGGTTTCACCCACACTACTGCTAACGCTATCGGCATTCGCCATATTGCTTGCAACCAAATTCAAGCGTTTGCTTTGTGCACTGAGTGCTGAACCTGCAATATCAAAAATCTTCATACTAGACATAGTTAGTCACCTCGAATGGCACTCTTTAATCCTTTAATTTTGCCATTTAAAAAACCTAAAGTAGCTTGATATTCCAATGTATTTGCTGCAAAGGCGGTTTTTTCTTGCTGCATATCAACTGTATTTCCATCCAGTGATGGTTGGCTTGGTATTCGATAGAGAAGATGAGCAGGAGACAACCCATTTGCAGCAGTTGATATATGATTTTTATGCGTCGTTTTTATCTGCGCCTGTTTTACGACCTCACCTTTTAACGCCTGTTTAAAATCAATATCCCGTGCTTTAAATCCTGGGGTATCTGCATTTGCCATATTGCTGGCCAGCAGCTCAGCACGACGTGACCTAAGCTTTAAAGCCTGCTCATGAATGCCAAATGCGTTATCAAGTCTCATTCATCTATTCCAAATATCTTTAATCTAGAATTGACAATGCAGAATCCATGCCACCAACGCATCTGACTGTTTTTTATAGCTTAATACTTTAATTCATATTAATAAGCCACGTGAGGCGGCAAGATATTACCGCTTGAGCGGCAAAGAGAAAAAAAAAAGGGGGGGGGGGGAAGAGAAGAAATACTTAGCTACTCAATACCCATTAGCATGCGCTAAACAGATATAAAGGGTGATATTAAATATCTTACAAAAAAAGCGGAGGGCTACTTTTTCAACTGATAAATGATGCCACCCTGCTCAGTAACCATTTTAAAAACATCCAGGTTTATTGGCATTGATTCTGTAGAACCCAGAAATAGATAGCCACCAGGGCGCAATGCCTTGCTCATACGTTGAATGATGTCATTCTTTACTGCGGCGGGAAAATAGATCAAAACATTTCGACAAAAGATAATATCGAAATACCCTAAAGATGCAAAATCACGGGTAAGATTAAACTCTTGAAAACGAATCTTATTTTTTATCTCCTGCTTAACCTCATACCCATCAGCATGCGCTGTAAAGTATCGCTGACGCTGCTCATCATTTAAACCACGGGAAGCCGCCAAACCTGAATAGACACCTTTACGAGCCTCACTTAAGATGCTGGCAGAAATATCTGTTGATACAATTTCAACATTACTCAACTTACCTGGGTTGCGCAGTCGGTAATCATATGCCTGCATACTGATTGAGTAGGGTTCTTGGCCTGAAGAGCATGCTGCTGACCAAATGCGCAACCGCTGACTATCTGTTTCAGGAAATATTTTTGACGCTAATAATCTAAAGTGTGGCGCATCACGAAACCAAAAGGTTTCATTCGTCGTCATCGCATCAACAACACTAGCCCTTAACCTCAGGTTACGCCCAGAGGATAATTCAGAAAGCAATGCTCTCATATTTTCCAGTCCGCATTGACGCAGCAAACCACCCAGCCGACTAGTAACCAAATACTCTTTGCCATCACCTAACTCGATACCACTTGCATCACTTAAAAACTTCTTAAATAATTGGTAATCGTCTACCGAACACGTTAACTGATTTTTAGCTGCAGAATGACTCATTCATTGATCCAAAATAGATAATTTAAAAATATCATGCTGCAGAAGAGCACTGCTCCGCATGTTCTTTTAGACGCTCCTGCACAAATCCTGCAAGCTCATTAGGGTCATATTTTGGTAAAAAACGATTGGCTCCTACTTTTTTAACCATCGATTCATTAAACCCGCCACTAAGCGAAGAGTGCAAAAAAATATGTAATTTTTCAAGCTTGGGATCTTGCCGAATAGCTATAGTCAATGAGTAACCATCCATCTGAGGCATCTCTATATCAGAAATAATTAAAGCCAACCAATTATTCAGATCACGCCCCTCATCAACCCACTCTAGTAACTGCTTTAACGCATGCTGACCATCATTACAGAGTGTACACTCAACGCCCAGCTGCTCTAATACACGTTTCACTTGCCCACGAGCAACAACAGAATCATCAACAACCAGCACATGTTGTTCCGTTGCATCTAACTTGCTATCAATAACCCCTTCGTTAACAACTTCACTACAACCCATGACATCCTTCATGATCTTCTCTACATCAATAATCTCTACCAGCTTATCTTCTATCTGTGTCACAGCTGTTAAGTAACTGCCTCCCGCAGCCCCTTTGGGTGGTGGCAAAATGTCTTTCCAATTCATGTTAACAATATGGTCAACACCACCCACCATGAATCCCTGAGTTTGCCGATTATATTCTGTGATAATAACAAATTTTCCAGCAAAATCGTCCAATTGAGGCCCACCAATGGCCATGGAGAGATCCATTATTGAAATGGTTTTGCCGCGCATATTAGCAATACCGCACACCACTGGATTTGCACCTGGCATCTGCACAAGAGGGGGGCATTGAATCACCTCTTTCACTTTAAAAACATTGATTCCATATTTTTGCTGTCCATCTAAACGAAACAGCAGCAACTCCAAGCGGTTCCGCCCGGCAAGCTGCGTGCGCATATCTACACCATCTAAAATGCCTGCCATATTTATCTCTCCATCAAGTTAAAACTGCCATGCCCATTTAGCGGCATCTATAGATAATGCTTTAGAGTCATAAAGACCTGAAATTGCTTCATTATTCTCAGCTCATAACCAGGCACACAACTTGCAAGTAACTACAAGCAAGCACCCAATGTGTCAAAAAAACATCACCAAACTAATGTGACATTAAATGAAAATTAACCACCTGAAAATTAAGAATTTACTTATCAATGCACTGCTACTATCCACCCTGGTATTGCCCACTTTTGTCTATTCAACAGATAGTTTTCAATCACATGAAAGCATTCGTAATGCGGCACATGAGCACGCAAAAGATAATCTGACCGGCTACTCCGTGCCACCCACGGTAACGGTTAACCGCATTGATAGCCGCTTAAGATTAGCAACATGCAACCTACCCCTAGAGGCCTTTTCACCACCCACAGGACGCAAGCTTGGCAGAACAACCATTGGCGTACGTTGCTCAGGCATCAAACCCTGGAGCCTGTATGTATCTGCAATGGTGAGTTTAAACAGTGATGTAGTCGTTGCAGCACATAATCTTGCACGGGGCACAACCCTAAGTGCAACTGACCTTACTCTTGAAAAGAGAGATATTGCCCGACTTCGAAGCAATTATTTTGACAACCCCGCACAGGCCATTGGGAAGAGATTAAAAAGAAACCTACAGCGTGGCCAGGTACTTGATGCCATCTATATAGTGACACCAAAAACAATAAGAAAAGGTAATAAAGTTATCATTCTTGCCAGTAGTAGCAAAGTACAGGTTCGCATGCCAGGAAAAGCGTTAAGCAATGGTGTCACAGGGGAGCGAATAAAGGTGCAAAACATTTATTCTAAAAAAGAACTTGAAGCGATCGTCGTATCGCCAGGGGTTGTAAAAGTGGCTATGTGATTATTTTTACTGAAAATATTCGATTCATTCGCAAACATTAAACAATAGAGTAATAACGTCACAAAATGGGTTAAAGGTATTGAATATAGCGTCGTTACCCATTACCAAAGAGATATGCATTTAGGAGCACAGAAGCATGAATATTGATATCAAAGGTCTCACCAATGAGCCGATTAATAGCCAAGGAGGCAACAAAGTAGATGCCTCGACTGACAACAATGCACGTACTCAAGACAGATCCACTGGGGCAGCAAAATCAGACACCGTAAGCCTCACGGCATCAGCGACTCAGCTGAATGCTTTGGAAGAGCAAATTAGCAGCCTACCTATTGTTGATAGTAACCGCATTTCAGAGACACGAGATGCCATTGCCACAGGAACCCATCAAATTGACCCCCGCAGTACGGCGGATGGTCTACTAGCAACTGAACGTGCTTTTGCTCAAAAGGGCTAGCCCATGTCCCACATCATCAAACAGCAGCAACAACTATCTCAGCTCCTATCAGCAGAGCTAAAAGAGAGCTATCGGTTATTAGATGTGCTCATAGAAGAGCATCAAGCACTCAGCTCTTCAGACCCCGATCTGATCACCACTGCCAGCGCCAAAAAACTTAATACCCTAAAACGTGTTGAACAGCAACACACTCAGCGTACAGATTTTTTAACCCATATTGGACTATCTTCCAGCAACAGCGAGATGGAGACCATCATCAAACGCCTCCCTCAAGAGAGCACGCTTGTTACCCAATGGCAAGAACTTCAAGAGATAGCAGAAAAACTGCATCGTCAGAATGAAATCAACGGTGGCGTTATCGCACTCACTCAACGACACCTAACCTTGGCGCTGGATATTTTGAATGGCAAAGCAAATATCACTCCCACCGCCACTTATGGACGTAGCGGTCAAACTAATTCAGAGGCAACACCCCAGCACTTGGCAAAAGCATAATCCATCATTTTGCTAAGTAGCCACTGAAAATAACAACTCATCAGCTCTGGGGGCACAATACTTAATCATGAGAGACGTGCATCATGACATACACTCATTTATCCGCCATATCTCTCTCTAACCAGAGATCAGCTCCCCTCCACCTCTTCCCTCTCTAAAAAGCAAAACAGTTTGCTTGACGTGCTTCTGTCTTTACCCTATTCACGATAAGCTAAGTCAAATTACGGATTCTTGACCCTAGAAAAATCAGCTTTAAGGAGAAACAGATGTCTGACAACAAGATCTATCCTGTTCCTGCAGATTTCGCCGCTAACGCACTGATTAACGCCGATCAGTATGAAGTGATGTATAAACAATCAATAGAAGACTCTGACAACTTCTGGGCTGAGCAGGCAGAAGAGTCTCTCACCTGGTTCAAGAAGTGGGACAAGGTACAGGAGTGGGATTTTCATACCGCAGAGATCAAATGGTTTGAAGGCGGCAAACTCAATGTTGCCTACAACTGCCTGGATCGCCATCTCGACAAACGGGGCGATCAGACCGCCATCATCTGGGAGGGCGATAACCCTACAGAAGATAAAAAAATAAGCTATCGCGAACTGCACACCGAGGTCTGTAAACTTGGCAACGTGCTTAAAAGCCGCGGTATCAAAAAAGGCGACCGCGTCTGTATCTACATGCCCATGATCCCAGAAGCCAGCATCGCCATGCTGGCCTGCGCCCGCATCGGCGCTATCCACTCTGTCGTATTTGGTGGTTTCTCTCCCGACTCCCTCAGCGGGCGTATCCTTGATTCAGACTGCCAAACCGTCATCACAGCTGATGAAGGCGTACGCGGTGGTAAAGCAATACCACTCAAAGCCAACACCGATAAAGCACTGGAGTCCTGCCCCAACGTACACACCGTACTGACGGTTAAACGCACCGGCGGTAATATTAATTGGAATGAGAGCCGCGATGTTTGGTATCACGACCTGATGCAGGATGCCTCCAGCGACTGCCCTGCTGAAGAGATGGATGCCGAAGACCCACTCTTTATCCTCTACACATCAGGCTCTACTGGCAAACCCAAAGGGGTACTGCACACCACCGGTGGCTACCTGCTATTTTCAGCCATTACCCACAAATATGTCTTTGATTACCACGAAGGTGAAATCTATTGGTGTACCGCCGATGTCGGCTGGGTAACCGGCCACACCTACATCGTCTATGGCCCACTGGCCAATGGTGCCACCACCCTGATGTTTGAAGGCATTCCCAACTATCCTGACAATTCTCGTTTCTGGCAGGTGATTGATAAGCACCAAGTCAACTCCTTCTACACGGCACCCACTGCACTGCGCGCCTTAATGCGCGCTGGTGACGAACCCGTCAAAAAAACATCACGCCAATCCCTGCGCGTTATCGGCTCCGTAGGCGAACCCATTAATCCCGAGGCGTGGGAGTGGTACTACCATGTGGTGGGCGATACCCGCTGCCCCGTTGTTGACACCTGGTGGCAAACCGAGACCGGCGGTCATCTCATCACCCCGCTACCCGGTGCTCATGCGCTTAAGCCTGGCTCTGCCTGCCGACCCTTCTTTGGCGTTGAACCCGCTATCGTTGATGCTGACGGCAATATCATCGAGGGTGAAGGCTCAGGCAACCTGGTCATCACTCGCCCCTGGCCTGGCATCATGCGTGATATCTATGGCGACCATCAACGCTTTATCGACACCTATTTCAAAACCTACCCTGGTATGTACTTCACCAGCGACGGCTGCCGTCGCGATGCCGATGGCTACTACTGGATCACAGGCCGAGTAGACGATGTGCTCAATGTCTCCGGCCACCGACTGGGCACCGCTGAGATTGAATCAGGCTTGGTGCTTCACCCCAAGGTTGCAGAGGCTGCCGTGGTAGGTTACCCACATGATATTAAAGGGCAAGGAATCTACGCCTATGTCACACTGATGGCGGGTATTAAAGAGTCCGACGATTTAAAGAAAGAGCTGGTACAGCTGGTGCGCAAAGAGATTGGAGCCATTGCCACCATTGATATCATTCAATGGGCTCCTGCCCTGCCAAAAACCCGTTCCGGCAAAATCATGCGCCGCATCCTGCGTAAAGTCGCCACCAATGAGGTAGATCAAGTCGGTGATATCTCCACCCTGGCCGACCCTAGTGTGGTGGAGCACTTAGTGGAAAACCGGCACCATAAGTAATCGGTAGCAGGTCATCTTAATCTAAGGAAGGGAAGGCAACCGCCTTCCCTTCTCTGTTTTCAATAATACAAAAACCACCAATAAAGTTGCAGCCCACCACCAAAAAGCATTACCATTGCCCCATAAATCCCCTAAAAATAAACTGGTTTTAGGGGGTTGAGATTAACCTGATCTCACCCTTTATGAATTAATGGAATAATCCCAGAGAGATGTTATTTTGGAATCTAATCTAAAAATTGGTGTCTTCGTTGATGCCGAAAATGTGCGCTTTAACGGCGGCTACCAACTCCGCTACGATAACCTACGACGCTTTGCCGTGCGCAATGGCAGCACACCACAACGACTCAACACCTACATTGCCTTCGATCCTGAACGCGCTAAAAACGAGCATGAATACGCGCAAAAATCCTACGCCTATCAACAGATGGTACGAGATTTTGGTTGGAAGATTACAGTCAAAAATGTCCAGCGTTACACTGATGAAGAGGGCAACGTCACCACCAAAGCCAATGCTGATCTGGATCTGGCAGTGGATGCCATGCTACAGGCAACCAACCTGGATCAAGTACTACTGGTGACCGGTGATGGTGATTTTCTACAGGTAGTTACGGCACTACAAAACAAAGGCTGCCGAGTTGAACTGATCGGCTTTCGCAACGTATCTAAAGCACTGCAACGCCAGGTTGATAACTTCTATTCTGGCTTTCTTATTCCTGATCTTTTGCCATTCACCTGCGAGCCACGCAATGAGTGGGGCAAGCCAGGCTACTGCGTGCGCGGAGTTTGTACCAAATGGTTTGAAGATAAGGGGTACGGCTTTCTACGCTTTATTCGAGAAGTGACACCCAACCTATGGATAACCGATTCACGCGACCCTGATTCACCTTATGAAAGCGTCTTCTGTCATATCAACGAATTGGCGGATGATGTCACGGTTGATGCCTTACAGCATCGCCACACTATTGTTGAATTCTACCTCAAAGAGAGCGATCAGAAAGACAATGGACTAGTCGCCACCAATGTCAGGATGGTCTATTCAGGGAAGAAGTAAAGCACAACGGTCTTAGTGCGTTTCAATCTGGTAACGGCGGGGGATTTTTGAAACCCGCCGAATTGTCGCGACATGCGTTCCAAAATACCCCGCCAATCGATCACGAAAATAGAGGCGCAGCGTCTCCCCAATCATAGGAAACGCCAACTCATCCCATGGGATCTCGTCTTCCGCAAATAGCTGGACATCCAGACTCTCTTCACCTGGGCTAAAATCAAGATCCAGTAGCTGCCCTCGGTAGATCATAAACACTTGATCAGCATGTGGCAGGTTGAACAAACTAAAAAGCCCGGCCACCTCAACCCGAGCATTGGCCTCTTCCAGCGTCTCACGCATGGCACCATCATGCGTGGTTTCACCGTTCTCCATAAACCCCGCGGGCAGCGTCCAATAACCTTCACGCGGTTCAATTGCCCGACGGCAGAGTAATACCTGCCCCTCCCACTCAGGCAGACAGCCCGTAATTATCCTGGGATTTTGATAATGGATGGTGTCACAATCAATGCAGACATGACGCTCTCGATTATCCCCTTCAGGTATTTGTAGCTCAACCTTTGCACCGCACTGATTACAGTATTTCATCCCTTAAGTTTAGCGCATAAAATAGCCCAACCGAACAACATAAACGCCACAAAATGCTAAGCTGGCAAGATACTGTACAAATATCCCCACATCCTTCCACTAACTCAATATTAAACAATCAATGCCAACTCATAATAACAACACACCAAAGACCATCGCCGCAATTGACCTTGGCTCAAACAGCTTCCACATGATCGTTGCTCGAGTGATCAATGGAGAGATCCAGATTATCGACCGCATTCGAGAGATGGTGCGCCTTGGTGCCGGGCTTGATGAGAACAGAGAACTTTCACTTGAGGCGCGCATACGCGCACTGGCCTGCCTGAGTCGATTTGGTCAACGACTGCGTGAACTGCCAACAGACAATGTTCGCGCTGTAGGCACCAATGCGCTAAGACAAGCAAAACGGGCTGGTAACTTTCTAACGCAAGCAGAGACGGCATTAAAGCACCCGATTGAGATCATCTCAGGGCGAGAGGAGGCACGCCTGGTTTATCTGGGCGTGGCACATAGTCTGGCCACAGGTGACAAGCAACGATTAGTGGTCGATATTGGCGGCGGCAGCACCGAACTTATTATCGGCAAGCAGTTTGATATTCAGCTCCGTGAAAGCCTCTACATGGGCTGCGTCAATATCAGTCAACAACATTTCCCCCATGGAGCAATCACTACGGATACGATGAAAGCAGCCGAATTGGCTGCGGCGCTAGAGCTGCGCCCCATTCGTCGCTCATACCGTGATCTTGGCTGGAAAGCGGCCATCGGCAGCTCTGGCACAATCCGCAGTATTGGTGCGGTCATACAGCATGCCAGTTGGGGCAAAGAGGGTATAACCCTTGAATCTTTAAATCAGTTACGAGAGGCATTAATCAGTGCGGGGCATACCGATAAACTAATATTTGAAGGACTCAGCCCAGAGCGCCAGGCTGTTTTTCCCGGCGGTGTCGCTGTACTGCTTGCCATATTTAAAACCCTACACCTGGATAAGATGCAGGTTTCTGAACAGGCATTAAGGGAGGGATTACTCTACGATAAACTCGGGCGCATTCAGCATGAGGATATCCGCGAACGCACCATTCTCTCCCTCTGCGCGCGTTACCATTTAGATCTAGCACATGCAAAACATGTAGAGACAACGGCTAACAAACTCTTTGCCCAAGCAAGCAAACACTGGGGGTTAACCAAAACCTGGCAGCTAAAAATTCTCTGCTGGGCCACACGCATTCATGAACTGGGACTGACCATTTCACATAATCAGTTTCACAAGCATGGAGCCTATCTTATTGAAAATTCTGATCTCTCGGGTTTCTCACGCCAGGAACAGATGCTGCTAGCGGCATTGGTGCGCGGGCAACGGCGAAAGTTTCCACTAGAGGCATTTGAGTTACTACCCTCTGCCAACAGGGAAAGCACCAAACGACTGTGCATTCTGTTACGCCTGGCCATTCTGTTGCATCGTGGGCGCTCCACTAAAGCAAGACCCTTTATTAAGCTTACTGTAGAAGAGAACAGTCTCGAACTCACCTTTCCTCAAGACTGGTTAAAAAGACACCCTCTGACTAAGATGGAGCTGAAGCAAGAGGAGTTAAGATTAGATGAGGTCGGATTTACACTACGTTATAACAATTAAAAAAGGGCTGAGAATAACCCCAGCCCTTCTATTTTATTACCGATACTATAAAATTATAGCGATCGCACCAACCCCACCACTCGACCTTCAATAACTAACGTCTGCTTCCGCGTATCGACATCATGTAAAGGGAAGGCTTTACTACCAGACTCTAGCTTGACACGATGCTTCCATCGCCCATGCTGATTGATGCGCCTGACCATGACTTCACCATCCAACCTTACAATAACAATCTGGTCATTTTTGAATTTTTTAGTACGATGCACCAATAACAGATCTTTTTTTACAACCCCCTCATCTTGCATGCTGTCATCAGGCATACGCAGTAAATACTGGGGTTTAGGACGAAATTTAGAAGCGTCTATGGGATAATAATCTTCAATATTCTGCTCAGCACAGATTGCCCCATCTGCTTTGATCTTGCCAAGAATAGGCAACCCTTCTGGTTTAGAAGGCAACAACACACGGATACCTCTAGAGGTACCAGACAACACCTCAATGGCACCTTTACGAGAGAGCGCACGCAGATGATCCTCTGCAGCATTGGGGGATTTAAACCCCATAATTTTACATATCTCAGCACGCGTGGGGGGATAACCAGTATTCGTAATATGCGATTGAATTAGCTCAAGAATTTCTGTTTGGCGAACTGTAAGCTCCATAAAAGACTACCTCCCATTAGGGTTAAAAAACAAAACACCTTGCTGTGAGTGTATACAGCATTTAAATAAAAGGAAGAGTAATTTATGATTTTTTTAATCTACACAACCAGAATAAGGTGAGGAAATAGACTATTTACCTGGACGAACCAATCCGCCTAACCCCATATTTTCTAGGGTATCATACATTAACCGTCTTACAGAAGCCGCATCCTCATAACGCAATGCTTTTTTTAACAGTTGCTGAGCACGCGCACGACTAATACGCCGTAACACGCCCTTTACTCGTAAAAGACTGCCTGCACTCATACTGAGGTTATTTATACCCATACCTAATAACAACACCGCTGCGGCTGGGTCACCGGCCAACTCGCCACAAACACCCACATCACGATGATAAACCTTGGCTCCCTCTACAATCTGAACCAACGCACGTAATACGGCTGGGTGCATATCATCATAGAGGTCACCTACTTGAGGATTGCTTCTATCCACCGCCAGCAAATACTGGGTCAAGTCATTACTGCCAATAGAGAGAAAATCGACTCGGCGAGCCAAAATCTCTGTCTGGTATATTGCCGAAGGTACTTCAATCATAACGCCAACCTTTGGCATGCTGACATCATACCCCTCCTCTTTTAACTCCTCATAGGCACGCTGAATCATCAACTGCGCATCATCCACCTCCTCCACACGACTGATCATCGGCAACATAATGCGCAGATTGTCGTAGCCAATGGCTGCCCTCAACATGGCGCGAATCTGCGTTATGAATATCTCAGGATGATCCAAAGAGATACGAATACCCCGCCAACCCAAAAACGGATTAGACTCATTCACCGGAAAATAGGAGAGCGGTTTATCACCGCCAATATCCAAGGTACGCAACGTAACCGGACGCGGGGCAAAGGCATTGATCACACGGCGATAGTTTGGCACCTGCTCCGCCTCACTGGGAAAACGATCTCTCACCATAAAAGGCAACTCAGTCCGGTAAAGGCCTACCCCAGCCGCGGCCTCTGAACCCAAGTCACTCATCTCAGAAACCAGCCCTGTATTAAGGTACAGCGGAATACAGATGCCATCCGTTGTCTCCGCAGGCAATGTGCGCAGTGCTTCCAGCTCAGCGCTGATCTCTCGATCCTCTTCTGCCAAACGCGCATATTCAGCCTGCACAGCAGGAGGCGGCGAAACATAGACTCGCCCTCGGTAACCATCAAGAATAACCTCTCGTCCTTCCATCCGTGCAACCGGCAGACCGGTCACGCCCATCACAGTCGGAATATTCATGGCTCGCGCTAAAATAGCCACATGCGAGGCATTAGAACCTGTTGCAGAGACGACACCCGCCAACTTTTTACTGGGAATCTCTGCAAGCTGTACTGCACTCACATCTTCTCCCAACAAAATGGTATTTTCAGGGTAATTTATTACCTTAGCGCTATCACACTGTAGATAGCTTAAAATGCGCCGTCCCAGATCGCGGACATCTGAGGCACGCTCACGCATGTAAACATCATCCATGTCATCAAACATTTGAGCATGTTCATGCACCGTTTGTCGCAATGCACCTGCTGCCCAATGCCCCTCTTGAATACGCTCGACACTTCGATCAACCAAGCTGTCACTACCCAACATGAGTATCCACGCATCAAACAGCGCCTTATCCTCATCTGACAGACTATCGCCCACACGAGCCTTTAGCGTCCTCAGGTCTTCGGTTACCGCCCCTACCGCAGCACGAAAAACGGCCTCTTCATGAACAATATCCTCCACCATTCTATCTGGAATAACATCAAGATCAGCCAGCTGGTAACTGACAACAACTGTTCCAAAAGCAACCCCCGTAGAACCGGGTCGTCCCTTAAGAAAATTGATCGGCGCACCCTCTTGCTCCTGGTAGCTCGCCAACTCACCACTCGCTTTGGCATGAGTAATTGCACCTGCTAACTGCGCTGCCAGTGTAAATAAAAAGGCAACTTCACTGTCATCATACTGACGCGGGGCAACCTGCTGAACCACCAGCACACCCAGCACTTGGCGATTCTGAATAATAGGCACGCCCAAAAACCCATGGTAATGCGCCTCATCTATACCACTGATTGCCAGATAACGTGGGTGGGTAGGCGCATCTTCAACACTGGTGGGTTCAGCACGTTCACAAACCAATCCGACCAATCCACGATAGAGGGGGATGCGTGCTTTGCCTGCCACCTCTGGCGGCAAACCAACCGTGGCTTGCAGCACATGTTCACGCGTCTCAAAATCGGTTAGATAGACTGAGCAGACATCTGTATTAATCGCTCGTTGAACACGACTTACAATAACATTGAGTGCCTTGCCAAGATCTGAGGAAGCATTCACCTCTTGAACAATGCGTTGTAAAACTTCAAGCACCGAAATCGCCCCAAGATACCATTAGCGGCAATTCTGCCGCAGGTAGTTTGAACAACGGTGTACAGGCACACCATCGGGGAAGAGCATCGGCGCCAACTCTTTCAAGGCCTTGGCATAGACCTTACGTTTAAAATAGACCACCTCACGTAATGGTTGCCAATATTTTACCCAGCGCCAATGGTCAAATTCTGGCCTAGACGACCAATCCAGCCGGACATCCTGATCCCGACATCTCATGCGTAACAGAAACCAGATCTGCTTTTGGCCAATACAGAGCGGTTTAGAGTGATGCCGAATAAAGCGCTCCGGCAACTGGTAGTGCAGCCAATCATTGGTGCAGCCCATCATCTCCACCTGATGCTCCTGCAGGCCCACCTCCTCTTCCAATTCGCGGTACATCGCCTGCTCTGGGGTCTCATGCGGATTCATTCCCCCCTGAGGAAACTGCCAAGCATCCTGCCCAATACGCCTCCCCCAAAAAAGCTGGCGCTGACTGTTACACAGCACAATGGCAACGTTAGATCTGTACCCCTCTGAATCAATCACAACACGACCTACTATATATTAAGGTTCAACATACACCGATTCTTCCACAATCTAGCAGATCGGAGCAAGCCAAACTTAAGTTATTGATTTTCTAAGGTATTAACACCTTAGAAAAAACTCATCGCCACCCATGCTTCCATCACTGTTTTTTTGCTGTAAAATTAGCATCTTAGCTAATTTTACAGGAGCACAGTACATTGGCACTCGCCATTTTTGATCTCGATAACACCCTACTCTGTGGCGACTCAGATCACCTCTGGGGTGACTTTCTAATCAAACTCGGCGTGGTTGATGCCGACAGATACAAGCAGGCCAATGATCGTTTCTACCGAGAATACAGTGAAGGGAAGCTGGATATCTTTGAATTCCTACACTTTTCACTCAAGCCACTCAGTGAGCATGCGCCTGACACCCTGTATGCTTGGCGGGAGCAATTTGTATCAGAAAAGATCGAGCCCATCATTCTGCCAGCAGGCCTACAGCTAATACAAAAGCACCGAGATGCAGGTGATACCCTGCTGATTATCACCGCTACCAACGCCTTTGTGACCGCCCCCATTGCCAAACGCTTGGGAGTGGAACACCTCATCGCCACAACACCAGAAATGGTGGATGGCCGCTATACAGGCCGGGTGAGTGGAACCCCCAGCTACCAAGAGGGCAAGATTGAACGATTAAATCAATGGTTGACCAAGCACCACCACAATCTGGTTGGAAGCCGCTTCTACAGTGACTCTCACAACGACATCCCACTGCTTGAGATTGTCGATAAACCCGTGGCCGTTGACCCCGATAAAACGCTAACACAACATGCACAAAAGAGAGAATGGCCCATCATCAGCCTGCGAAAATAGATCCTAAATCCTACAAATAGCATTATAATTTTCAGCAAATCATTCATTTTCTGAATCAGCTCTGGTAAATTATGCATCCTTTCGACCTGTGAGGAAGCCAGGCAGAACCCAAATTCTCTATCGGTGCGGTGCCGTAACTTTACACCGTAATCTCCTAACTTCTTGAAACTAAAGGCCAAACCTATGTCAAAACGGAATATGGTTACGATCGAGGGCAACCAAGCTGCTGCCTATATCGCACACCTCACCAACGAGGTTATTGCTATCTACCCCATCACCCCCTCCTCCGATATGGGGGAATTTTCAGATGAGTGGTCATCCAAAGGGGTTACAAACCTCTGGAACTCTGTTCCAGATGTCGTCGAGATGCAGAGTGAAGGCGGCGCAGTCGCCGCTGTTCACGGCGCACTACAAGGTGGCTCACTGAGCACCACCTTCACCGCCTCACAAGGGCTGCTGCTGATGATCCCTACCATGTACAAGGTAGCGGGCGAGCTGACACCCACCGTATTCCACGTCTCTGCACGCGCCCTCGCCTGCCAGGGACTCTCCATCTTTGGCGACCACAGTGACGTCATGGCCGTGCGTCAAACCGGCTTTGCCATGCTCAGCTCCAACTCGGTACAAGAGGTCATGGATTTTGCCCTGATCACTCAGTGTGCAACCTTGGAAAGCCGCATTCCTTTCATTCATTTCTTCGATGGCTTCCGCATCTCTCACGAAGTCAACAAAATCGACAAACTGAGCAGAGACGTTGTCCGCGCCATGATCGATGAAGAGCTGGTCAGCGCCCACCGCTCTCGCGCACTGAACCCAGACAACCCCGTTATTCGCGGCACCTCACAGAACCCCGATGTCTACTTCCAGGGGCGTGAGACAGTTAACCCTTACTACAATGCCGTACCAGGCATCGTACAAGGCTGCATGGATCGCCTGGCTAAACACACGGGTAGCCAATATAAACTGTTTGAATATATCGGTGCAGAAGATGCTGACCGTGTCATCATCTGCATGGGCTCTGGCAATGAGGCCATTGAAGAGACCATCGAAACCATGAACCGACAGGGTGAGAAGGTTGGCGTGGTTAAAGTACGCCTGTTCCGTCCTTTCGCACCTGAATTCCTGCTACAAGCTATCCCTGCTACGGCCAAGAAGATCGCCGTATTGGATCGCACCAAAGAGCCAGGGTCAGATGGTGAACCACTCTATAAAGATGTATTGACCGCTGTTGCTCAAGCCTTTATCAGCGGTGATATGACGGAGATGCCACGGATTACCGGCGGCCGCTACGGTCTGGCCTCCAAAGAGTTTACCCCTGGCATGATCAAGGGCATCTACGATGAACTAAACAAAGAGACACCTAAGAACAACTTTACCGTAGGTATCATTGATGACCTGACTCACTCCAGCCTGGAGTGGGATCCTACCTTTACCCCCGATGCAGCCGAAGGCGTTACCAGCGCCATATTCTTTGGCCTGGGTGCAGACGGTACCGTCGGTGCCAACAAGAACTCCATCAAGATCATCGGTGAGGAGACCGACAACTACGGCCAAGGTTACTTCCAATACGACTCCAAGAAGGCCGGTGCCGTTACCGTCTCTCACCTGCGCTTTGGCCCCAAGCCCATCCGCTCAACCTACCTAGTCGGAGACAATCAAGCCACCTTTATTGGTTGCCATCAGCCGATCTTTGTTGAGCGGTTTGATATGCTAAATAAAGCGGCTCAGGGTGCTACCTTCCTGCTCAACTCTCACTTTGGACCGGATGAAGTCTGGAACAGTCTGCCACGCAAGATGCAGGAGCAGATGATTAAGAAGCAGATCAAGTTCTATGTTGTCGATGCCTACACCATTGCCAACAACACCGGCATGGGTCGTCGCATCAACACCATCATGCAGACCTGCTTCTTCGCCATCTCTGGCATCCTGCCGCGTGATGAAGCCATCACCAAGATTAAAGAAGCTGCCGAGAAGACCTATGGAAAGAAAGGCAAGAAGGTACTGGAGACCAACTTCGCCGCCATCGATGGAACCCTGGCCGGTCTAAATGAAGTGACCGTTCCCACTACAGCGACCAGTACCTTTGAGATGCGCCCTCCTGTTACCGACAATGCCCCACAATTTGTCAAAGAGGTGACTGCCGAGATCATCGCCAACCGTGGTGACCTGCTGCCCGTCAGCAAGATCCCAGCTGATGGTACCTGGCCTCTGGGCACTGCCGCTTTCGAGAAACGCGAGCTGGCACTAGAGTTGCCAAAATGGGAAGAGGATCTCTGCACCCAATGCGGCAAATGCCCCATGGTCTGCCCACATGCAGCCATCCGCAGCAAGATCTTCCCCAAAAGCCTTACCGAAAATGCGCCTGAAACCTTTAAGCACGTCCCCGTTAAAGGCAAGGGTTTTGAACCCGATACCCAGATCAGCTATCAGATCGCTCCCGATGACTGCACCGGCTGTACCCTCTGTGTCGACATCTGCCCAGTAACCGACAAGAACGATCCAACCCGCAAGGCGCTCAACATGGTCAGCGACCGTGAGTATCACATGCAGGAACGTCCTAACTGGGATTTCTTCCTCGACCTACCTGAAGCTGATCGCACTCAGATCAACACCAAAACCCTCAAAGGCGCACAGATCATGGAGCCACTGTTTGAGTTCTCTGGTGCCTGTCTGGGTTGTGGTGAAACCCCCTATGTGAAGCTGGCCAGTCAACTGTTCGGTGACCGCATGGTGATCGCCAACGCCACCGGCTGCTCCTCCATCTACGGCGGCAACCTGCCCAGCACACCTTGGACTACCAACAAAGAGGGGCGCGGCCCTGCATGGTGTAACTCGCTGTTCGAGGACAACGCCGAGTTCGGTCTGGGCTATCGTCTCTCCTACGACATGCAGAACAAGCAGGCACTTGAGCTGCTGGATACCCTGCGTGACAAGATTGGCGGCGAGCTGGTCGATGAGCTAAAAAATGCAGATCAAACCGAGGAAGCAGGCATCTTCAAACAGCGTGAGCTTGTTGAAACACTGCGCACACGTCTGGCTAACATTCCTGATCTGGAAGCCCGCACCCTGGAAGGCGTATCCAGTCACCTGACCAAAAAGAGCATCTGGATTATGGGCGGTGACGGCTGGGCCTACGATATCGGCTACGGTGGCCTGGATCACGTTCTCGCTTCTGGCCGTAACGTCAACATCCTGGTACTGGATACTGAGACCTACTCAAACACCGGCGGTCAAAACTCCAAAGCCACCCCTAAGGGAGCCGTTGCCAAGTTCGCCGCAGGCGGTAAACCAGACAAGAAGAAGGATCTGGCGCTGATGGCCATAAACTACGAAAACGTTTATGTAGCTCAGGTCTCTTACGGTGCCAAGGGTAAAGACATCCAAACCCTGCGTGCCTTCCAGGAGGCTGAATCCTACGATGGCGTGTCACTGATCATCGCTTACTCCCCTTGTATCGCTCAGGGTATCAACCTGCTGACCTCTAACCATAACTCGCAGACCCTGGCGATGGAGACAGGTCACACTCAGCTGTTCCGCTATGACCCACGCAAGGCTGCCAATGGCGAGAATCCGCTGAAACTGGATTCCAAGCCACCTTCACGGCCACTGCGTGACTTCACCGAAACCGAAGGTCGTTTTGCCATGCTGGAACGCATTGATCCAGAAGCCGCAATTCGCTACGGTGAAGAGGCTCAAAAAGATGTTCACAATAAGTTTGAGCTCTACACCAACATGGCCGCCATGGCCGCTAATGGCGGCAAAAAGGAAGAGTAATTTAGGCCGCCTTATTTAAAAGCAAAAGAGAGGGCGGTAGCACATCCGTGTTACCGCCCTTTTTATTTACCCCGTTTTTAAATGTACCTTCTACACAAAAAATGCGTTCTATGTGCACAAGAGGCTAAGCACCTGAAAGTATAAAAATCATTGCGACTTATCCATCACACGATCAATCGTCTCAATAAAATGCGCCACATTAATGGGTTTAGTAATATATTCTACAAACCCTGCCTTTAACCCCTCTGCAATATCATGCGTCATTGCATTTGCAC
>JAJRWL010000012.1 GCA_024276875.1 Gammaproteobacteria bacterium
ATCTCCACCAGTCTACCGTTTGATGTGCAGCATGCACTGGTGCAGTCCATGAAAGGCTTTGAAAATGCGCGTATTACTCGGCCAGGATATGCTATCGAATATGATTTTTTTGATCCTCGTGATCTACGCCCATCACTTGAGACAAAGCACATTAAAGGGCTCTTTTTTGCCGGCCAGATCAATGGTACGACAGGCTATGAAGAGGCCGCAGCACAAGGATTGCTGGCGGGAACCAATGCGGTTCTGAAACAGCGCGGTGAAGCCCCTTGGTCACCTCGACGGGATCAGGCCTATTTAGGTGTATTGGTGGATGATCTAATAACCCGTGGCACCAGTGAGCCTTATCGTATGTTTACCAGTCGGGCATAATATCGCCTGCTGCTACGGGAAGATAATGCTGACTTGAGATTGACAGAAAAGGGACGACAGCTGGGATTGGTGGATGATCAGCGTTGGACCATTTTTGAAAAAAAACGTGAAACCATTGAAAAAGAGCAGCAGCGATTGCGTGATTGTTGGGTACATCCCAACAAGATTCCGCAAGAAGAGGTGCAATCTATTTTAAAGGGTGCTTTGTCGCGTGAGGCCAGGGTGCTGGATCTGTTGGCGAGGCCAAAGGTTGCATATGCAGATCTGATGGGATTGACGGGAGTGGGTCCCGGTGTTGATGATCCAAAGGTGGCAGAACAGCTCGAGATTCAGGCTAAATATGCTGGTTATATTGAACGCCAGCGTGAAGAGATAGATCGGCAGCAACGGAATGAAGATGTGCTGCTGGGAGATGCCCTGGATTACGACCAAGTGCGGGGACTTTCATCAGAGGTACGGGAAAAACTGAAACGAAATCGTCCTGCAACACTGGGTCAGGCATCACGTATGCCGGGGATTACACCGGTTGCAATCTCATTGTTGTTGATTCATATAAAACGTGAATCAACCACGACTTCTTAGCGTAGATCTTTTGTGATGCAAGCAGATAACAACCGGACATTTCAACAGGCATTGGCAAACGGCATAGCAGAGATGAATCTGCAAATCTCAGAAGAGAAGCAAGATGCCATGCTGGCCTATATTGCCTTGCTGAATCGTTGGAATAAGGTATTTAATCTTACGGCCGTGCGAAATCAAGCTGAAATGATTCCCCGTCATTTATTGGATAGCTTGTCAGTAAGCACTTACCTACAAGGCTCAAGGATTCTTGATGTGGGCACGGGTGCTGGATTACCCGGAATACCACTGGCTATTCTTTATCCAGAGCGTCAATTCACATTATTGGACAGTAATGCCAAAAAAATACGCTTTGTTAGGCAAGCTGTTATTGAGTTAGGCCTGAAAAATGTGCAGACAGAACAGGTGCGTGTTGAGGCTTACAAGCCCTCTTTTATGTTTGATACAGTGATAACACGTGCCTTTGCCGCACTCGCTGAAATAATTGATTTGACCTCACATCTCCTTTCTCCTACAGGCCAGCTATTAGCGATGAAAAGTCGTCAGACGCAAAATGAATTAACCGTTTCAAATCTACAAGGGAGACCCGTTGAGATTATTTCGCTTCAAGTGCCCCAACTGGAGGGTGAGCGCTATGCCATATTAATACAAGGTCAAGCCAGATAACGACATTTTGATTCTCATATAGTAAGTTTTCCCTCTTCCCTGACTGGCAGGCTAGATGTATGCTGCATAGTTATATTTTCATACCTGCCAAATAGCACAGATTTAAATATGTTTGGTAGATCATTTTAATGATGAAGTCATGGCTCGAATTATTACAATTGCTAATCAGAAAGGGGGTGTCGGTAAAACGACCACATCGGTCAACCTTGCCGCCGCAATAGCAGGTAAGAATAATCGTGTACTGCTGGTGGATCTTGATCCCCAGGGTAATGCCACAATGGGTTGCGGGGTCAATAAACATACCCTAAAAAATTCATGTTGTGACGTGTTGCTGGGAGATGTCCGCCTGCATGAGGCCGTGATTAAATTGGATGAGATCGGGATGGATATCCTGCCTGCCAATGCAGATCTCACCGCAGCAGAAGTGGGACTGATGGATCTGCCACTGAGAGAGAAACGCCTAGGTCTGGCATTGGAGGGGTCGCAGGAGCAGTATGATTATATCTTTATTGACTGTCCCCCCTCACTTAACATGCTGACAATCAATGCACTAGTGGCATCGGGCGGTGTCTTGGTTCCACTTCAGACAGAGTATTATGCCTTGGAAGGGTTATCAGCCCTGATGAAGACAATCGAGCAGTTAAAAATCAGCCGTAATCCTGATCTGCAACTTGAGGGGATACTGCGCACTATGCATGACCCCCGTAATAACCTTGCGGTAGAGGTATCAAGCCAACTCATCACCCATTTTAAAGACAAGGTGTTTGACACGATTATACCGCGCAATGTGCGGGTAGCTGAAGCACCTAGCTACGGCCTTCCCGTATTGATGTATGATAAATCCTCGCGTGGAGCAATCTCTTATTTGGCATTGGCCAGTGAAGTTTTGCAGCGACATGCACAGTGTCAGCCAGCTTCTGCCTGATCACTAAATTAACCTCAACGTAACGAAATAACATGGCAGCAAAAAAACGTGGTCTTGGACGAGGTTTAGATGCCTTACTGGGTGGTGCGCTTTCTGAAGAGCAGACAGCAGCAGAGAAGGATGGAAATAACGCCGATGGCAGCAATTTTGGCAGCCTGCCGATAGATCTGATTCAACGTGGACGATACCAGCCACGCCAAGATTTTAATCCTGATAGTCTGCGGGAATTGGCTGATTCAATTGCGGCTCAAGGTGTCGTGCAGCCCATTGTTGTGCGTCCAGTTGGCCAGGGTCGCTATGAGATTATTGCAGGTGAGCGCCGCTGGCGTGCCTCTCAACAGGCAGGCTTGAGTGACATTCCAGCTGTGATTCGTGATGTATCAGATCAGACCGCTATGGCGATGGGGTTGATTGAAAATATCCAGCGTGAAGACCTAAATCCATTAGAAGAAGCGACAGCACTGCATCGTCTCCTGAATGAATTTGAATTGACGCATCAACAGATTGCACAAGCGGTTGGAAAATCTCGCACCACGGTCACCAATTTATTGCGCCTGCTTGAACTCAATGAAGATGTAAAGCGCTTGGTAGAAGCTAAAAAAATTGAAATGGGTCATGCACGTGCTTTGTTGGGTCTGCAAGCTCAAGCGCAAATAGGTGCTGCCAGGGAGGTCGTTAAAAAAGGGCTATCAGTCAGAGAGACGGAGCGGCTAGTTCGCCGTCTCCAAGGAGAAGCATCCGATGACCCTGCAAAACAGAAAAAGCAGGTTAAGGAAGATCCGAATATCACACAGTTTCAAAATGATCTATCCGAGCGCTTAGGTGCGTGTGTAAAGCTTCAGCAAGGAGCGGGTGGAAAAGGAAAATTGGTTATTGCATACAATAGCCTTGATGAGCTAGATGGGATTTTAGACCACATAAAATAACTCGCGTAAAAATCCTTAATTTAATTTAATTAATTACATTGAAGTTGATTGACCTGCTTTCTAAATCCGCCTATACTGCGCGCCTTTGAATTCGCCCAGTATTAGTGTGGCGCTGGGGTTGAAGGATGCAGATTACAAATAGAGGCCAAGCTTACAAGGCTGTTGTGGCACAACTTGTGATGACCCTGTTGCTCTCCACTCTATTAGTCATTGTTGGAATGCATCACGCCTATTCAGCATTAGCCGGTGGTTTGATTGCAAGCAGTGCGAATGCATTTTTTTCATTTTGGGTGTTTAGCCGCTATCGTGCTCAACAACCTAACAAGCTGGTGGCTCGACTCTACGGAGCAGAGATCGCCAAGCTTATCCTGGTCGGTGTGCTGTTTGCGGCAGCTGTCCAGTTAATAGATCCGCTCAGTGGTGCCGCCTTGTTTGGGGTGTTTTTGATAGTCCACTTGATGCCTGGATTAATGAGTTTACTTAATTAATAACGAAATAAGTTTGAGAACGGAAAGAGATGGCTGGCGATACCCTCACTTCAAGCGAATATATCAGGCACCATTTAACCAATCTGACCTTTGGTCAACATGCAGATGGTTCATTAGGTATAGCTCATGATGCAGCAGAAGCTGCACAGATGGGTTTTTGGGCGATTCATTTAGATACCATGTTTTGGTCTTTCTTTCTGGGTGGGCTTTTTCTCTATTACTTTAAAAAAGCTGCCGACACCGTTACCACGGGTGTCCCTGGCGGTTTGCAGAACTTTTGCGAATGGATCATAGAGTTTATCGATGAAAGCGTTCGCGGCTCCTTTACCAGCAAAAACGTCATCGTTGCCCCACTGGCACTGACTATTTTTGTCTGGATCTTCCTGATGAATCTGATGGATCTGGTTCCTGTCGATGTGATTCCGACGATTGCAGGGTGGTTGGGTATTCATTTTATGAAAGTCGTGCCTTCCACTGATCCCAATGCCACCTTTGGAATGGCAATTGGTGTCTTTGGCTTGATGCTCTTCTACAGCATCAAGGTGAAAGGTTTTGGTGGATTCATGGGTGAGCTCACCTTCATGCCATTCCAGGCAAAAAATCCGGTTGTCCAGGCAATATTGATTCCAATCAACTTCCTGCTTGAGTTTGTCAGCCTGATTGCCAAGCCAATCTCACTAGCACTTCGTCTCTTCGGTAACATGTATGCCGGTGAGATGATCTTTATTCTCATCGCCATTATGTACAACGCTGGAGCCGTTCTTGGCCTGTTTGGCGGTGCGCTCCAGTTGGGCTGGGCGATCTTTCATATCCTTATTATCACCTTGCAGGCGTTTATCTTTATGACGCTGGCCATTGTGTATATGGATATGGCTCATAGCGAGCATTAATTTACTCTTTTTTCACTAACTAACTCACCAAATTTAAGGGGAGAGCAAAATGACAGAAGCAACAGCAATGTTGTATATCGCCGGTGCACTCATGATGGGCCTTGGCGCTCTAGGGGCTGCTGTAGGCATCGGTGTTCTGGGTGGACGTTTTCTGGAAGGTGCTGCGCGTCAGCCAGAACTTATTCCAATGTTGCGTACCCAGTTCTTCATCGTCATGGGTCTGGTTGATGCCGTACCAATGATTGCTGTTGGTCTGGCGATGTACATTCTGTTCGCGGTTGCCGGTTAATCCCTGGCTTATTAACCCATTATTGCGAAGCGACTTTCAGGCAACTGAAAGCGAGGTAATAACAGAATGAACATCAATCTAACTCTATTCGGTCAGCTCTTCTCTTTCGGCTTGTTCGTGTGGTTCACGCTGAAATATGTCTGGACCCCGATGATGGGCGCATTAGAAGAGCGTCGCACAGGAATTGCCGATAGCCTCTCTGCTGCCGAAAAAGGCAAGCATGATGAAGTGCTTGCAAAACAGCATGCCAAAGAGATCCTGCTGGAAGCCAAAAATCAGGCTTCTGAGATTAAGGCTCAAGGTGAAAAACGCGCATCTGAAATTGTCGATGAGGCAAAAGACGAAGCGCGTACTGAAGGCGAACGCCTGTTAACAGCAGCGCGTGCTGAGATTGATCAAGAGGTCAACCGAGCGCGTGAGCAGCTACGTGAACAGGTTGCAACCCTGGCCATCACGGGCGCAGAGAGAATCCTTCAGCGTGAAATCGATGCAGCGGCCCACAAGGACGTTGTCGATTCAGTCGCCAACCAGATCTAAGGCATCATTATGGCTGGAGAAAACTTAACCGTCGCCCGCCCATATGCAGAAGCTGTTTTTGGCCGAGCCAGCGATAACGATAAGCTGGATCACTGGTCAGATACGCTTGGCCTGCTGGCTGCCATTGTGCAGGATGAAAAGGTAGCCGCCGCAATCTCAAACCCAAAGTTTGAGAGTGATCGGCGCGTTTCACTGGTGCTGGACATCTGTGGAAAGCATCTGGATGTAGAAGGTCAAAACCTGGTACGACTGTTGGTTCGTAATGACCGACTAAGCGTCTTGCCTGAGGTTGCATCGATCTACGAAGGGCTTAAAAATGAGAGCCAGGGAAGCCTTGATGTGGAGGTAGTCTCCGCATATAAGATGACCAAAGCTCAAGAAAACACACTTGCTGCTGCTCTGAAAAAGCGCCTTGCCCGCGAAATCCGGGTGACGAGTGAAATCAATCGTGATCTGATTGGCGGCGTAATCATACGTGCTGGAGATCTGGTGATCGACGGGTCTGTACAAGGTCGACTGCGAAAGCTAGCCACTGAATTAGGAATATAACGAGAAGCCATCATGCAACTCAATCCATCTGAAATTAGCGATCTGATCAAAAGTCAGATTGAAAAATACGAGCCAGAAACCGAAGCCCGCACCGAAGGCAGCATCGTCAGCATCACTGATGGTATTGTCCGTATCCACGGTCTGGCAGACGCGATGTCATATGAGATGTTGGAGTTTCCAGGCAACACCTTTGGTCTTGCACTGAACCTCGAACGTGACTCTGTCGGCGCTGTTGTTCTGGGTCCTTACACGCACCTTTCTGAGGGTGATGCTGTGAAATGCACAGGGCGCGTTTTAGAAGTGCCCGTCGGTCCAGGGCTGCTTGGCCGCGTTGTAGATTCACTAGGTCAGCCCATTGATGGCAAAGGGGCTATCAAAGCCGCTGGCACCAAGCCCATTGAGGAGATCGCACCGGGTGTTATTGCCCGTAAGTCGGTTGATGAGCCGGTTCAAATCGGGCTTAAAGCGATTGATGCCATGGTGCCTGTCGGTCGAGGGCAGCGCGAGCTGATCATTGGCGATCGCCAAACGGGTAAATCAGCCATCGCCATTGATGCCATCATCAACCAAAAAGGTACAGGCATTAAGTGCATTTATGTTGCCATTGGCCAAAAGGCCTCTACTATTGCGCAGGTTGTCCGCAAGCTGGAAGAGCACGGCGCAATGGATCATACGATCGTGGTTGCAGCTTCCGCCGCTGACACGGCCGCCCTACAGTTTATCGCGCCTTACGCGGGCTGCACCATGGGTGAGTATTTCCGTGATCGCGGTGAAGATGCGTTGATTATTTATGATGATCTGACCAAACAGGCTTGGGCCTATCGCCAGGTTTCCCTCTTGCTGCGTCGTCCTCCTGGCCGTGAAGCCTATCCGGGTGATGTATTCTATCTCCACTCACGTCTGCTGGAGCGTGCATCACGTATCAGTGCTGAGCATGTTGAGAAGATCACCAATGGTGAAGTGAAAGGTAAGACTGGCTCTCTGACCGCCCTGCCTATCATCGAAACCCAGGGTGGTGACGTATCCGCATTCGTACCGACCAACGTAATCTCTATTACTGATGGTCAGATCTTTCTGGAAGCCGATCTGTTCAACGCCGGTATTCGTCCAGCCATCAACGCAGGTCTCTCTGTATCACGAGTGGGTGGTGCGGCTCAGACCAAAATCATCAAAAAGCTGGGTGGTGGTGTACGTCTGGTACTGGCTCAATATCGTGAGCTGGCAGCATTTGCTCAGTTTGCTTCAGACCTGGATGAGACAACTCGCAAGCAGCTGGAGCGCGGCGAGCGTGTGACCGAGCTGATGAAGCAGGCACAATACTCTCCACTCTCTGTGGCTGAAATGGCTGTCTCCCTGTTTGCTGCCAATGAAGGCTACCTGGATGACGTTGAGGTCAACAAGGTTGTTGCCTTTGAAGGTTCGCTGCACAGCTACATGAAGGGCAACCAACACGCGCTGAGTGAAAAGATTAATAAAGAAGCCAACTACAATGATGAGATTGTTCAGTCATTGCATGATGCGCTCAAGGATTTCAAAGCCAACCACAGCTGGTAGGTTGAGAGATAGACGAGATCGCATTTAGACTTATTTAATAGAGAGCAATCATGGCAGGCGCAAAAGAGATACGCATCAAGATCGCCAGCATCAAAAACACGCAGAAGATCACCTCTGCGATGGAGATGGTGGCGGCCGCCAAAATGCGCAAGGCTCAGGAACGTAAAGAGGCAACACGCCCTTATGCGGAAAAGATGAGAAACGTCATCAGCCACCTGTCCCATGCGCACCCTGAGTACAAGCACAGCTTCATGGTTGAACGTGAAGTTAAACGGGTGGGTTATATTGTTATTTCATCCGACCGCGGTCTGTGCGGCGGTCTGAATAACAACCTATTTCGCCAGCTGGCTAGAGAGATCAAGGTACAGCAAGAGAGTGGTGTTGAGGTTGAATTCTGCACCATTGGTAAAAAGGCGCTGGGTTTCTTTCGGCGCTACGGTGGTCGGGTGATGGCAGAAGCCACACAGTTGGGCGATGCCCCTCGCATTGAAGACCTGATTGGTGTTGTAAAGGTGATGTTGGATGCCTATGAAAACGGTGAAATAGACCGTATTTATATCGCTTACAACCACTTTGTTAATACCATGACTCAGAACCCTACAGTTGAGCAGCTGGTTCCAATAGCTGGTGAGCCAGAGGAAGAGCTGAAACATCACTGGGACTATATCTATGAACCTGATTCAAAAGAGGTTCTGGATGGATTGCTGACACGATACATCGAGTCGCTGGCCTATCAAGGTGTTGTTGAAAACGGTGCTTGCGAGCAGTCTGCACGCATGGTTGCAATGAAGTCTGCATCAGACAACGCAGGCGAGCTGATTGATGAGCTGCAACTGATATACAACAAGGCACGTCAGTCAGCGATTACCCAAGAGATCTCTGAGATCGTGAGTGGTGCAGCAGCGGTATAGCGCTACGAGTTGTTTTCAGCTTGAGCAAAACGAATTTTTTAGAGTATAAATTTTCAACCTGACCCGATCAGGCAAGAAAGAGGATTAACTAATGGCCGGTAAAGTGGTAGAAATCATTGGCGCGGTTGTGGACGTTGAGTTCCCCCGTGGTGA
>JAJRWL010000013.1 GCA_024276875.1 Gammaproteobacteria bacterium
AAGGCCAACAACCGGATTATAAAATATGATCAGGGCAAGGTATCCACCCTGTTGGATAACCTGCATAAGCCGGCCTTTTTAAATTGCCTGGATGATGGTTCAATTTTGATTACCGAAGACAAGACCAATTTTGGCCGACTGCTCCGCTACAGAGGCAGCCAGCTTGAGGTGCTCATGAAGCGCCTGAGATCCCCGCAATCAGCCATCGTTGATGAATATGGCAACATCTATATTGCCGAGCAGAAAAAAAACCGAATCCTTAAACTTCAGCAGATCCTCTAAATGCAGCAGAAAAAAAGCCCCATATCCAGTTTGTCGCCACTGGTAGCCGACATCTCCTTTCTTTTGGGATATAGCGTGGTATCTCTCCTTGCTTTAGCGCTGTTGCGGGGAATATTGTTCTACCGGAACTTGGGATTGGCGGAAGGGATTCCCCTGCCTGAGCTGGCCACGGCCTTTCTTGTTGGGCTGCGTTTTGATCTGATTATCACCAACATTATCGTACTGCCACTGGTGTTAGCCCTGTTCCTCCCCAATGGGCTGGGCAGGCGCAAGCTGGTGCTCTTATGGCTGGGCTTTGCCGGTATGCTGACTCTCTTTTTTGGGGTGGTCGAGCTGGACTTCTATCATGAATTTCATACCCGGCTCAATAGTATTGCCTTCCAATATCTGAGAGAAGACCCTGCCACTGTTTCCAGCATGATCTGGCATGGATTCCCGGTTATCCGCTATCTGCTGTTGTGGGGGCTGTTGTGGGGGCTCTATTTTGGCGGGCTACTGTGGGTCAACCGATGCACCCAAAAGAGCGAAGGGAAAAATGCCCGACTGGCGGTGCGTATACCGGTGGTTATTCTCGTTATCTTCTTTACCGCCTGGGGCGCTCGTGGAACGCTGCGCTCCGGCCCGCCGCTGCGATGGGGTGATGCATTCCATAGCACGCATCTATTTGCCAACCATCTGGCACTCAATGGCACCTATACCTTGGTAAAGGCCGCGCTGGCACAGTCAAAGGCAAAACCAGGGGAGCGCTGGCTGAAGCTGCTGCCGAAAGATAAAGCGCTGAGCATATCCAGACAGCTGCTGTTGACACCGCAGGATGAACTGCTCGACCCTGCACGTTATCCATTACTGCGTCGCCATATGCCGATTACTCGACTGCCTGAACCGCCGCAAAACATTGTCTTCATCATGATGGAGAGCTTTTCCGGTGCCTTTACCGGAGCCTTGGGGCATGATTATGGGATCACCCCAGCGTTCGACAAATTGGCGAAACAGGGGCTGCTGTTTGATCGTTTCTTCTCCAACGGTACCCATACGCATCAAGGCATGTTTGCCACGGTTGCCTGCTTCCCTAATCTGCCAGGGCATGAATATCTCATGCAGCAATCACAAGGACAGCACCAGTTTTCGGGGCTGCCCGTGCTGCTTAAACCCAGAGGCTTCAATGATGTTTATGTCTACAATGGTGACTTCTCTTGGGACAATCAGGAGGGCTTTTTTCGCAACCAGGGGATGACCCGTTTTTTCGGGCGGGATGACTATAAAAACCCGAAATTTATTGATCCGACCTGGGGCGTGTCGGATGAAGATATGTTCTCCCAATCCCTGCTAGAGCTGAACCGGCTTGATCCCAGCAGACCCTTTTTTGCCGTGTTGCAGACCCTCTCCAACCATACGCCTTACGCACTGCCAGACCCACTGCCAATAGAGGCGGTCACAGGTTTTGGCGAGTTGAACCAGCACCTCACGGCGCAGCACTACTCTGACTGGGCGCTTGGGCAGTTCTTTGCCGCAGCACAGAAGGCTCCCTGGTTCGATAAAACACTCTTTGTCATCGTTGGCGATCATGGTTTTGGCGTTCAGCGCCAACTCTCCGAGATCGACCTGCTGCGCTTTCGCGTGCCGATGTTGCTGATAGGGCCGGGGATACGTGAGCACTATGGTGCGCGCAACCATACCGTGGCGACCCAGGTTGATATTGTGCCCACGGCGGTCAGCCTGCTGGGGCAGCCATTCGTGCATCAGTGCTGGGGGCGGGATCTGCTCTCCCTGCCGGATAATGACCCAGGATTGGGAGTGATCAAACCCTCCGGTAGTGATCAGACGGTGGCGCTTATCCGCGGCAACCGGATTTTGATAAAACCACCGCATGGCGAAGCCACGTTAGGCCAATATGAGCTTAATCCCAATGAGCATTACCAGCGGGAAGAGAACGAGGCTATGCGCGATAGATTGAATACTGAGTTGGCCGCCTTTGTGCAGAGCGCCATGCAGGGATTGTATGAGGATCGTGCGGGGGTAGCGGATTAGATGAGGGTCTTGGAATCCCTTGGTGTTGTATTAAAAAATGTGTTGGTTGATTTTTGTCTGAAAACGGTTCATTTCAACCAATGGTAAAAAAAGAAATTGCTAAGAACTTGGTAACTGACTGTTATTTATAGAGATGTTATAAATGGCATCTATTTTGCTCTTCATTAATCTCTGCCTTACAACGGCATCACCATCCATAAGATTTCTATGTAAAGGAGCTTAATACGCAATATGGTTAATAAACTCTTACCGACAGGCGTACTGATTTGCGCCTCTTTCCTGCTTGTATCCACGGCCAGTCATGCTTGTGATAAGAGCGAACAGAGTCTCTTCAAACAGGAAAAAACGGCACTTTCTGATCTAAACAGAGCGGGAGCAGGCGCTACCCTGTATAACTACAGAACCCAGCGCTGCACGCCATTGGCCAATGCACACAATGAACTGCAGATAAGCGCCTTTCTACCCAGTGATGAGACATCACTAGGGATGTATCAGGTTTATCGGGATAAAGGTGAAAGCCAGGTTGATGCTTTAGAACACACCCTGGCGTTTGTGGTCGGCCAGGCACAGCGTTAAATGTTATTCGTGTCTACGTCTATTTTTTAAGGAAGAGGGGTGCTCTGACGATAGCATATTGTTGGAGCACCCTGAGGTGCAATAATTCTACTCAATGAAGCCAGCAACAAAGATAAAAAGCACTTACACACAACTCATCTATCGCCCCTTTCGAATCACGGTAGGTGCGCTCTGTATCATTCTGACCATCGCGCTGAGTATACTTCTCAACTCCAGTTGGCACGCCCTTGACCGTACAGAACCACTCAAAGAGCACTTGGCACTGATTGAGGAGATAGATCAGTACAGCGCTGAACTGGATAATCTGGCGGTCACATTTAAAGCTGCCGCCATAGAAAATGCAGGGGTGCAACTCACTCGGCTCCAAAAAGCGTTGGCGCATACGCTAAAAATTTCACCACAAATATTAAGTAGCGAGGTTAGGGCGGCACTGTTGCAGGCCAGTCGTGCGCTACAGGGTGTTAAACGGGGTTCCACCGATGGCCTCTCCGTAGCAAAAAAAAATATTCAATTGGCTCAGCATGCAGAGGTTAATAATCAAATTAGATTATTGCACCTGCTGGCGCGTGATAACCGCCTTGAATTGGAAACAGCGACTTTTATTGCGATCACCCTGCCGCTGCTTGGGTTGCTAATGTTGTTTTTTTTGCGCCATAGAATTTTACGGCCACTCGATGGTCTGGGTCTGCTGATTAATCAAATTGGGCGGCAAACACTTCCGCCCACCCCGCTTGATGAGGTTGATCCGTTATTAAAACCGCTATTTATTGACTTTAACCAGCTGGTGCAGCGTTTATCCAAGCTGGAGCTGGCACAACAAAAGCACCAGCAGGAGTTGGAAAGTAAGGTTCGCTACGCCACTCAATCGTTGCTGGAGTATCAGCATACACTGGCTCAGTCGGAACAACTTGCGACTGTGGGTGAAATAACGGCTGGACTGGCTCATGAGCTGCGCAATCCCTTAGCTGCTGTCCAGTTAGCATTGACCAACCTATGTAATGAAATTGAGGATGGAGATAAAACGGCTCGCCTCATGCTGGTGCTCGATGAACTGAAGCGGATGACCACACTGCTTAATCGGGTGCTGGATCATTCGCGTCACTCACCGGAACCCGCCACTCATTTCAATCTTGCCCATATGTTGGACTCTTTACTGCAACTGGTGCGTTATCAAATCTCCCCCCAGATAACGATTGAACAACGGGTGTCGGAGGATATTCAATGCCATCTGCCGCAAGGCCGATTACGACAAGCGGTGCTAAACCTGATACTCAATGCGGCTCAGTCCATAGGCAAAACCTCTGGATTCATCACTATTGAAGCTGAAGTCAGACAGGATAAACTCACTATCCGCATCCAGGATAATGGGTCTGGTTTTCCAAAAAAACTGATTGAGAGTGGTATACAGCCTTTTAGCACCAGCCGAGATAAGGGAACCGGCCTGGGACTCGCCATTGTGCGCCGTTTTTGTTATGAACAGGGCGGAACACTGGCGCTTAGCAATCCCCCCGCTGGTGGTGCCTGCGTACAGATCACCCTATTGAGGAGCCCCTGATATGGGCAAGACATTGCTGATTATTGAAGATGAAGCCTTGCTGGGTGATGAGCTGTCACGCTACTTCAACCGACAGGGTTATCGTGTTGAACTTGCTACAACCATCAAGCAGGCTCGGCATAAACTGCTGATACAGAAGCTGGAACCCTTGGTTGTGATCTCAGATATGAACCTGCCTGACGGTAATGGACTGGATCTGCTGGCTGAAGTGAGAGCGCTGCCTGGGGTGGCTGAATGGCTGTTTCTCACAGCTTATGGTTCGGTGCCTGAATCAGTGCGTGCGTTGCAATTGGGAGCCTATGACTTTCTTGAAAAACCCTGTGATCTTGAACGGCTTGACCTTGTTGTTGCCAGCGCCCAACGTAGCGCTCTGGCTCAGCGGCGCTTACAGCAACAGCATAGCGTACAAACTCAGTGCTACTCTATTGATGCCTTTATTGGTTCAAGCCACCAGGCACAACAGACACGATCCATGCTTAATCGTCTATCAAAAGTCTCATTCAGCTCACTGATTATCAGTGGAGAGACGGGCACAGGCAAAGGACTGGCCGCTAAAATTTTACACCACTCCAGCCCTCGCTCTGATGCACCGTTTGTTGCGCTCAATTGTGCAGCCTTACCCCATGACCTCTTGGAATCAGAGTTATTTGGTCATGAAGCAGGAGCCTTCACCGGCGCAAAAAAATCACGCCGAGGGCTATTTGAACAGGCTGATGGCGGCACGCTTTTTCTGGATGAGATTGGTGAAATGCCGCTTGAACTCCAGAGCAAGCTACTCACAGCCATTGAGGGTCAGACAGTCCGACGGTTGGGCAGTGAAGTTGAAACCGAGATCGACATCCAAATCATTGCAGCCAGTAACTGTAACTTTGCCCAACAAGTCAGCGATGGTCAGTTTCGCAGTGACCTCTATCACCGCTTAGGCCTGTTTGAACTTAAGTTGCCATCACTGAGAGAGCGAAAAGAGGATCTTCAAGAGCTTGTGCCTGCCGCTATTAAAGAGTTTAACCTCAAGGCAAAACGCAAAGTATCGAAGATACCGCCGCAGGCATGGCAACAGCTCAATCATCACAACTGGCCGGGTAATGTGCGTGAACTGCGAAATGCCATTGAACGCTGCGTTCTCTTTGCAGAGGATGAGTGCCTGCCAACACAATGGTTGCAACTTGAAATGCCGCAGATACCAATGAATGCGGGCTCTGAAAAGAGCCTGATTATTCCGCTGGATGGCAGCATGGATCTTGATGCAATGGAGCGCCATATCATCCAAACGGTGCTACAGCGTTGCAGTAACAACACCACGGCGGCGGCTCGAATGTTGGGAACCAGCCGCGAAAAGCTGCGTTATCGACAGCAAAAGCATGGGTTGTGATGCCTGCTCTAAGGTAGTGTTTAACCCTGTGAAATCTTATTCGCAGTGATATGCTCATTGGTCTTAGCATCCCTGTTACTTTTCTGGTTTATTAGCTTTACACAGCGACCGGTAGAAAAAGGGTAACTTTCAGTATCTGCATCTACACCCTGCGCCTTTTTTGAAATTGTTGTCATATGCTCAAACTTGTAGACAGCACCGTTCTCACAAGCCTGGATCTCTGATAAAAAGAGCACTGATAAAGTGATGACCATACCTATAGCGAACAGATAATTTGATTTCATATGGATCCCTTTTAATTTGTAATGAGTGATTAGCCGGCATGCCTGATACAACCTGATTTGGGGCAATAGTGCTTAGAGATCAATAGGTATGCAGAAAACGCGCCAAAATATAAGACATTGTTATTAAAGTGATTTGATAACAATGTCTTTTTGCAATGGTTCATATAAACCACCTTCTTGGTCTATCTCCACCGGCATTTTTTCTTGCTTTCTAATCCTGCTTCCTAAGCAGATGCTGACTAATATCAAAGACAGTTTTGCCTGTTTAAGATATGCTCTATCCCTTGATTTTTAACACAGAGATGCAAAGTGCTATGCCAAAAATTACTGATGTTATGACCCATGATCACAAACGGTGTGATGAAATCTTTGCTCAGGCTGAAGAGGCCGTAACCCAAGAAGATTGGGAGAAAGCAGCGACCTTGTTTAAAGAGTTTGAAGATGCGGTTGAGCATCATTTTATTATGGAAGAGACGGTTTTATTTCCTGCCTATACGGCAAAAACAAACCTAAGTAGTGTGACAGATGCATTGATGCAAGATCACATGCAGTTGCGCATTATCATTTTTGAGGCCGGAGAAAGCATTAAGGCAAAAGACCAGGAGCAATTTCTGGGGCAATCAGAGACGCTGCTGATGATGCAGCAGCAGCATAATAAGAAAGAGGAGAGAAAGCTTTACACTATGGCTGATTCTGCATTCCGTGTTGAAGCTGATGAGATGCTCGCCAAGATGGGAATGGCTTGAGGTCTAGAGCTGTTATTTGGAATAGTGGCTGAAAAACAGTGGGAATGTAAATTTAACCTGACTTGCCTGCAATAGCGATGCCCGCTAGGGGGCGCGCCAACTGAATGAAGAATTGGCACAGTGCCGCAATAGCGATCAGAAAAGCTAAGGGGTGAGATGCCAGAGTCAGCACGCCAGCAAGCAGAAAAGCCATACCACGAACGGCACTGAGATAGCCAAGTTGCTTGCGCAGCTGTTGCTGCTTTTCTGGTTGGCTCTGTAGCAGCCAAAGTGGCAACAGGTGGGTGGCAGCGCCCGTAACCAGCGGCAGCAAAAAGGCGACAACAAAGGCCTCGCCAGCTTGTGAAGTGGGCAGCAGGCCATATCCATGAAGCGCACCGCTGAGCAGGCAGAGTATTAGCCCCATTATTGCGCAAACCAAAGAGATGCCTGCGCCATGCCATTGCCAGAGTTTGCCTTGGTGAGCTTTGAGCAACCCCCGAATCAGTCGAACCAGAGAGAAGAGCCAAAGCAGCAGCCCCATCTCAGCCAGCGGGGCAAACCAGGCCGCTCCTATTGCAATCAATAAGGTTCCAGCCACCAGCCAACGCCACTCTTTCATCAGCCAAAGACCCGCCTGTGGGTCAGGGAAACCACCCACGGTGGGGAGCAGCACACGCAGCGTGCCCAATGCGGCTAGTCCCACAAATCCTAATATGTTGAGGTGTAGATGCAGCCGTTTTAGCGGCAGCCACTGCTCAGGCCAGAAGGCGGCCAAGATAATCATCAGCAGGCCAAGAATAAGCGCACCCAATGCCAGCTGATACCAGAGAAGGCCAGGGTGGGGGCGACCCAGTGTGGCCTTTGCCCGTTGTTGAGACCACCAGAGCAGTCTACCAATGGCGAGTAGGGCGATACTGGCGGCAACAGGATAGAGTGTGTAGCTGAGTGACAGGCTGAGTGTCACCAGCAGGCCGGCAATGAGCGCACCAATGGGTGATAGCAGAACCCGTGGCTCGGGTGCGCTGGTGCGGGTCAGCACAGGAATAAAATAGGCCATTGCCGCCAGGATTAGCGGCATAACGCCCAATGCCAATATCATGTGCAGCGGTGCTACTGTGGGAAGGCCAGATACCCTTGGCAGCAAAAGCCAAATAGCGGCACTGATCAGGCTGATGATGGCCAGGCTGGCCAGTAGCCTGGGTAGTGGGTTTATCGACATGCGTTGTAGCAATTCTTAAATCAGCTCAGCCCCAGGCAGCCCCAGGTTTCTCCAGATGCCCAGGACTGGTTCAGCTTGGTTCATGGAGTAGAAATGCAGGCCGGGCGCGCCCTCATCCAGCAGTCGTTGGCACATGGTGCTGATCACATCCAGTCCCAGAGCGCGGATGCTGTCGAGGTCATCGCCGT
>JAJRWL010000210.1 GCA_024276875.1 Gammaproteobacteria bacterium
GCTGATTGTCTGCAAAAAGCACGTCAACAGCTATTCAGCTTGATTTTCAAGCCAAATAAAACCGGTTGAATGATTTGGGCTGTTTCAGACTCATTTGTTAATTGGAAAATACTGCGGGTAGCAAAGGAAGTTATTAAACTAGACGACACCTGCAGAAGCCTTTGCAAAAAAGTGCCATATGAAATCAGCCAATGATGCACTTACCACCTGAACACAGCCTTAATGTTGCTGTGGCGACATGCGACATAATAAAGAATGAATAATAATTTAACCCTCAAAAAATTAGATTTAATGATGGTTTTTCAAACACTGCTAGAGGCTTATGGAGATCAAGAGTGGTGGCCTGGAGAAACTAAATTTGAAGTAATGATTGGCGCTATTTTAACTCAAAATACGGCCTGGTCAAATGTTGAAAAAGCGATAAAAAACCTAAAACAAGCGGGTATCTTCTCAGAAACGGCTCTGCTTGTTGCTTCACATGATGAAGTAGCCCAACTGATTCGCCCTTCTGGCTACTTTAATATCAAAACACATCGCCTTAAGCAATTTTGCACTGCTCTTCAGCAACAGGGAGGAGAGCAGGCTTTAAAAAAGCTGGAGACAACGGAGTTAAGAAAGCAGCTACTCAACATAAAAGGGATAGGCCCTGAAACAGCAGATGACATCCTTTTGTACGCATTTCAACGGCCTGTCTTTGTTATTGATGCTTATACCCGCAGAATTTTTTCACGCCTTGGCAAGGTAGCGGGTGATGAGCCTTATGAGGAGCTGCGCGCAGGATTTGAATTAGCCCTAGAGCCTAATGCTGAGCTATTTAATGAATATCATGCACTCATTGTTTGTCATGCAAAACACTTTTGTAAAAACAAGCCTACCTGCATTGGCTGTCCATTAACAAGCTTATGTACTATCCCTGAATAACCTGATTACGCCCACTATTCTTTGCTTTATACAATGCTTTATCTGTGCGTTCAAACAGGCTGCTTAAATCATCATTTTCGTTAATTTCTGACACCCCGAGGCTTGCCGTAATTTGCAGGGTTCTATGCGGTGCAAATGAAAGTGCTTCTATCTTTTGTCTGATACGCTCAGCTAATAAAGCGGCACCCTCCATCTCTGTACAGCTCAGCATAATAAGAAACTCTTCCCCGCCAAAACGAAAAAACATATCGCTGCCACGGATGGTTTCACTGACACATTGAGCAACGGCTTGTAACACAAAATCGCCACCCGCATGACCAAAATTGTCATTGACTGATTTAAAATGGTCGATATCCAGCAACATAATGCACATGGGAGCATTGTGGCGATGTGATAGCTCTATCTCTCGCTTTAATGCCGCATCCATTCCTGCACGATTTTTGGCGCCGGTTAATGGATCTATCAGTGCTGATTGCAGTGCGCTATGGTAGAGAATAGCATTGCGAAGTGGGTAGACCAGTGCACACAGCAGATTCTCAATAACTGTTAGCTCTTCCGCACTAAAAGGTGTTTTACTAAAGAGAGTAAGCTCACCCAGCAAGTTATCTTCAATAACCAATTGGTAGGTGCATTTATGGGCTGACCGCTTCCCAATGATGGTCTCTATCTCTTCAGCACTGTTGTGATAGCGCATACCTCGGTGTTGAATATCACGGCTCAGTTCACCTGCAAACAGTGAAATGAGCTCATGAACATCAAGCGTGGTTTGCAGTTTGCCACTCAGCTCTAATGTTCGGTGGCCAAGTTGGGCAGCTAAAGTAGGGTCAATAGTTTGATTGGCATTAAGCGCAGCAACCGTCCCCTGATAGCCTAAGGTGGCATGTGTTTGAATAGCCATGTAATCGATCCTTTTCTCCATCCAGTGATTTTACATCTTGGGAAAAGAAATACAATATGCATGCCAACAACAATAAAACAATTATTTTCAACTGGTTAGCACGGGAATTTAATTCGGAGACAAATAAATGTCACTTATTTTGGTTGCTCAATATGCATTGCCATCATATAAGTGACCAAAAAATGACGCACCTACAAGAGGCGCGTCTGATAACATCATCATAAATGCTTGAGAGGTGAAGTCTTTATTGTGGCAATTCCCATGCTTCAGCCTCAATTGCCTCGCCATGTATTCCAATGCTCTCTTGCCCCATTAGCCATAGATAGAGCGGCATAAGTGCCTCTGGAGGCTTGACTGTGTTTGGGTCTTCCCCTGGATATGTCCCAGATCTGAGCAAGGTTCGGGTTGGACCGGGGTTGATGCTGTTTACTCGAATATTACTGCTGTCACGGGTTTCATCCGCCAATACCTGCATGAATCCCTCAATACCAAATTTTGAGATGGCATAAGCGCCCCAATATGCCTTGGCTTTACGGCCAACAGCGTCTGAGGTAAATATCACAGAGGCATCTTTGGCCTTGCGGAGCAGTGGCATGCAGGCCTGGGTAAGCATGAAGGGGGCATTAAGGTTGACTTGCATCACTTTATAGTAAGCCTTCAAGTCATAATCATCCGTTCGAGCCAATGCTGGCAGTTGAGCTGCATTGTGGAGAATGCCTTCCAGTGAGCCAAACTCCTCTTCAATTGTTTCTGCCAATTTATAACAATCGGTATCTTTGGCTGATTCAAGGTTTAATGGATAAATGGCAGGCTGCGGCCCTCCGGCATCATCAATAGCATCGTAAACTTTTTCTAGCTTTGGAATAGTATGGCCAAGCAATATGACCGTTGCACCGTACTTGCCAAAGGTTTCAGCAGCAACGCGGCCAATGCCGTCACCTGCTCCTGTTACCAATATAGTGCGTCCGGCAAGCAGATCTTTAGGGGGATTGTAATTATTCATAGGCTTTATTCTAACGATACTGGAGTAAAGGTTCGAGTGATAAATTACTTATAATGTCGATACATGCGCCAGCTGACCCATAGCTTTTGCAATGGAGTCAGGCTGATACGCTGAGCCAATACAGCAAACTCTTTTTTTTCTAACTTAGATAACAAGCTACTGTGTGATGCAGCCAATGCCAGCACGGGGATTAGCGCCGGACATCTGTTACTCGGCAGCGTATTAAATATCGATGCATTCCACTCTTTTGCACATGCAGAGAGCCTGATTAAAATGGCCTGCAATGTTTTTTCATTCTCAGACTTGGCAAGTTGGGCGGGCTGAAGCGAGTGCTGCTCCATAATATCAAGCGGTAGAAAACAGCCACCCAGTTGAAAATCCTGTCCAATATTTTGCACTATCTCTATAAGCCGAATATATGCGCCGAGCTGGCTGGCACAAGCTTGCTCCTGCTCATTGCCATCACATATTCGAGTCACCAGTTGCAGCAAATTGCCACTGCCGAGTTGCCCATAGCTTTTTAATGCCGATATGTCCTTTAGGATAACCCCACGGATCTCCATCTCTACTGCATCTGTCATCTCAATAAATGCTTGAACTGGCAACTGATAAGAGTGCGCAGTCTCTGCCAGCAGGATAAGCAAAGGGTGCTGAGTTTGGCCGTTTAGCGCCCTGGGTAATTCATCTCGGTACCATTGAAGCTTCGTTAAGGCCACGCCTGGGTCGGTGCAATGATAATAGATAGATTGCAGCTCCCACTGCCACTCAAATATTAATGCAATATGATTGCGTAAATTAGCTGGTGCCATACGAACAGCATAGTAGCGGCTTGAGCCAGGAGTCGTTGCTCTGCCTGAAAAGCAATATTTACTGTTCATGAGCAGCGTTCTTCCAACCACTCTAATATCTGCTCTGGCCGGTCTACCGTGCCATCTGCCCCCCATGTTTCAGGTTGGTCATCAGGCTCAAGATAACCAAAAAGAGCCACGAGTGTGGCCGTGCCAGCATTAAGACCTGATTCAATATCACGCCGTGCATCACCAATATAGAGGCATGCCTTTGGATTATGTCCACCCGCAAGCTTGCAGCCATAAATTATTGGCTCTGGGTGCGGCTTACTATTAGCGGTTGTATCTCCGCTAACAACGCAGGCAGCCCGATCCATTAAGCCCATGCTTTTAATAAGAGGGTCGGTAAATCTAGCCGGTTTATTTGTAACAATGCCCCACGCAATGCCTCGTTGCTCCAGCTGTTGAAGCACCCTGTCCATACCGGGGAAAAGCACCGTCTCCCGATGGATATTGGCACTATAGATTCGCAGCAAATCCTGCAATAGTGAATCAAACACTTTATTGTCTGGGGTAATATCAAAGCCCAAGCGAATCAATGCTGAAGCGCCGTGAGAGACTTTTGGCTTTATCCGCTCGTAGGGAAGCGGGCTTCGGCCATGCTGCTCCAGCGTCTGATTTAATGCATAGGCCAGATCAAGGGCTGTATCCGCCAACGTACCATCCAGATCAAAAAGGACGACACGTATCTGTTTTGCGGTTGTTACAGATGAAACACTACTCATCAAAATTTTTACGACAACTCACCATGTAATTAACACTAATATCTGAGTCAAGGCTGTATTTTTGACTAAAAGGATTATAGACCAGCCCAATAATCTCATCTGTCTCTAATTCAGCGGCACGTATCCAACCATCCAGCTCAGCGGGGCGTATGAATTTTGAAAACTCATGCGTACCTTTAGGGAGCAGCTTAAGAAGGTATTCAGCGCCAACAATGGCAAATAGATAGGCTTTAGGATTTCTGTTGAGGGTAGAGAAAAATAGATGCCCGCCAGGTTTTGTCAGTTTTGCACAGGCCTTAATAATCGATGAAGGATCGGGCACATGCTCCAGCATCTCCATGCAGGTGACAACATCA
>JAJRWL010000211.1 GCA_024276875.1 Gammaproteobacteria bacterium
CTGGCCATGCAGGTCAGTAATCTGAGCAGCCTGAACGGAATCGATGGATACCAGATCACAGCTCGTTTTGACAATATTGGCGGGCTCAAGGTGCGCTCACCGGTCTCTATGGCGGGTGTACGTATTGGCCGGGTGAGTGGCATCTCATTTGACAACACCACCTATGAAGCCATTGTTACAATGACGGTGGACAACAAACACAAAACCATTCCCGATGATACCTTTGCCAAGATATATACCGCTGGGCTTTTGGGTGAACAATACATTGGTCTCGATCCTGGCGGCAGTGAACAATTCCTGACCGAGGGCAGCAGCATTTCACTCACTCAATCCGCTTTAGTGCTAGAGGAGATCATTGGGCAATTTTTATTCAGCAAAGCAGAGGAAGGCGGCAGTGATGAATAAACTGAAATGGGTGCTGTTTTTAGCGGCCATGGTAGGCATGCAAACCAGCTGGGGCTCCATGCAGAACCCTTTAGATCTAGTGCAAGAGACATCCAACCAGGTATTGGCAAAGGTTATCGACAAGAAACAAGAGCTAAACAAAAGCCCAGAGAAAATTGCCAATTTAGTCACCGATATTGTCGCACCACACTTTGACTTTCAGCATATGTCACAACTCGTGCTTGGCAAATATTGGCGCAGAGCCAGCGATGCCCAAAAAGCCGCATTTATTAAACAATTTCAGGCGCTACTGATTCGCACCTATGCCATTGCACTACTCAACTACTCTGATCAAGCCATTGAATACCTGCCCCTGCATGCACAGGCTGACGCATCTAAAGTGGTGGTAAAAACAGAAGTTAGATCCAATGGCGCACCGGCCATCCCCATCAACTATCGCCTGCACCTGCATGACGCATGCTGGAAGGTATATGATGTCATTATTGATAATGTCAGCCTGGTATCCAACTATCGTACTGGATTTTCAAATCAGATCCGCCGCAAAGGTCTGGACAGTCTTATTGCACGACTAAAGAAAAAGAACGGCAAAACCACCCCATGAGCAGCGCCATGCTCAATTGCACGAATGGAGGCATCATCACTATCAGCGGTGAGTTTGGCTTTGCAAACGCCTCAGATCTACTCAAACAAGGGCAAAACCTGATGGACATGCAGCAAGAATTAACCATCGACCTCAGTGGTGTAACAGGCAGCGACAGTGCTGGATTAGCCATCATGCTGGAGTGGATGGATCACTACAAAGCAGCAGGACAACCACTCTACTTTCTCAATGTACCTGAATCATTACTGGAAATAGCACGGGTCAGTAATCTAATTGACCTACTTCCACTTGCGGATACCTAATGGACAAACTCATTATAACTGGCGGCACCTGCCTGAAAGGCGAGGTACGCATTGCGGGTGCTAAAAACGCCGCACTCCCCATCCTAGCGGCAACCCTGCTAGCGGATAGCCCAATGACGATCAGCAATGTGCCACACCTACATGACATCACAACCACCATGGGGCTGTTAGCACAGATGGGCATACAACTCGTGGTTGATGAGCGCATGCGCATTGAGGTCGATCCCAACACCATCACCAATTACTCAGCGCCTTACGAGCTGGTAAAGACCATGCGCGCCTCCATTCTAGTACTGGGACCACTGCTCAGTCGCTTTGGAGAAGCCGATGTCTCCCTGCCCGGCGGTTGTGCCATCGGCTCTCGCCCCGTCAACCTGCATATCGATGGACTGCGCGCCATGGGGGCAGAGATTCAGGTCAAAAATGGCTACATCCGCGCCAAAGCCAAACGGCTAAAAGGCGCTCGCCTGATTATGGACATTGTCACCGTCACTGGCACTGAAAACCTCATGATGGCGGCCACCCTGGCCGACGGCGAAACCATCATTGAGAATGCCGCCCGCGAGCCTGAGGTTGTTGATCTAGCCAACTGTCTGAACAAAATGGGCGCTAACGTAAGCGGCGCTGGCACTGATAGCATCCATATCCAAGGCGTTGAAAGACTCTACGGCACAGATTACAGCGTATTACCTGATCGAATAGAGACCGGTACCTATCTGGTTGCCGCCGCCATTACAGGCGGAAAAATCAAGATCCGTGACACCGACCCATCACTGGTTGATGTCATCCTGCAAAAATTACGTGAGGTCGGCGCGGTCATCGAGACAGGTAAAGATTGGATCACCCTTGATATGCAGGGCAAACGGCCAAAATCGGTGGATGTACACACCGCCCCCTACCCAGCCTTTCCAACCGATATGCAGGCGCAGTTTACTGCCCTTAATTGCATTGCCGATGGGGTTGGCATTGTCACTGAAAATGTCTTTGAAAACCGTTTTATGCACGTGCAAGAGATGCAGCGCATGGGTGCCAACATCAAACTTGAAGGCAACACGGCTATTGTTACAGGCATTGATCAACTGACAGCCGCACCTGTCATGGCCACTGATCTGCGCGCATCCGCCAGCCTGGTGTTGGCCGGCTTGGTTGCCAAAGGCGAGACGGTGGTCGACCGCATCTATCACATCGACCGAGGCTATGACTGTATTGAAGAGAAACTAGCCGGCCTTGGCGCACAGATCAAACGCATACCTAATTAACCGCATCACACATCAAGCACATAGGATTACTACGTGGAATTTGACGGTCGCATCACCATTGCACTCTCCAAAGGGCGCATCTTTAAAGATACCCTGCCGCTCTTAGCGCACGCAGGCATCATACCAACAGATGACCCCGAAACCAGCCGCAAACTGATACTGGATACCAATCACCCACAAATCAAATTGGTGATTATTCGCGCCTCTGATGTACCCACCTATGTGCAATATGGCGCCGCCGATCTGGGTGTCGCAGGCAAGGATGTTCTATTAGAACATGGCGGCGGCGGACTTTATGAACCATTAGATCTACAGATTGCCAAATGCCGTCTGATGGTCGCCGGTGTAAAAGATGCCCTGCTCAGCAAGAGTCGCCTACGAATTGCCACTAAATTTGTCAACAGCGCACGCCGCCACTTCGCGACTCAAGGCAAACAGGTCGAGATTATTAAACTATACGGCTCCATGGAGCTGGCGCCACTCGTAGGACTATCCGACCTGATCGTCGATGTAGTGGATACCGGCAATACCCTAAAAGCCAACGGCCTGATACCGCTGGAACATATCCGCGATATCAGCTCCCGATTGGTTGCTAATAAAGCGGCCTGGAAAATGAAACACAAAGGCATCACTGAGCTGGTTGATGCACTTAGCATAGCAGTCAATGAACGCAGCACAGAGGGGAAAAACAATGACTGATATCCAACAACTGGCCACAACAGACTCTGATTTCAAGCCCAAGCTGGATGCGCTGCTCGCCTGGGAATCCGTCTCCGATCAACAGATTAATCAAACCGTAAACAATATTATTGCTGATATCCGCAATCATGGCGATGCTGCACTGGTCAACTACACCCAGCGTTTTGACCGCTGGAAACCTACTGACGCATCCGCATTGGAGATCCCCATCGAGTTGCTGGAACGCGCCTATAATTCAATCCCGCTAAAGCAACGCGATGCCTTGGAATATGCCGCAAAACGCATCCGAGCCTATGCCAAACACCAAAAAATAGACTCCTGGTCATACACCGAGGAGAACGGCACACTGTTGGGGCAACAGGTCACACCACTGGATCGTGTCGGCCTTTATGTACCCGGCGGCAAAGCGGCCTATCCCTCCTCCGTACTAATGAACGCCATCCCCGCCAAAGTGGCAGGCGTTCCTGAGCTGATCATGGTTGTTCCCACCCCTGATGCCGAACGCAATCTGCTGGTATTGGCTGCGGCTCACATCGCTAAGATAGACCGCGTATTTGCTATCGGTGGCGCTCAAGCCGTGGCTGCACTGGCCTATGGTACAGAATCCATCCCAGGTGTAGACAAAATTGTCGGCCCCGGTAATATCTATGTTGCCACCGCCAAACGAGCCGTTTTTGGCCAGGTGGGTATCGACATGGTGGCAGGGCCGTCTGAAATATTGGTGGTCTGTGATGGCCACACCAACCCTGACTGGATAGCCATGGATCTATTCTCTCAGGCGGAACACGATGAGGATGCCCAATCTATCTTGATCACACCCGATGCCGAATTTATTGAAAAAGTAAAGGCAAGCATCACCCGCCTACTACCCGAAATGACGCGCAAAGAGATCATTGAAACAGCCCTACGCAAGCGGGGAGCCATCATTCAAGTAAGGGATCTAGATGAAGCCGTGGAGGTGGTTAACACCATCGCACCCGAGCACCTGGAACTCTCTATTGGCAAACCAGAAGCCATGGCCAAAAAGATCCGCCATGCCGGTGCTATCTTTATGGGACGCTACACTGCTGAGGCACTGGGTGACTACTGTGCGGGACCCAACCATGTGCTGCCCACCTCACGCACGGCTCGTTTCTCATCACCATTAGGTGTCTACGATTTTCAGAAACGTTCCAGCCTGATCATGGCCTCTGCTGAAGGTGCATCTTACCTGGCAGATACGGCATCAGCACTGGCTCGCGGTGAAGGGCTGACCGCCCATGCCCGTTCTGCTGAATATCGCAAAGACAAAAACAAAGCCGACACAACACCAACGGCTGATGAGTGCTGCGGTAACGGCTGCGAAAGCTGTAACCTATGAATATTCAACAAGCCATTAATCGCTGGGTGCGCCCAGAGATTAAAACGCTCTCTGCCTACTCTGTGCCAAATTCCAGTGGGCTGATCAAGCTCGATGCAATGGAAAACCCCTACACCTGGCCAGAGCCACTGCGTCAGGAGTGGCTTCAACTACTGCACAAAACCGATGTCAATCGCTACCCTGATCCACAGGGCAGCGAACTAAAACAGCGCCTGCGCATTAACATGAACATACCTGAAGATGCTGGGCTGCTACTGGGCAATGGCTCAGATGAGCTGATCCAGATGCTGGCGCTAACCCTGGCCGGAGCAGACCGAGTCGTGCTTTCAGTGGAACCCAGTTTTGTCATGTATCGCATGATCGCCCGCTTTGCAGGCATGCCCTACCAGGGTGTACCGCTCAGAAGTGAGGATTTTAGCCTAGACCTTCCTGCACTACTAGCCGCCATTGAACAGCATCAGCCTGCCATCATCTACCTGGCCTACCCCAACAACCCTACTGGCAATCTATTTAATGCGGCCGAAATTAAGCAGATTATTGAGGCAGCACCAGGGTTGGTTATTGTTGATGAGGCCTACGCCCCCTTTACCGATGCCAGCTTCATGAGCGAAGTGGGACGCCACCCCAATCTGCTGGTGATGCGCACCCTATCAAAACTGGGACTGGCAGGATTGCGCCTTGGGCTGCTTGCTGGCCCAAGAGCCTGGCTGAATGAGATCGACAAAACCCGTCTGCCCTACAACATCAACACCCTAACCCAAGTCAGTGCTCAATTTGCCCTGCAACATAAATCCGTATTTGATGAACAGACCCAACTCATCTGCCAAGAGCGCAGCCAACTGTTTACTGCACTAGACAATATTGATGGACTCTCACCCTACACCAGTGATGCCAACTTCATTCTGGTGCGTATGCCGACGGATCAAGCCAATGATATCCATACCGCAATGAAGGCATCAGGTGTACTGGTCAAAAATCTCAATGGCAGCCACCCCATGCTGGCCGACTGCCTGCGCATCACCGTAGGCAAACCAGAAGAGAACCAAACCGCTATTAACGCACTGAAGGCCACACTCTAATGATCAAATCACTGCTTTTGGGTTGCACCACCCTGATCCTACTCATAGTCAGTGGAACCAGCCAGGCTGAGACAGAAAGCATAACGATCAAAATGCCGCCCACCTCACTGGCACAGTGGTACAAACCGGCCAATAAACGGCAGGTATGGTTACACGCCATGTTTCGACTACGCCGAGAGATGCAGGCCGTTAAGGAATACGCCAGACAGAAAGATGCCGTTGGCATCAAAAAATGGGGGCAGCGCCTCGCCGAGAGCTATCGGAAGATTCCCGAGATGGTGCCTGAATGGCAGGATGAAGTCAGATTGGATTGGGCGGATATACTGGAAACCGCGGCATTAAAAGGAAACTTCAAACAGGTGCTTCGCGCCTATGACAAGCTGGATGCCAGCTGCAATCTCTGCCATCAGGATTTTCAAGCCCTGGCAGCGACACTCTACCGTTCACCTGACTTCAGCACACAGCAAGTGCTATTCCAAGGTAAAACTATCCACTACGATAGGTTTATGGAGCAGCTTACACAGAGCATCAACCGCATTAAAATTGCTACAGAGGATCAGCAACCACAGATAGCAGGACGCGCATTAAAACAGCTTAAAGATCAGCTGCAAGCCTTAAAACCCAGTTGTAACAAATGCCATCGAGATGAGGCTCCCAAAGAGCGCATCTTCGGAGTAAACGTCCAAAAAATACTCAAACAACTGAAGAAGAGCATCCAAAATAACCAGTCTAAACAGACCGGAAGATTCCTAGGCGAAGCCGCTGTTGCCATCTGCGCCCGCTGCCATGGCGTACACCGCACCTTCAGCAACCTGAAAGAGTTCCTAACCCCCACACAATTTTAAGCAGGGTTAGACTTAAATTAAATTGACTATTCAAGTCTGACCCTACTCAGCTTTTACTTTAATTTTCTATGTCTCGTTCCAAAACCTGCAAGCGCTATAGCAAACAGCGCAAGGGTTCCTGGCTCAGGAACATAGCAAGAGGGCTGCCCTGCATTGCCACAGGTACCAAAAGTGATGCTACCCATAGTAGAGGAGACAGCAGCCTGATTCCAGGCATTCAAGGCATCTCCATGGTAGGCCACAGGTGTCAGGGTTTGGCCATTAGCCTGCAAACCCGTGGCAACAAAACCGGTGGTGGAGTTGTCATTGATGCATTGAGTGGATGGATCTGACCGACAGTCATCCAATCCACTAACGAAGAGGGGTGATGCTGAATCAACAACCGCCTGTGATGTTGGGTATGAACCATAAAAACCAGAGAAAAGATTAACACCAATCAGGTTATTGATCGTATTAATTCCTGACTGGAATGCATTGTGATCTGTACCCAACATTAAACCATTACCACGCAGGCTGAACTGCGTTGCATAGTTCTGTATCCATGCCTCTTCAGAGGACATGCCATTTGCATTGGTCCACTCAACATCAGAGGAGATAATGCGCCCATCAAGAATCAAATTTTGAGTACTGAGACCATTGTACCAGTTAGCAATGCCCTGATAATTCTGCGTTTGAGTGGATGAGTCATCTGCACCCGTATACAAATCATAGACAAAAATCTGGTCAAAACTAGCATAGTCAGAGTAAACACTCTGATTAAGATAGCGTGTAGTAACAGTGTGTCCAGCATTGACCAGGTAATTTGCAATTCTGTTTCCAGGGTCAACATAATTGTTACTGTTGTTAACGTGGGCAAATAGAATTTCGGCTGCATTTGCACCAAAAGAGCTGGTTAATAGACATGTCACTACAGCTGCTTTGATTAGTTTTTTACGGTTCATAGCGTCTCTCTCATGTTTAGATTAAAAACAACACCACCCAGACTGCAAAAATTAGGCCGCAAGCATTACTTTATCATTATCACATTGATTTATAAGCAATTAAGGCAGCGCATAAATTCCACCGTCGCACACCGGCATACTTAAAGTGTAAAAAAAGCTGACCGCTATTTTGGAGACAGCAAAGGGCTAAACTACCGATGTAACCAATGATCACGGCCAAACAGTATTAAAAGAGCCATTATTAACGGCTCTTTTTGCATCAATTACTCGCCACCCGCTCTGCATCGGGCCATGCCTCTGGCTCAAAGGTAGACACCTCTTCACTACCACCTTCACCCGTTTGATACCAATTCAGCTTATCGCGCAGCTCAACCACCTTGCCAACAATAATCAGCGTCGGTGGCTTAGGCTTATATTTTTCAGCAATGCTAGGCAGGCTAGAGAGGGTTCCGGTATAGACTTTCTGTTGGGGTGTAGTGCCTTGCTGTACCAGTGCTGCCGGCAGATCAGCAGGCAGACCATGTGCCTGAAGCTCACGACAGATATGTGGCAGGCTCATCAATCCCATGTAAAAAACAATCGTCTGTTTGGGTTGCGCCAACGCCTTCCAGTTGAGATTCAGGCTGTCATCCTTTAGATGACCAGTAACAAAAACAACCGATTGCGCATAGTCTCGATGCGTCAATGGAATGCCAGAATATGAGGCACAGCCTGAGGCTGCGGTAACACCAGGCACAACCTGAAATGGAATCCCTTGTGCTGCAAGGGTATCGATCTCTTCCCCGCCACGGCCAAAGATAAAGGGATCCCCCCCTTTCAAGCGGACAACCCGCTTGCCTTGTTTAGCCAAATCAGCCAAAAGCTGGTTGATATCCTCCTGACGCATGACGTGATGGTTATTCTCTTTGCCTACATAGATGCGCTCTGCATCCCGTCGTGTCATCTCCAATATGGGTTTTGAGATAAGCCGATCATAGACAACCACATCCGCCTGCTGCATCAAACGCAACGCACGAAACGAGAGCAGGTCAGGGTCGCCAGGGCCACCGCCCACCAGGTAGACTTCACCCATGCCATCAGTGGTCAGCGAGGTCTCCGCTAATGCCTGCTCCATCAATCGATTGGCCTCTTCATGATGGCCTGAGAATACACGCTCTGCCACGCCACCTTGCAGGACATCTTCCCAGAAACGCCGACGATCAGTGGAGTTGGTGAAACGTGCTTTGACCCGATCACGGAAGCGGCTGGCCAATTCGGCTAAACGGCCATAACCTGAAGGGATCAATGATTCCAGGCGACCACGAATAAGTCGCGCTAACACCGGCGAAGCACCACTGGTAGAGATCGCAGCGATCACCGGAGAGCGGTCAATAATAGAAGGCATAATAAAGCTGCAAAGCTCGGGCTGATCCACCACATTAACGGGGATACCATGAGACTGCGCCTCTTCTGAGACCAACCTGTTTACCTCGGTACTATCTGTAGCAGCGATCACAAGGCGAGCACCTTCCAAATCACCCTGACGGTATTCCCGTGCCTCATGTTCAATCTCATTCTGTGCCTTTAGCTCTGAAAGACTGGAGCCCAGCTCCGGTGAGATAACGCGAATAGAGGCATGTGCATTTTGCAGAAGCGCGGCTTTTCGACTGGCAATTTCGCCCCCACCAATGACAATGCAGGGCTTGGCTTTTATATCAAGAAATATTGGTAAGTAATCCATCAGCTGACTTCTATTACATAGTTTTAAATAATGATTGCATTTTACCCTAGGAAAACCACAAATACCCGAGGTTAATTCTTCAGACCACTCCAGATGAGTGCGGTTTTGCGGTTTTCACCCCACAGCCCTTGCTGTGATGCGATAGCATCTGATTCTAGCTTCTCTAAGCGCGCTTTAAGCACTGCGTCGATAGTCCCATAGCGCGTCATCATTGCATAACCATTTCGCACCATCAGTTCATTTAATGAATTCCCCGCCCTATCCACGGCAGTAACCAGAATACGCCCATAACGATCACGCTGATCAAAGTTGCCACTCACCTGCACGCTATCCCCAGGCTTTACCAGTGAACGCAAATGCTGGGTTGCTGCCACACCCAATGATTGCAGTGTTGCACGATCCAATCCAGTAACCTTGATATCACGCTTCAGTTTGGCATTTTCTACATCCTCTGGCGCATCAATGCCTTGCAACTGTAAGCGCTCTGATTTGCCTCTCAGCAGGACAACAATGGTGTCACCATCCTCAACCTTTTCAACCACCAGCGACAGAGCCTCTGCTGACACCGCCATCACCACAAACAGCATAAAGAAGCAGAGGTAAGTAGCCTTTTTTCTCATCAATCTTTTCCGTTTATTCTAGTGACTGGTTCCACTGGAACGCGTTAATTTATTATGCACATTGTATTTGCCCGAGGGCTTACTCATAGGAAGCCGCTTCACCTCTTCCAGGGTTTTAGCATCATAAACAATGACGAAACCCTCTATATCCCAAATGCTGAGCAGGGCATGCGAGCCATTTTTGGTAAATTCAACATGAGCCGAGGTTTTGCCTGGAATGGGCTTGAGTGTCTTTACAATCTCTAAAGTGCGCTTATCGATAACATAAACTTGATCTTTATTTGGACCAAAAAAAAACATCGCCCC
>JAJRWL010000212.1 GCA_024276875.1 Gammaproteobacteria bacterium
ATCACCATGGTGTAAAAAATCTAACTCCGCTTTCATGACGATCATGATAAAATTTGCCAATCCTGTCAGTATTGAGTAGCAATGTTCATCGTTTTACTCCATGCACTTCATAACCTTTCATTTAACAGGCATTCTGCTAAATACGCGCTATCTTGACCAGAAACGTCAGTGATTAATGCTTTTTTCAAAATTTAACCTCACAGCCGGCTGAGCATGATTTTAACGATTGCATTAGCACTAAGTGAAACTGCATCCATAACTTGCTGGTTTGTTCCACTCGGAGGTACATCTTCGATTCCAAGATAAGTTATTTTAGCATTATCACAGCCAAATTGGCTGATTTTGCGCGCAATGATGTCTCCTTGCCCCCCAATCATATAGTGATTATCCAGGCAAAAAAGATGTTTACAATTACCTACTGCCGCTTTGAACCAACCTGAATCCACATAGTTCAACCATGGCAAATTAATGACCTTGACACTGATTCCTTTATTCTTTTTCAACATATCTGTCGCACGAACTGCTGCACTAAGCAGCACTGGCCCATAGGCAATAATTGTTATATCTTCACCATCAACCAAGGTGACGCCATGGCCTTCTACTGGTTGGTAACCTTGGGGTAACTGATAGGGGACATCCCATGGAAGCGACATCAATCGGATATAGCTACTACCTGAAGCTTCATTGATGCTCCAATCAAGAAGCATTCCCACTTCATCTTCACAAGATGGCTCGATAAGTCGCATTCCTGGAATTGCAGCTAAAGATGATATATCACGTACAGCCTGGTGAGAATGGCCCGGCCCACCAGGCAATACCCCAGCTAAAGAGCCTACATATATGATTTTTGTTTTTTCAGTTGCGTTATTGTATATCTGTTCATTTGGACGCGCTGACAAGAAGCAGGCAAAGGAGTGCACCACAGGCAACAACCCATTCAGAGCCATTCCTCCAGCCATGGAAACCATATCTTGCTCAGCAATACCGCATTCAATATACCGCTCTGGATACTTATCTCGGAATGGTATAAGACCAGTATCAAGAATCAGATCCGCATCAAGTGCAACAAGATTAGGGTGTTTCTCTGCCTGTTCTAGCAGCGCATTACTATAAGCAGAGATAAGCCGTTGCGCAGTGTCTGCTGGTGGTATTGTGACCTCACGCTCAAATATTTCAAACTCTAAAGGAGGCAACGAAGCATCGAGCAACTGCTGCGTTAATCGGTCAATAATTTCCTGGGCTGCATGCTGGTACGAGTTAGCATCCGGCGCACCACTATGGAATTGATACATGGCCACATCAGAATCCAAAGATGTATGCTCCATGAAAGAAACCCCTTTTCCCTTTACAGTATCTGCAATGATAATCTGTGGCCTGCTTTCACCTTTCAACGCAGCAAGAGCATCTGCAAAGGCAGATATATTATTACCATCGCATCGCTCTACGCGCCAGCCAAAAGCCGTCAGCTTTGCTTCAAGATCGCCAAGATCTGAAACATTTTTTACAAAAGTATCAGACTGAAGTTTATTGTGATCAATAATGACTGTGATTTCATGTAAGCCAAAGTTAGCCGCCGAGATAAGAGACTCCCAGAACTGCCCTTCTTGAAGTTCGCCATCTCCAGTCAGCACAAACACTCGCCCTGGCCGCTTAGCCAAACGATTAGCAAGCACCATCCCCTTGGCTTTAGATACGCCCATACCGAGCGAGCCTGTGTTAGTAGCGACTCCTGGTGTATTAATATCAGGGTGGCCCGGCAAACCATCAATCTTTCGTAGCTTGTGAAGAAGCTCAAAGTCCAGTTTACCCAACCCTATAAGAGCTGAATAATAGCCAGGCGCATCATGCCCTTTAGAACTAAAGTAGACATCATTTTCAGTCATCTCTTCTAATAATAACCAGCATACAATATCCAGGCCACTAAAACTTCCGCCAATATGGCCAGAGCCAGCCCGTGCAATCATGTAAAGCGTATTCAAACGGCACATGTCAGAAAATATCATTGCCTGCTGTTTACTCAGCAATTTCTCTGTTCGTACTCTCTGAAATTCAGAATATGGCACATAGTAAAGCGCCCCCTCTACAGCCCGCCCTATTTGATCACCCACTTATTTCTCCACACTAATCACAAAAAGTTATACGGTTGCAATGATACATTCGGCAATGAGCCATCACCGCTGCTTAGTAAGTGTTCAGCCATCCATAAATCTTCAGGGCCATTAATATCAAACCCTTCATGACCTTGGCTTATAAAAGGGATGATGGCTTCACCTGTAATACTATTTTGCTCAAGCGCGACCCGTGTCCAGGCCATTTCAAGACTGGCATTTTGGACATACACTTCTGGTAAATCAGCATATTGACAGCTATGCCATGGCGTAGTGCCATTAGCATAGGGCAGCAAAGGGAGCAGGCGCTGGTTACGGACAACCCATGCCTTACCTGGATGCTGCTTACACTTTTCTACCGCTCGTAGAGAGTCTGCATGCGGATCTTCAGAAAAAATCCTCCAGGCTTGCTGAATTGTCTCCGGCAACCTAAATGGGCTAGTGGGCCTAAGGATGCTAAAAGCGTCGTATACCCGACCTGCTGCACGTAACTCTTGCAACATCCAGGCAACCCATTCAATATCTGGAGACTTGTCGCCCGATATTTCAGACTTGCGCAGAAAAGGGACTTCGGCACCATAATAGCGAGCAACATCTGCATACAATTCACTATCTGTTGCACAAATAACCACATCAAAAACGCCACTGTCAATGGCTGCACAAACTGAATAGGCCAATAGTGGATGCCCTGCTATAGAGCAGATATTTTTATCTGGCACGCGTTTTGATCCTGCACGAGCAGGAATAAATGCAACCGCATTAAGCCTCTTCATAACTGATCTTCACGAACAAGAAAGGCGATATTTTTTAGTTCTGAGTACACATCTAAAGCCTCAACCCCAGGCTCCCTCGTGCCATTTCCAGACGCCCCAAAACCACCAAAAGGCATATGCGGCTCACTTCCATAAGTCCCTATATTTATATTGACCAAGCCAGTTTTAATGTGCTGTGCAAACCACATTCCACGATCAACACTACGAGTGTGAATGGCAGCAGTCAACCCATACTCAGTTGCATTAGCAAGGCGTAGCGCCTCATCAATATCACCTACAACATGAAGAGTAGCAACTGGGCCAAATATCTCCTTACAGCTAAGTTCAGCGCTTTCTGCCAAACCGTTAATTAGGGTTGGTAAAATATAATTACCTTGTGCAAACTCAGAGGCTGTAGGGGCCGAACCACCGCACAATATCTCTCCCCCCTGCTGAACAGCTGCATCGATAGCTGCTAAAATTAGCTGCTGCTGGCGTTTATTAATAACCGGCCCTAGATCACAGCCAGCCTCTACCCCAAGTTTTAAGCTCTGAGCCTTGGCAACCAGCTTGTCACAAAAGGCGTCAAAAACAGACTTAAAAACGATTATGCGACTACCCGCCGCGCAGCGTTGCCCTGCATTACTAAAAGCAGAGAGCGATGCCCAATGCACTGCCTGATCTAAATCTGCATCATCACAGACAATAAATGGGTTTTTTCCACCTAGCTCTAGTGAAACCCTGGCCAGTCGCTTACCTCCAACCTCAGCAATCTGGCGACCAACACTGGTTGAACCAGTAAAGCTAATAACATTAACCCGCTCATCAGCAACTAGCGCTGCACCAGAAGCCTGCCCTCTCCCTTGAATAACATTGAATACACCATCTGGCAGGCCAGCATCTTTTACCAGCCGCGCAAACAATAATGCAATTCGCGGTGAGTCTTCAGCAGCCTTAAGCACGACTGTATTACCACAAATTAGAGCAGGGAAGGTCTTCCATGCAATGTTAGCAATGGGAGTGTTTGCAGGAACAATCAGCCCAGCAACACCACATGGCTGGCGAACAGTGTGACAATACTTTCCCGGCATTCCAGAAGTTAATGAACGACCGTAAAGCCGCATACCTTCACCAGCAAAATACTCGGCCTGAAGAATCGCCCCATTCACCTCCCCTTTAGCATCCTGTGGTGGCTTACCTGTTTCAACAGCTATACATTCCGCCAGCTCACCAGCACGTTCCTTCATTGCAGCAACAATATCGGTAAGTATCTGCCCTCGCCTGACCGGTGTAAGACCAGACCAATCCGGGAATGCTTCTGTTGCAGCAGTGATTGCATCCTGTGTATCTACTTCTGTAGAGTTCACTATCCTGCAAAGCAATTCGCCATTATGAGGATTATATTTACCCAGCCAACTATCAACTTCGGCTGGTTTTTCCTCGCCATTAATCCAATTTAGAATGCGCATTTTTGAATCAGCCATGATTAGATTGCCGTCCAGCCTCCATCTATAACCAAGTTTGATCCTGTCATATAAGTTGAGGCAGGACTGGCCAGAAAAAGAACAGACCCGCTATATTCATCAGCTTTAGCCATACGGCCAATTGGAATACGCTTGCAGTACGCATCTAAAAACCCATCATCCTGATTATTAAATACACCAGCTATGGTAAGCGAGTTAACTCGGACATTCTTTTTTGCCCAATAAACAGCCAGATAACGAGAAAGGTTAAAAATTCCCGATTTTGATGCCGAATAAGCAACGGGCTTGAAAAACACCTCTCCCTGTTGGCGACGGTACTCATAGAGATTCTGATCAGGGGCCACAGCACCATAGGTTGACGCAACATTAATGATAGAACCCTTACCCGCTTCAGCCATTGCCGCCCCAAATACCTGACAACAAAGGTAAACACCTTTGAGGTTAACATCTATGACCTTATCCCAAGATGCTTCTGGGTATTCTTCAAAAGGACCATTTTCCTCAGGCGGTGACGAAGGAGGCGAGTCGATAGCAGCATTATTAACTAGCACCGTGGGTACCCCGAAAGCGTCCGTGATCTTGTTCAATGTTTGCTGTAAAGAAACCTTGGAAGTCACATCAGAGTTGCAATATAAATAGTTATCTGGATATTCCTCTTCAAATTTTTTATTTTTAGAAGATAAATAGAGGTCCAACCCCGCTACACAAGCACCTCGTTCAAGGAATGACCTAACATACTCGCCCCCCAATTGACCTGATGCTCCAGTGATCAAAACGACCTCCTGGCTAACATCAAAATACTTATCTGCAAGCATTATTCAGCACCCACTAAAGTTTTTTTAGCATGAAAAATAAGATCACACACTTCACGTACAGCCCCTAATCCACCAGATTTTTCAGTACGATACAGAATATGCGGTTCAACTTCTGGATATGCATCAGCCACAGCAACCGGAATTCCAACAAATTCAAACGCCGGAATATCGTTAATATCATTACCAACAAACATTACATGCTTTGGAGCAACCCCAAACTCTCGGCAGACATCCAGAACTGCAGCGGCTTTATCTTCAACGCCTTGCTTGCAGGGTAGCTTTAGTTTATTGGCTCTAGCTTGAACAACCGGGTTTATTTCTGTAGAAATTATTACAGTCAGCACTTCCACTTTGCATAAACGTGAAAGCCCGATGCCATCGCTTCGCCAGCATCGAACAGACTCAACACCCTCTTGAGAGACAAAAACAGTGTTGTCAGTAAAAACCCCATCAAAATCAAACGCAACCAGCTGAACTGTTGCCAGTAATTCTTGGCTTATCATTTATCTGTACTTTGCCCCAACTCAAACATCAAGATCAGCATATTGAATGGCCTCGCCTTGTGCTATATCCCTTTTTGCAGTGCGGCCAATTACCTTGTTAGATTCACGAACCTGTATAAATTGCCTTCTGAATATTCGCCCAGATAGATTATCCAAAGTGAATTTTTCACCCGCCTTAATCTCTACGTGAGCAACCAGTGATTTCCCCAGCTTTTTAAATACTGGCTCATTACCTATGTGGTCGTCATGCTTTGGTGGCAACATATGGCGCACTCGTTTGATATCGCGTACAAAATTTCTAAATCCCTGAGGTTCCAGCGCAAAACTATGATCTGTACCTTTCCATGCACGATTCAATGTAACATGCTTTTCAAAAACACGAGCCCCTTTGATATAAGCCAAAGGCCCAGATAATATTCCATTGAAATGATCTGAAGAGCCAATTGCACATTCTGGAAACCTCTTAATCAAGAGGTCAATATTGTCAAGACCAAGGCGATTAAACTCACAAGGATATTCAGATACGCAGTGCAACACGGCGACTTCATCATGGTGATCCAGCAACACCTGGACACTGGAGCTGATCTGATCCGCCTTGCCCCCTCCAACACTCAAAACTACAGGTCGGCCTTTTTTAGCTATCTTATGGATAAAGGGAAGATTCCCCAAATCAAATGAGGCTATTTTGATTAAGTCAACACCAACCTCACAGAGCAGATCAAGACTCGGCTCGTCAAATGCGGTTGACATAAACTTAACGCCCTGCTTTGCACAATCATCTTTAAGAATGGGCAGCCATTCTGGCTTAAGCTCAAGTTTTTCACGATGGTGCCCATAAACATCTGCAAACGCATTTTCGCTCTGATATGGCGCCTCATAAGCCCCTTTAGAAAACAGATATTTATTATTGCGCGTTTGAAATTTAATCGCATCTGCACCTTCAAATGCAAACATCCGAATATACTCGCGAGCAATATCCAAATCCCCCTGATGGTTTTGGCCAACTTCTGCGATAATAAACGGCTCTTCACCAAGTTCTTTTTTTCTAAACATTTATTCCCCGGATTCTTGAAAGCCACTGCATTTAATACGGATTAATTGCATCCACAATTATACTACCCACTCCTAGGACTGCCTCTTACCCATAAGTTCTACCGGAAAAAGCGGCATTTGTAACTGTCTGTATTATATATGGAAAAGATCCGTATTTAGGATTGACGCACACTATTTATCTGCTGTGCTTCTATCCGTAACAATAGAGCGAAAAAAATAGTGAGTAAATTCACAGTGTTACTAAAGCCGAGTTACGCCACAGCTTCTCCGTTGCATGACTTATGGGTAAGAGGCAGTCCTAGGAGCCTGTCTGAGAATGGGTAAATTTGCGATTTATCAAACATTAATTCCTTATAATTCAATGAGTTAAAAATCTCGATTCACAAAAAACTGAGTTCTCGGACAGGCTCCTAGTTGAGCAAAGGCAAACTTCATAATCTCCTCAACAGCCCCAGCTTCAACATGGCCGCTCTATAGTACCCTTAGTTAATAACACACCTCAACATGCGCAAATCTGCAATGCAGGCAACTTCTCTTGGCCGGCAGAGGGGCTACCTACTTTTACTGCAACATGGGTGCGCAACTCAGAGCGCATACAACATCAGTAATTCTCATAGCCGATAAAGCGCTCAAACACCTGACGGGGCTGCAGGAGAGCTTTGCTATTGCGACTAACCAGCAGCACATTTTCATCATATGGCACGCTGACCCAAGCAATGGCATTTAATGGACGAATTTAAGACTGATGCCAAATGAAAACCGCTTTTTCAACCACTTCTGGATTCACTGGAATCTGGATGAAACAAAATTCAACTCAATTCACGGGCTGCTTTTCCACAAGCCAAAGACATCATCGCCCTAATCCAGCTAATGGCGAGCAATATACTCTGCAACTACTCGCCTCATCAACTCTGTACACGATGCACTGTAAGCAATCTCCCATTTATTTTAGCACCTTAATCCGCCCAGCCAATCAATGAGGAATGATGTTGCGATTATATATCGTTTTTACAGCTGAACGGGGCTGAGTGTACGCTTGCAAGGGCACAGGGCAATACCCACAGGGCATAATGGCTCAATGATGCAGAACAGTCATTCTATTCAGTAAGCTGCAACACAGCCATGCGCACCCGCAAGCGTGCAATCTGCCTCATAGCGTAGCTCACCCAGCAGATGAGCAGGGCAAAAGCGAAAAACATCAAGCACATCAATATGCTGATACATCCTCAAAGCAGTCAACTGCGAAATCTGGTTTAATAACCAACACAGGCTTTGACATGACCAACATTGCGACCTACAATGAGGTCATGATAAGCTTGAATATAAATGAGGTAAAAACCCATTTCTCCAGTTGCCTTGCAAAAGTCAGTAACGGGGAGACTGTGATTGTCTGCAAACGGAATGTGCCTATTGCTGAGATAAGACCGATTGCGGCACCTCCAAATAAAAAACGCCCCATCGGCTTGGCCGGCAAGGAATATCCCGATTTTCAAGTTGGCGATGCTTTTTTTGAGCCTCTCCCGGATGAGATTATTGCCGCTTTTAGTGGCGAAGGTGCGTGAAGCTTCTCCTCGACACCTGCACTTTTCTCTGGTTGGCTGAGGGAAGTGAAGCACTTTCCCCCAAGGCAATTAACGCTTTTACGAATCCGAAAAATGAAGTCTATCTAAGTGCCATTTCTGCCTGGGAAATTAGTGTTAAATATCGTTTAGGCAAATTACCTCTTCCGCTTTCACCTGATCAATTTATTCCAAAAGAGCGAAGCAGACACTTGATCACACCTTTAGATTTATCCGAACAAGACACGCTGCACCTATGCAAACTACCCACCCCTCACAAAGACCCTTTTGACCGCATGCTTGTATGTCAGGCTATTGAACATTCACTAACAATTCTCACCCCTGATCCACTTATTACACAGTACCCAGTTCGTCATCTCTGGTAGCCTGTAAACTCATCCGCACACCCGTCGGTATCGGGTAAAGTCCATAGCAGTTGTACAGCGCCCCACCCGATGAACAGCAGTATCACGCTACTCCGCTGCATGCCTGTATTGCCGCCTCTACCGCTGCAACATTATCACGCAGGTGATCCTGGGTAATGGTGCCAATCATTACACTGCTCACCCCCGGCTGGGCAAAGATAAATCGCATGGCCTCTTCAACCCCTCCGGCCTCAATATGGCCGCTCTGTAGCGCCTTTTTAATCAGCACACCTCGCATGCGCAAATCAGCGGCTCGCAATACAGGCAGCTCCTCTTGATGCACGGGGTTGCAGGTCACCATAACAACATCTGTATCCACCGTCGCCAGCAGGCCACCCACCAGGGTTTTGGTCGACATGCCATGCGCACGAATCAATCCCTTCTCCTTTAATTCACACAGCGCATCCAGCGCCCCCTCCTCTTTCAGGGCGCGATAGTCATCACCATCAGAGTGGATCAGCGCCACATCCAGATAGTCTGTTTTCAGGTTGCGCAGGCTCTGTTCAACAGTGCGGATGGTGGTGTCATAAGAGAAGTCAAAATAGGACTTTCCCTGCTTAAAGAACTCACCGACTTTGGAGACGATCACCCAATCGTCTCGAGAGCCGGGTATCAGTTGGCCCAGGCGTTGTTCACTGTTGCCGTAGGCTGGTGCGGTATCCAGCAGGTTGATGCCCAGTTCTCGTGCCAGCGAGAGCAGTGCTACAACCGCTGCATCATCGGGGATATTAAATGGATGGGGGTATTTTACCTGCTGGTTACGCCCCAGCTTGACAGTGCCCAATCCCAAAGGACTAACAAGGATGCCGGTTGAGCCAAGTGGTCTTAGTTCCATATCTTTACCTCGTCCCAGGGCGGTTGTGCCAGGGGTGGATGGGGCAGGTTGGCAAGGGCAGCAGTGCCATCGCTGCCGCTTGGGTTAATGCCACTCTGCTCCAGACTATGCAACACATCGGTTGCCAGACAGGGGGCGAACGCCAGCTTGGTGGGCCAGGTGGTGATTACACCCTGGTGACTACCAACATGCCAGCTGTCCGGGCGTTTGCCGCCAGGGGTTGCAATCTCTGCCCGATCAATGCGACGCGTTGCCCAGTGAATATTTGCCAGATCAAGCCAGGGGAGCAGTGCTGCAAGTTCTGCTTTGCCTGCTGCGATCTGTTCACTTTCATCGCGCATCACACCACTCTCTGCAACCTGGCCGCCAAGATGCCAAACAGCCTCATCCCCAGCCAGCGGATAGCTGGTTATGGTAAGACGCGGATTGACGCTGGTGCCCAGACAGTGGGCATAAAGCTGGGGCAGCGACCCGCGCACCATCAGCATCTGCAGTGGGCGGCGCTGCATCTGCGGGGTTTTGCGACCCAGTTTTTTTAGCAGTATTTCATTGCCCGCACCCGCAGCAAGCACCAGTTGCCGAGCCTGTAGTGTTAGTGAACCTGTTGATGTCTCTATCTTCAGGCTGCCCGGGTTTGCGGGGTCAAACTGCATCCCCTCTGGCTGAATGGAGAAACAGGCTTCGC
>JAJRWL010000213.1 GCA_024276875.1 Gammaproteobacteria bacterium
GCCAAAGTGCAGGGTCTCCCAACCATCTGCCAGGCCATCTCCGTCGCTGTCGGCACTGTAGTTTGGATCCAGCGGAAAGGCATCGCTGCTGTCAGGTACGCCATCTCCATCACTGTCCGTTCCCCCAGCGTTGCCAATGGGGGCGACCGCTTGCCGGTTGGCATCTACGACGGTTACAGCTTCGTTATGATCTCCAGCGGTATCATCACCAAGCTGCTGATAGTTGTTCCGCCCCCAGGCCAGTAGCGTGCCATCTGTATTCAAAGCTAGATTGTGGTTGAGACCCGCTACGATAGCGGTAGCAGCATTGATAGGCGAACCATCTACTTTGAGCACGCGCTGTGCCGTATGGCTGTCCATTGGCGCACGACTGCCAAGTTGACCATAGGTGTTGCGCCCCCATGTGAGCACATGGCCTGTGTTGGATAATGCGGAACTATGGAGATTACCCGCATCAATGGCCACAATGTTGCCCAGGGGAAACTGGTTGTTGTCGATCACTCTTTCAGGCCAATAACGGTTTGTCGTTGTGTTATCACCCAACTGCCCATAGTAATTATAACCCCAGGCCCATACTGAACCATCACTGTGCAGTGCCAAACTATGGTTATAACCCGCTGCAATACGGCTATAACCCGTGAGTGGCAGACGGTCTTTATCTACAACAAAAACGGGGCGTGAACGTGAAGTAGATGTGCCATCTCCTAATTTGCCATAGCCATTATTACCCCAAGCAAGTAACTCACCATTTGAAGTCAGTGCAAGACTATAGCGGTAGCCAGCAGCTATGGCCACGATGCCCGTTACCGCAACGCCATTTTGATCTGTAAGCATGACGGGCGTTGGGCTATTGACGTTAGAGCCATCTCCAAGCTGGCTATAATAGTTGTAGCCCCATGCCCAGACTGTTCCATCGCTCCTGAGTGCCAGGCTGTGATAATCAGCAGCAGCAATGGCAATAACACCGTTTAGAGGTGTCCCGCCACTCATCAATACCGGTGCAGGCGTCATTTCATAACCAGAAGTGACATTCCTACCCAGTTGCCCAGAGCTGTTATATCCCCAAGCCAGAACGGTGCCATCTGACTTTAATGCCAGACTGTGGTTATAACCTGCTGCAATAGCACGAGCATCTGTTATTCCTGGCACCATAGCAGGGTGAGGATGACTTGTTATAGTGCCATCACCCAGTTGGCCATAATTATTACGCCCCCAAGCTAACACACGCCCATCTTTACGCAGTGCCAAGCTATGATTCTCACCCGCAGTAACCACGGCGGCGGCGTTTACCAAAACCCCTGGTGCTACAGCAGGATTTGAGCGATGTAGAAACTCATCAAAATCACTCACTGCATCACTATCCGTGTCACTGCTAGCATTTGCTGTTGTCAAATTGCCAAAATGGGTCTGCTCCCATGAATCTGGCAGACCATCTCCGTCCAGATCACTGCTATAGGCTGGATCAAATGGAAAGCTATCACTATTGTTGACTACCCCGTCACCATCACTATCAATAACGGGGTCATTAATGGCCGCGGGATAACCAAAGACCTTAGCCGCACGACGGTTAAGGTCAATAACTGTCACCGGTGTCAATCGGCTGCCTATAGTCCCTTCACCCAATTGATTGGAATTATTCCTGCCCCAGGATTTGACCTCTCCTGTGTCAGTGAGCGCCAGTGAGTGTTCGGCACCGGCAGCAATGGCGGTTATTCCGCTCAGTCCTATGTTGGTAGGAACCGTACGGTCAGTCGCTGTCCCGTCCCCTAACTGACCTATACTGTTGCGCCCCCAACTGAGCACTGTTCCGGTAGTGGTCAACGCTAGGCTGTGCCACTCTCCAGCCGCTATCGCCTGAATATTGCCCAATGGTAGTGCGCTGCCATTTAACACGGTTACTGCTTGATTGCGGTTGATCACAAAGCCATCACCCACCTGGGCAAAACTGTTATTACCCCATCCCAGTACCGTGCTATCAGATTTTAGCGCCAAGGCATGGTTGTGACCTGCTGCGATAGATTGTATCTGAGTTATCGCGCTTCCATTTGTGCCCACGACACGCACGGGGTTGTGGCGATGAGTAGAGGTGCCATCGCCCAACTGCCCTTGGTTGTTATATCCCCAGCCAAAAACGGTGCCATCACTGCGCAACGCCAGGCTGTAATTAGCACCGGCAGCAATCGCTATGATGCCATGCAGTGGTGCAGCTGAGCTATCTGTCACCTGAACAGGGTTAGAGTGGCTTGAGGTTGTGCCGTCACCTAGCTGACCATAGCCGTTATAACCCCAAGCCAGGAGAGTGCCATCACTCTTAAGCGCCAGACTGTGCGAACCGCCTGCAGCAACGGCCACAATGCCAGTAATCGGGGTGCCTCCGGGTGCATTCAGCACGGGAACAGGCAGTTCACGACGTGTTGAGGTGCCATCACCCAGCCGACCATAGTTGTTGAGACCCCAAGCTTGCACCGTACCATCCGCCAGCAGTGCCAAACTGTGATCGCCGCCCACCGCAACCGCATGCACATTGTCCAAGCGGTTTATTGCATCCTTTTTTACAAAAACAGGGTGTGCTCGGTTAGCCTGGCTGCCATCACCCAATTTGCCATTGTAATTGTGCCCCCAAGCAAGGAGATTGCCTTCAATCTTCAATCCTAGGCTGTGATCCCAGGCGCTGGCTATAGGTGCACTGGTAACGAAAGGAGGCACGATCTTAGGGTCAGAGTCATACAGAAACTCGTCCAGATCAGAGCTTCCATCGACATCAACATCGCTGCCTACACCCGCCGTGGTGAGATCACCGAAGTAGCTGATCTCCCAGGCATCGGCCATACCATCCCCATCGCTATCTTGGCTGTAGCGAGAGTCATCAGGATAAACGTCACTGCTATTGGGTGTGCCATCGCCATCCCGATCATCATCACAGAGATCACCGATACCATCACCATCCAGGTCTTCCTGTCCTGCATTGGCCAGTGCAGGGCAGTTGTCGATACCGTCATGGATGCCATCACCGTCGCCATCAACACGGCCATAGAGGGTGATGACTGTTGAATCGCTGGCACCATAGCTATCAGTAACCGTAAGCCTTATTGGGTAGCTGCCAACCACCGAAACAGTGTAATTGACTTGCGTGTTGGTTGAATCCACAGAGCCATCATCAAGAAAATCCCACTCGCGGCTCACAATGGCATCATCGGTGGATATAGAGGCATCCGTCAGGTTGGTGGTATAGGAGACAATAGCATCGCTGATACTAGCGGAGATAACCGCTGTTGGCGGTTCGTTACCGGTGGTGAAACTCCAGACACCACTGACACTTTCTCCGTTACGCCCGTCTCGGACAATGACTTTCCAGTAGTAGGTGGTTAGCGGATGCAGCGGCAATGGCGGGCTATAGCTCTGCGTCCAGCCGCTGAAAACCAGGGGTGGAGAGGCATCTTCACCGAGATAGAGGAAATAGGAGACTTCATCATTCGGATCAGGGTCGACGGCGGCCGTCCATCCGAGGGTTGGCAAGGAGCTGACATTGACAGCGCCATTAGTAATATTGGGTGTTACTGTGCCAGGCGCTGTGTTGGCAGAAGCCCCTGTTAAGACCGTTGTTTTTTGTAGGCGATTACCGAGATTATCGTAGAGATAACTTACCGTTGCATTGCTGCCATATTGCACGGTGGTGAGGCGATCCATGGTATCGTAGCCGTAACTCAATGTCTCGGCAGATATACTCGCCTGAGGGGCCGCCATTATGCCGGCTCCCAGGGTGAACGCCATAAATAACGATCTTGCAGTTTTCATCTGTTTTTCCTGTTCGTTATTTGCAAATAATTTCATGGTGCTGTTTTTCACTTAATGCGCCATACGGCATTGTGAAACCGGATACAATTATTTCACCTTCGTCCCTTTTCACACTTTTCCAGTTACTCTTTTCAATCGAACCTATCCCTCTGATCTCCTGGTGGTTTATTTGCGGCTAATAATGGGCGAATTTTTTCATTCGGTACAATATTATTTGCTTATTGCCGCATCCGTGCCGCTTCGATTATCTCGCTTAAAATGCCATCTATAATTTCAGGTCTAACATCGTATTTTTTATTCATGTATACGATATTTTTTTTAGATGTAATGAACATTTCGCTATCATCAGTTTTATTTACTATAAGCACCCTCAAATTCTTATGCTCTTTAACTTGGGGTGCAGTATTTTTTTGACTGACAATCTCTTTAAATAAACCTCCTACCTCACCATTGTCCAGCTCAAAACTCACGCCATTTTGCATAATATAATTACGGTCAGGTGGCACATAAAATTCCACTTCCAAGGGAATATAATAAATATTAAAACTATCTGGTTTACCTGCCATAACAAAAGACATTGCTGACATAACGCATACCGTAATAAGTAATTTCATCAACATTTAAGCAACCAAAGTGTATTCTTAATATTTTGTCCTTTTGTATCGTTCAAGCGGAGACATTATTGGGTTTTCCCATTTATTCACATTATTCATGCTATTTGCTCCATCGTCTTTAGTGCCGGTCAAATGACCTAGCTCATGGGCTAAAATACGCGTAGTGCTCGCAACTTGCTTTTTCTTTTTATCACAATCAGTTAATATCTTTGGCTTAAAAGATGGATCCACATAAACATGGTTTCCAAGCTGGTATGCAGGTCCATGTTCACCACGTGTACCATGAATAAAATACGTCTTTGGATCATCTCGTAACTTCTTAATCAGCTCTCTTCCTTTGGCACTCTTCATGATTCTATTAATATGAGCTTTCATTGCTCTTTCTGAAGCTGTATCCGCATACTGCAATATCAACCCCAAAGGATCGATAAAATTTGGCGGATTATTGCCAGCATAGGTATATAAGCCTATCCCTCCTGTCTCCCCAATTGGATCTCGATTAAGCCACCTTCCAACACCTGCGGAGTAAAATCGATAGCCAAAATAGTTCAGTCCCAATGCCTCATCATGCCGCTTGGTAGAGAATTGATATGGCTGATCTAGGCTACCCGTCTTGGACATTAACTGACCGTAGGCATCATAGGTATAGGTCGCCATTACACTCTGAGCATCATCCAACAGCGCGGCAACATTCCCTTTGCCATTGTAAAGATAGGAGTAGTTCTGCCCGCTCTGTTTGAGTTCAAGCAGCCCACCAATGCCGCCACCCATGCTCAGTCCCCAGGCATATTGTCGTGTTACTGCATTGCTGCCGTTACGCTCTTGGAGCGCCAGTAATCCATTTCGTACAAACCGAGTGTCACTAGTCTGACTGCTATTCTCATACGTTAGAACTCGTCCGATAAAACCATCACCGCCATACCGATATTCAGTCTTTCTAACGACACCACCGCCATCGGTATACTCAATCGTTGAGAGCCGGTCTGCGGTATCATAGACCGCAGCAAACAGATAGCCTCCTGGGGTATAACCACGGGTCATATTGCCATCGGCATCGTATTGATAGCTCTTTGCAGGGTTGGTGGAGGTTAAAAGCTGATTCAGCTTGTTAGTATCGTAGGTAATCAGCTCATTCTGAAATCCGGTAATAGGATTACCATTGGTGATGGTTTCTACACCTCGCAGATCTTCTGTGTTGTAGCTGTAGTCGAAGCGGTTGATTACTGTGCCGTTACCCTTTTCATTGGAGAGTTGGGTAAGCCTGGAGAGGCTGTCATATTGATATTTTGTAATGCTGCTATTAGGTCGTGTAAGACTTTTGACCCGCGAGCTGACCCCCTGATAGGCGTACTGATAGTTACGGCCACCGGCACTTACTTGGATTATTCTGCCTTGATTATCATAACTCCAGCTAACGGTATCACCCCCTGTTGGTGTCATACCTACACGACGATTCATCGCATCATATTGATAGGTGACGGTATCGTTTGCCCAGGGACCATCCACTGCGGTTAAGTTATCATTTGCATCATAATAAAATTTGGAGACACCCAGTCCATCGGTGCGCTGAACCAGGCGATTATAGCTGTCATAGACAAGGGCAATATCTGGGGTTGTATCAGAATAGTCGACAGCCGTTAGGCTGCTGTTGGCATCGTAGCTATAGGTGGTGACCACTCCTCGCGCATTAGTGCGGGTCTTAATCCGCCCAAGGGTGTCGTAGACGAAAGCTGATCCCACACCGTCAGCGTAGGTCTTTGCCGTTACCAGATTATCCCTGTCATAGCTGTATTGGGTGGTGTTGCTGTTGGGGTCAATCCGTTTGACCAGATTTCCGTTGGCATCATACTCTTGGCGCAGAAGCCCCAGCTCAGCATTAACAATGGAGCTCAGTCGTTTTTCCGGATCGTAGAGATACTGGTTGCTGCGACCGCTTCTAGCCGTCTCCTTCTCCAGCAGGAAGGGGCGTTTGCTAGAGTAGGTGAAGGTCTCAAACTTCCCATCTGGATAGGTGATCTTGGCAACTTGGTTGAGTGGGTCGTAAGCATAGGTACGAGCCAAACCTGTTGCATCAGTTTCAGTAAGCACACGCCCCATCGCATCGTAGGTGAATTGACTTCTAATCTGACCTGCCCGCTTGATGCTTTGTAATCGTTGATTGGCATCATAAACAAATGTAACGACGACCTCATCCGCCGTTCCTTTTGCTAGGGTAGAGGTTAATGGCTGCCCCAAGCCGTTGTAGGTATAAGCTGTTTTGTTGCCTTTACGATCTGTCAACTGTGTAATGCTGTGTTTGGCATTATATTCAAAAAGGGTGGCGCCACGGCCATCCTGTATGCTGAGCAAATCAACATTATTGGCAGCATAAACGAATTGTGTCACATTCCCTTTTGGATCTGTAATCGAAGTGGGGTAACCCAGGGCATTATAGGTGTAGGCAAAATATTTATTATTTGCATCAGTGGTTCGGGTGGTATTCCCGTTGCTATCAAAGCTATAGGATACTGAACCCTGCCCAGGGTAGGTGATGCGACTGACCTTTCCCTTGCTTCCACTGTAAGTGGAGTACGCATACTTTGTTTTTGGCGTGCTACTGGCACCATTACTGATGCTGCTATCCACATACTCCACATAGTCATTGGGGCTTACATACCAACCTTTTCTATGATAACCATCATAAAAATACTCCTCCTTGCCACCATCCGGATTAGTTACGGTGATGCGGTAGTTTGCCCACATGGGGGTCCCTGGTGGATTGTAATAGCCGGCACTACTCGAATCTGCTGGTTCAACCCAAACCTGCCAAAGACCATCCGCCTTCTCTATGCTGGTCACATAGACATCGGCATCATAGGTCATGCGGCTCCAGTAACCACCCATGTCCGTAATCTGAGTTAGATTGTCGTTGGCATCATATGTGAAGAGCGCTTCACGACCGAATGGGTCGGTCACTTTTTCCACCAGCCCATTTGCGTTGTAGGTCAGCGTACTCACTTGACCCACGGCATCAGTAATTGTTGTTAACTGAACGCTGCTGTTATAGCTGAAGCTTATCCCCTGACCGTAGGCATCTTTAAGCGCCACCAGAAATGGTTGTTGAGAGCTAGTACCTGAAGGGATGTCATAGACAAAGACGGTATCGTCGGGAAATCGTAACTCCCAGCGATTGGCAGCAGTATTGGTCAGGCTGTTATAGACACCGGCGGGAGGTGTATAGTTACCTGCACCATCACCTGTGAAGAGGTCACGCCGCCCATCTGGCATGAATATGGTCACGGCGTTGCCTGGGTCCAGCACGAGATAACTGCCGTAGTTGAATTGCCATTTGTTGCCAAAAGGCTCGTGATAAGCAAGCGCAGATTGAGAATTGTAGTTCAACGTAATGGCGACAGAGGGCCCCGTAGGAGGGCGATACCACAAGGGTGTATCGGTCATAAAGAAGTTCATGCTGACCGGATCTACACTCCAGACGCACTCTCCACAACCATCATCACCACCAGGTTTACCCAGGTCAGACTCTTGGCGAGCAAGACCACAGCAGCCACCGGTTAGGTCTGCCATCTCCTGTGTAGTGAGCTGCACACCTGGCAGGGAAGCAACATCGCTACTGAATACCAGCACTACGCCATCCCACTCCCCCTGAAACTCTGTTGCTGTCTGGCGGAAATGACGGCGACTTTGAGGATCGTGAAGACTGAGAATCTCACCCCGTTTCTGCTTTAAAATCCAGAAATGGCCGCTATCTCCCTCATCTTTGCCTTGAATTTGAACAATAGCAGGCAGCGGAATTTGGTCAATTTCGTCAATACTGACGCGCAATCCGGATAAGGTGTAGCCATAGCCACCGGCAATATTTTTCAGCTCTGCCAGCGATTGTCCGTCCAGGCTGGTGGGCTTTATTCCTCGCACTGTGTTTGCCTGCTCAACCTTTCCTTGCTGATCAAGCAGGTAGCCTAAAGCCAGATAGCCACAGTTTAGTAAAGCAGCCTCCTGAGCCTGGTAGCTAGAGAGCCGACGCAACCAGTGTGATGCATAGGTGCGATCCCGCCAATCAGAACCCTTTACACTGAGTGCCGAAAAATATTCAGCAGAACGGCCAAAGTTATTCTGTAATGACTTTAACGCCCCTAGCCGCAAGCGCGCCTTATTAGCAAGACGCTGGGCACCCAATGCTTTTTTGCCCCTATTTTTTTCAAGAATAGAGAGGTATTTTGCCTCGGCATCTGCATAACGCCCCTGGTAACGTGCGTCACAGGCCATGTGTAACTCAGACTCTGCCGCCCATGGGCTATTTGGAAATTCCTTGATGTGCTGACTAAACAGCTTTGCTGCATCCGTATATTGATGGGTATTCCACGCCTCTATGGCGCGGCCAAATGACCTGTTTGTTTTTCTTCTCTTGACTCTGTCTAACCTTGTGGTGCTTTGTGCACTGACTGACAACCCTTTATTCTGTTGCTCGTCACCTGCATAGTCTGTTGGATAGAGTAAGCCGCCTAATTGCCCCGCAGACATCAGCCGTTCTGCTGTGGGGTCTTTAGCAAAATCAATGGGGTTAAGTAAAAGCCTATGGTTTGGCCTGTTTGCCAGGGTTCTTTTATTTTCTGCTTTAACTGCGCCAGTTCTAGTAAAGGTTCCATTGTTAGCTGCCGCCAATACGCCTATTGGGCTGTAGCAAATAGCGGCAATAATTAAGGCGGTTATGGAAACACGCAGGTTAGAACAATCAGAAAAGTTCATTTTATTTTTCCTGGTAAAGTAATCAACATCTGAGCTTTCTTGAAAACCATTGGTTTTCACAACATTTAGCCAATAAACATGGTTCCACTTTAATTTATTTCCTTGTCCCTTGCTATCATTTCCAAGCTTGTAACTTCCGACTGGTTCATAGCATTACATATCATTTTGTTGGCTTTTTAAAAGGCATTAATAATACCATTAATTTTTGCATGGAAAAAGACCGCCTCAACACTTAAACAAACCCCAGAGATAGCAGCATAAATCTTGCTCAATATGCGCACATTGACTTGGATCTATTATAGAATTGGACGCGGCTGTTCACCCTTTAGGGCTAATGTGCCTCATCCCAGTTATTACCCACACCCACATCCACCACCAAAGGCACGGCCAAATCTGCCGCTGATTCCATCACATGGCGAATCTTATCTATGGCACGCTCCAGTTGATCCTCTCGCACCTCAAATACCAGCTCATCATGTACTTGCATGATCATTCGCACGGCCGGTTCCTCAGCACCAAGCCAGCTATCCATCTTTAGCATGGCGCGCTTAATAATGTCGGCCGCCGTTCCCTGCATAGGGGCATTGATGGCGGTACGCTCAGCGGCAGCACGGCGCATGCCGTTGCGGGAGTTGATCTCTGGCAGATAGAGTCGACGGCCAAATACGGTCTCTACATAACCCTGCACCTTGGCCTCTTCACGAATGCGATCCATAAAAGCCAACACGCCAGGGTATCGCTCAAAATAGAGATCAACATAGGATTGCGCCGCCTTGCGCTCAATCCCTAACTGTTTGGCTAGCCCAAAGGCCGACATGCCATAGATCAACCCAAAATTGATGGCTTTGGCAGAACGGCGCTGCTCTGTGGTGACCTGATCAAGCTCCACCCCAAAGACCTCGGCCGCAGTCGCTTGGTGAACATCCTGCCCTGTGGTAAAGGCATGTAGCAATCCTTCATCCATTGAAAGATGCGCCATGATGCGCAGCTCGATCTGAGAATAATCAGCGGCTACCATCCGATAGCCTGCCTCGGGGATAAAGGCCTGGCGAATGCGTCGTCCCTCTTCATTGCGCACGGGGATATTTTGCAGATTGGGATCAGATGATGAGAGCCGCCCAGTAGCGGTTACGGCTTGATGATAGGAGGTATGCACTCGTCCCGTTTTTGAGTCAACTTGGAGCGGCAGTTTATCGGTGTAGGTTGATTTCAGCTTGCTCAAGCCACGATGCTCCAACAGCAGGCGTGGCAGTTCATGCTCTTCAGCCAACGCCTGTAGCACGGCCTCCGCAGTGGAAGGTGCGCCTTTTTTGGTTTTGGCAATCACCGGCAGCTCAAGCTGGTTGAAAAAGATCTCACCGATCTGTTTGGGCGAAGCCAGGTTAAAGGGTTGACCTGCCAACGCATAGGCCGCCTGCTCCAGTTCATGCATGCGTGTAGCCAGCTGATGACTCTGTGTTTTGAGCATGGCCGTATCAATCAGCACACCTGTGCGCTCAATACGAGAAAGCACAGGAACCAGCGGCATTTCAATCGCTTGAAATAGCTTGGTTAGGGAGCGCTCACTTTCAATGCTTGGCCATATTTGTTGGTGCAGGCGCAATGTAATATCGGCATCTTCTGCAGCATAAGGGACAGCTTGTTCCAGTGCCACTTGATTAAAGGTGATCTGCTTCGCGCCTTTGCCCGCCACATCCTCAAACTTGATGGTGCTGAGACCTAGGTATTTTTTCGCCAGCGAATCCATATCATGACGGGTAGCCGTGCTATCAGTCACATAGGATTCCAACATGGTGTCATAGGCGATGCCCTGCAATGTGATGCCATGGTGGGCTAATACACTCATGTCATATTTTAGATTCTGGCCGACCTTGAGCTGCTCAGGGTCTTCCAACAGAGGCCGCATGCGCTCCAGTACCCTTTCACGGTTTAACTGTTCCGGTGCGCCGGGGTAGTCATGAGCCAGTGGCAGATAGGCCGCTTCACCAGGGGTGACGGCAAAAGACAGCCCCACAACCTCTGCCTGCATGTAGTTAAGACTGGTGGTTTCGGTATCAAAAGCAAACAGTTCGGCCTGTTCCAGCTTTGTCATCCAGCGGTCAAAATCTGATTCGTTGAGGATGGCCTCATAGTTCACCTCAATAGCAGGTGCTTCAATGGGGGGTTCACTGCGCTCATCCAGGGTGGAGAGCAGGCGGCTAGACTCGATGCGACTGTAGTGTTCTCGCAGCTTTTGAGTGTCAGGTGCTGTAGGTTTTAGCTCGGTTGGTTTCTGATCCAGTGCCACATCGCAGCGGATAGTGGTCAGTTCACGGGAGAGCGGCAGCTGCTCCAGACTGTCTCGCAGATATTCACCCACCTTGCCTTTGATCTCATCCGCATGCGCCATCACCTCTTCCAATGAGCCATAGCGAGCCAGCCATTTTACAGCAGTTTTAGGGCCACACTTATTTACCCCTGGCACGTTATCCACGCTATCGCCCATCAATGAGAGGTAATCGACAATACGCTCAGGCGGCACGCCAAATTTTGTCACCACCCCTTCGCGATCCAGTGTGCTTTCATTCATGGTGTTAATCAGCGTGACATGATCATTGACCAGCTGCGCCAAATCTTTATCACCCGTAGAGATGACCGTCGTCATTCCCTCTGCCGTAGCTTGTGTCGCCAGCGTGCCGATGACATCATCCGCCTCAACACCTGGGATGACGAGCATAGGCAACCCCATGGCCTGAATAATCTGATGCAATGGCTCAATCTGAACGCGAAGATCATCCGGCATCGGTGGTCGATTGGCCTTATATTGATCATAAAGCTCATTGCGAAAGCTGCCGCCTTTGGCATCAAATACCACCGCCATATACGCTGGCTGATACGCTTCAATCAGCTTGCGCAGCATGTTGATTACACCAATGACAGCGCCTGTCGGCTCATCGCGTGAGTTGGTCAGTGGGGGCAGGGCATGAAAGGCTCGAAACAGGTAGGAAGAACCATCCACCAACACCAACCGTTTATCTTTATTCATAATAGTGTAATCAATGCCCGCCATAGATACATCGATAAACGGTATAGCTCTGCTCGCCATTCACTGGATCGCCATCGGGTGATGCGGTATCACCCTGCATCTTAGCCACACTGTTGCGCGCTAAGATCTCCAACTCATCCAGCATGGTTTTTTTGTCACGCTCAAAGAAGAAAATCTCATCAATGACTGAAACCGTTGTCTTACCCAGTACCTTGCAGTGCGAGGCGCTCTTTGCCGTCATGATCCTCACATGATCAGCTTGGGGTGAGAGTTTAACCAAAGAGCAACCCGTGGCTGCTAGGGTGATAGCGAATGTGAGAAAGAGACTTTTTTTCATCTTAAATTCCATAACATATCCAAATGACGGTTATTTTAACGCAAAAAACCCAGCCTGCATGTGAGAAAGCCAAAACAGTTCAGCCGCTTTAAAACCGGCCTCTTTCAACAGCGCCAGATGGGCATCAACCGTAATAGGGAAACAGGAAGTGCCCAGATGCTCAAGGTATTCACTCGCCTCCTCTTCTGTTCGCCCCTGTGAAATTTGGTAGCTGATCCAACGCTTCAACCCGATCTCATTGCCCTGTGGGGTATTGGGTTGGATTGTCTCCAAGGTAATATAAACACCACCAGCAGCCAATATCTCGTAACACTGTTGTGTCGCTTTCAGGCGATCCTCTGCGTTAAAATAGTGGTGCGCCAGGCTAGCGGTAATAACCTGTGGACAGGGAAACCCCGTCAGATCCAACGCTTCACTGCCAACAGCGCCCGCAATCATCAACTGGTGTTGAGGGATGCGCATGAGATTCATGCGTGCATGCATCAACATCTCTTGTGATGGGTCAGCCAACCAATAACGCGTGGAACGAAAGGTCTGATGTGCCTCTTGGATCATATTGCCTGTGCCGCAGCCCGTATCCAGCCAGTTTTTTACCTCTGTTTGGGTATGTTTAACAACATCCACCGCCTCATAATAAAAGTTCTGAAAGTAGGGGGTAGTCTGACGCAGATTGTTGCTATATTCAGCGGCGCTGACAGGAATGGCATTATCAATCATAGGGCTATTGGCTCTATACAATTTAAGAGGCCGATATTCTAACCTCCGACCACGATGAATAGCACCTATAGTATTTGCTGACCACCCCTAACAAAATCCCCGCCATAAACGACGGGAACCGTTATCCAAAAAATTTAACTGCACTTTAAACTTAAAAAAACCTAAATAGAGAGATCGTTATGACAATGGCAACCAATGCATATTGAGTCATTTCATCTGAAATGTGTTCTGTTTTCATAATCGACACCTTCTGTTTAGTCTATTCAATCTCTGAAAATCAAATGCCACTCTGGTGGCGTGGCCAACATTGGGTTTACCCCTGCTGCTTAACTTTAAGTCTATGCGTGCGAGCTGAATTAAAACTGAAAGTGATTAGCTGTTTATGTGATATAAAAACAGCGTTTAAAAAGATGCTTTTTACGGTGAGTGCTAGTACATTGTCAGCCTTATATTGTCGGATAGAGATGCTTTAATTTTATCTGAGCACTCTCAGCTGTGAAGCACCAGTTCATGTCACTTTTGATGGCATTCCGATTTTTTGCCTAAGCTGATACTTCCTGCTGTAAATATTTTCTATCAGCCATACGATTACTCATACATTGCCTGCCACTGATGTGCGTGTGATCAGCCTTTTCTAAAATGAAATCAGCGGTTTCTCCTTTTTAGCAAAATAACTGAATAATACCCCTATAGTTTACTCATGGTTTATCTTAAAAAGATCATCTACCATCTGCACCAAATTTGGTATCAAATCTAAGTCTACATAAACAATGATTTTTATACGGTACTAACGCCCTATTTGTAACACATCATAATATTACCGAGCAGTCATATGCATAAGCCAAAATTAATAGTTGCCGACGATGACCCAATAATTATTAACCTCATAAAAGAGGTAGCAGAAGGGATAGGATATAAAGTGAGCTCTGCCAGTAATGGAAAGCGGCTACTCAACACCATTAACGAAACATGCCCCAGCATCATTATCCTGGACATGGTTATGCCTGATATGGATGGCATAGAAACACTAAAGAAACTTGCTATAAAAAAATGTACTGCTGCAATCATCCTTATCACGGGTTATCAACAATATTATCTGGAGACCGGTAGCGTTATAGGCACAGCCCATGGGCTAAACATTATCGGCACTCTGTACAAACCATTCTCACTAGAAACACTCAACAAACTGCTTCAGTCTGCTTAATAATTCATAGCAACTGATATTGAAGCTGCTAACCTGCCATCTGCCCGGATGCTTGCAAGACAGCCCCCTAAGTTTAATAAGTGAATCAATCGCTCCTGAAGTAACCGGCTAAACAGCCAATCAAGTTACTATCATCCTAATTCAATAAAACAACTTAAATCACACCTGTTTTAGGCTTAGATACTACAGTCCACCCCCTATATTGCCGCTACTACTAATAATCACTTAAATTAATCTATTCACCTTTAACCATTTTTAATTTAAGCCTAGTATGCCTAACCCAGCAGGACATAAAATACAAATAAACCATCATGGAATACGAGCCAGAAACAGAGATCAATAGTGCAACCTATAGCTGGTCGGTTCGACTCTTTTCTATTCTTGAAAAGATGCTCAGTATCAATATCAGAATGCATCACGATGAAGGGCAACTAGCCCAAGGTGATATTTTTCTATTTAATCATTTTGCACGCTTTGAAACATTTATCCCTCAATCTTTGATCTATAAAGAGACGGGAGCCTACTGTAGATCTGTGGCCTCTAGCGAGTTTTTTACTGGGGATGATCTATTTTCCAACTATCTACTGGGTGTCGGCGCTGTCCCCCATGATTACCCTCGGCTGATCCCTTATCTTGTCGGCGAAATCTTGCGTGGACGTAAAATCATCATCTTTCCTGAAGGCGGCATGGTCAAAGACCGCCGAGTGATCGATCAAAAAGGCGGTTATAGCATCTATTCACGCATTGCCATGGAGCGGCGCAAACACCATACCGGTGCTGCATTACTTGCACTCACATTAGATATCTATAAAAAAGCGATCTTGCAGGCTCAAAAGCAAGGGGATCAAGCCAAATTAGAGAAATGGGCTGCGGAACTAAAAATGGATGATGTTGAAGTATTGATTACCGCCGCTTTACGCCCCAGCACTATCGTTCCCGCAAACATTACCTTCTACCCCATGCGTGTAGGTGACAATATATTGCGTCGTAGTGTTGAGCTATTTAATAAAGGCATCAGCCGCCGGCTGTCAGAAGAGCTTCTGATTGAAGGCAACATTCTATTCAAATATACAGATATGGATATCCGCTTAGGCGACCCCATCCATGCTGATAAATTCTGGGGATGGCTTGATCGTCAACTTATTAAAAAAGCGGTATTTCATTTTGACTGTATTGACGATATTCTGGAACCAAGCAAGAATAAACGCTTAATTGGGGGGCTACGATCTAAAAGCATTCGGCATACCGCACTTGCATTAAGGGATGAATACATGCGCGTTATGTATGCTCAAATTACCGTTAATCTTAGCCATCTTGCATCTAAGATAATCTATGAGCTGCTTAATCGCGAACAGACCAATATTCACTATGATGACTTCCACCGCACGCTCTATCTGGCTGTAAAATTTGCCCAGAATGAAACGGATGTCATTCTTCATCGCAGTCTAAAAAACCCTGAAGCCTACGGCGGTCTAGTGGAAGGCATCTGTAAAGGGCTGGATCAATTTATAAAAACGGCCTCATCTTTAGGGCTTATAAAACAGGCGAATAACCAATATTATTTTCTACCCAAATTGTGCGAAGAGCATAAATTTGATGCTATTCGGACAGAGAACTTGGTTGAAGTCTATGCCAATGAAGTCGCCCCTCTCAGCTGCATCAACACCATCATAACCAAAGCCATTAATGAAGCAGAAAAACTAACCAACCACAAATTGGCGCTACTGCATTTTGATGATGAAATAACCGCCTATCACTGGGATAAAACCTATTTTAGCAAACCCAGACACCAAGCATTAAATAGCAAAGAGACCGCCACCCAATCCGGCGAACCTTTTCTACTGCTGCCCAAAAACCACAAACAACTTGGAATTGTTTTAGTACACGGTTTCCTCGCCTCACCGGCAGAGACAAAGCCATTTGGTGAACGGTTGGCTTCCCTTGGTTACCCCGTTATTGGCGCACGATTGAAAGGCCACGGCACCTCACCATGGGATCTCAGAAAACACAGCTGGGAAGCCTGGCTAACATCCATAGTGCATGCCTACCAAGTGATGAGCAAACTGACAGAAAAGGTCGCTATTGTCGGCTTTTCCACTGGGGGGGCGCTGGGATTACAGCTTGCCTCAACTCAACCTGATCAGCTGGCTGGGGTCATTGCACTTGGGGTTCCAATAAAATTTCGTAACAAAAACATGTCTTTCGTTGTACCTGTCGTTCATGGTGCCAACAAGCTGGTGAAGTGGCTTTCTTCATATGAAGGGGTCATTCCTTTTCGCCCCAATGAATCTGAACATCCTGACATTAACTACTACTCAATGCCCCTGCACAGTCTATTTGAATTAGGCCAAATGGCTTGCGCAGTAGAATCAAATCTGGCAAGCATTTATTGCCCCACCTATTTAATACAAGCCGATGAAGATGCCGTTGTAAACCCCTGTAGCGCGCAAATTATCTACGATAATATCAGCAGTAAAGATAAAGATTTACTCATGGTATCCAGCAAACACCACGGCATCTTGTATGATGATACCGCGGGCACTCAGGATAAAGTCATTCAATTTATACAGCGGCTAGCGATAGAATAACAATGCCACACTATAAAAAAACAATCTATACTAAATAACTATTACTGCTTTTTACGCCACCCAAAGCCTAAGAGACCAGAAGCAAGCAAAAGAACTGTTGCTGGCTCAGGAACGCTATTGATTGGCTTCTGCGTTATGATACCCGCGTCTATTGTTTTAGCCACAAAGGTAACGCCTGTTAAAAACAGCGCCTGCCCCGCATCCTTACCTATTTCAGGATCAATGCCAGATAGCTTAAACGCATCAACATCGTCTGAAAAAAGATAAGCACCCTCAGCATTAAATGTTAGCGCAACCCATGCAGTCCAGATATTCATATCATCATCCCACTGCGATATAGATATACCTGTAGGATTGTTTACATATGGGGCTGACAATAACATAGAGGCTAAATCAGGCAGCGATCCTTTCTTATACACATATCCAGACGCATACTCAGTGCTCATCCAAAATTCTTCGTCTACATCCATACCAGATGGGACAGTAAACGCGCTAGCCTGGGCAATACTCACCGCAGATAGCAATGCAATCCCAGCGGTAATTCCAACTATTGTTTTTTTCATAAAACCTTACAGCCTTCCCGTTAAACTCGGGGTTATTTTTAATTAACCTGCCATTACAAATTTGTACAGCAAAATAAAGCAATTACCATGCCTAAGTATTTTATTATTGAATAACAACCGCTTGCATAAAAAAACACCGCTAAACATGAACTACTGTAAATTTTACTGACACGTTTTACGCCTTATTCGTTACCACTTTAGAGATATTATCTGTGCCATTTTTACTTATTACCTTTAAAAACACACGGTTGAATCTTATGCTTTGTCATTTGAAGTCATCAGCGACCCGTGTAAAAAATTTTGATATTTTCTACTCCTGCCGATCTAAGCGGCGATATCCAATCGCCTCACTCACATGCGCTATTTGAATCGCATTGTGACCATCCAAGTCAGCAATGGTACGTGCCACCTTTAAGATACGGTGATAGGCGCGCGCCGAAAGCTTCAGCTTCTCCATTGCTCGATACAACAAGGTGCGTGCTGCATCATCTAAAGCACAAACAGTCTCTACTTCACGGCTGCTCAGCGCACTATTTGGACGACCAATGGCACTGTTTTTATGACCAATGCGCTGTAGCTGCCGGTTTCGGGCAGTTTCAACTCGCCTGCGAACGCTCGCGCTTTCCTCTATAAATTCATCCGTAGATCGATGCAACAACGCGGTTGGCAGCCGAGGAACCTCAATATGCATATCAATACGATCCATCAACGGCCCTGAGATGCGGTCACGGTAACGGGCAACCTTATCTGCGCTGCATTTGCAGTTGCGGGAACTGTCCCCAAGATAGCCGCAGGGGCATGGATTCATTGCCGCAATCAATTGAAAGCGTGCGGGGAATTCCGCCTGTCTCGCTGCTCGTGAGATCGTAATATGCCCCGACTCCAGTGGCTCCCGTAATACCTCCAACACTCGCCGATCAAACTCTGGCAGCTCATCCAAAAACATAACACCATTGTGAGCCAGCGAGATTTCACCTGGCCGAGGATTGCTGCCACCCCCCACCAACGCAATCCCTGAAGCCGTATGGTGCGGCTGTCGAAAGGGGCGACAAGCCCAATGTTCTGCATTAAAACCATGACTGCTAACAGAGAGCACCGCAGCCGTTTCCAGCGCCTCTGCCTCTGTCATAGAGGGAAGAATGCTCGGCAACCGGCTGGCCAGCATTGACTTGCCTGTGCCAGGTGGGCCGATCATCAATAGACTATGATTGCCTGCCGCTGCAATCTCCAATGCCCGCTTAGCATGCAATTGCCCGCGCACATCAGATAGATCCAAACTAGAAGTCGTGCGGCCACTTTTGGGGGGCGCTGTGTAACATGGGATTTGATTACCTTGAGTTAGATGCTCACATATCTCCAGCAAATACCTGACTGGATAGATATCAATGCCACTCACAAGCGCTGCTTCCGCTGCACTCTCCTGTGGCACAACCAATGCTCGACCCGCATCACGTGCTGCCAATGCAACAGGCAGCACCCCTTTCACCGGTCGCAACTCACCAGAAAGTGCTAATTCGCCAATAAACTCATATTGATTTAGCGCTTCATTGGAAATTTGACCCGAAGCAGCCAGCACCCCCAGCGCAATGGGCAGGTCAAAACGTCCGCCATCTTTAGGAAGATCAGCTGGAGCCAGGTTGATTGTGATTCGGCGCGCAGGAAACTCAAACCGAGAGTTGACCAGTGCGCCACGCACCCGATCTTTACTCTCCTGTACCGCTTTTTCAGGCAGTCCAACAATAGCAAGCGCAGGAAGCCCATTGGCTAGATGCACCTCAACATCCACCAGCGGCGCATTAATACCTTCACAGGCGCGACTGTAAAGTACCGCAAGCGACATACGATCCCTCCCTGGTGCAGCTATCCTAATTTAGATGGTTTTAATCAGCCTTCTGCTGCTCCAGATTGGCAACGACCTTCTCTAATGCTTCCAGCTTCTCTCGTGTACGCGAAAGAACAGCCGCCTGAACGTCAAACTCCTCACGTGTTACCAAATCAAGATGGGAGAGACCCGCCTCAAGTCCAGCTCGAAGATTATGTTTAAGATCATCCTGCAAAACCTGAAGGCCTGTAGGTACGGTTTTTGCCAAGCGCTGGGCGAGGTCATCTAATATTTTGGTGTCAATCATGCGCGAACCATATCAGCAATACCTGATTAGCTGCAAGTGATTCAAGCCCACATCAACATTTGGCACAAAACCTGCTGTCCACCCGTCGTGAACTAAATATTAAAGCACCACTACCCACAACCCATTCATCCATTAAATTGAGGAGCAACCTAAAAATGAAACGACAAAAAACGATCATGGCATGCGCCATTCTGGCCGCCATCAGCACGACAGAGATCATCGCAGCTGAAGCCACAGAGGAGCATCAGTTCAGTGCAAATATGGCCATGACAACCGATTATGTCTGGCGTGGTTATTCTCAGAGCGATAACCACCCTGCCATCCAGGGCGGTTTTGATTATGTTCACAGCAGCGGTTTCTATCTCGGCACCTGGGCTTCCAACGTAGAGAGCGATCCAGGCGCTTCATACAACTATGATGGTGCAAGCACCGAGATTGATCTCTATGCCGGTTGGAGTGGCGAATTCAGCGGTGTCTCCATCGATGTGGGCGCGCTGCATTATGAATATCCAGGCACCGATACCAGAGACAACAACACCAACGAGTACCACTTGGGGCTGGGTTACGACTTTGGCATCGCCTCAGTTGGGGCAACAGCAAACTACAGCGATGACTACTTCGGCGCGGATGATACTTACTACTGGGACTTTACTGCAGAAATGCCTGTTGGCATGGTCACACTCGCGGCACACTACGGCATTACCGATTATGACGATGACAATAAAGGGGACGACTACGCAGACTGGCGCATTGGTGCATCTATAGAGTTTAAAGGTTTTGGTTTTGACCTGGCCTACACTGAGACCTCTGGTGTCTCTGGCGGCTGTAAAAACACGACCTGTGACGGCACTGCTATCTTCACCGTTTCAAAGGCGTTCTAATCTCATCGCACGAGTGAGCTGTCTTTATCTTTAGTAAAAAGCGGGCATTTTTGATGCCCGCTTTTTTATTGCCTACCCATCCGCTTCCTACGACATCTTGCACAATTGTTGCGCACCTTGCCCACCTCTTGCACCAAAACAACGCGCAAACCCCCGTGTCACTCACACACAGAAAGCTCAAGATTAAAGGCCACTACAACAGCTTATGCGTTTCATCACAAAAAGGGGCACTCTTGCTTTTGCGACAACCACAAAGCGAAACCTCCTGCCGCTTTGGTATCTCAACCTTAATGGGCTTCATTCCCGTATTCTCCTCTTCATGAGTTCCATCACAAAAAGGCTGTCGTTTTGACAAACCACAACTGCACCACCAGTGATCACCCGCACCTAATTCCACTAAATAAGGCGCATTACGAGGGGCAACTGTTTTAGTCATGATCTTATCTCCTGTACCATCCAAAAATAAACAACGCACAAGCTACAAATCAAATCCTATAATATGTAGGGATAATACCTCATCCGAGACAAATAACCATGCTTGGTATCAGACTATTCATCATATTCATACTTGCCGTAGCAAATTCTGTTGATGCCAAAACATATAAATGGACAGATGAAGAGGGTCGCATACACTTTAGCGACCGCCCCAGCTCAAGCAAAGCAGAGCAAATTAAACTTAAAAAACAGCCCAAATCATCCCTCTCAACAACACCCAATACGGCACAGCCGCGAATAACCCAGCAGCGCTTGCTCAACATGTACCAGCAAGAGCGAGAGAAGAAGAAAGCTGAGAAAAAACAACGCAAAGAAGAGGCAAAAAAGTTGGCACAAAAATGTGCTGATGCGCGCGATTATTTACAGCGATACCAGCGATCAAGACTCTATGAAAACCTACCCAGCGGCGAGCGTCGTTACTTTTCTGAGGATGAGCATGAAAAAACCATCTCTCGCCTCAGTCAGAATATTAAACGCAACTGTAAATAACCCCGCTGCTCTCTCTACATGTTGCTGATCTGAAGGGTAATTGCAGAGTTTCATTCTTGCTTTACCTGCGCCCACAATCTAGACTAAAAGCCTTATACACACTGAAATGCAAACACTTACAATATTTCAGCGCATATAAAAACAACTAAAAATCAAAGGACAGCATAATGGGTCACACGTATTACCGCCGACAACTTGCGATATTCATCCTCGCTGCATCCGTACTATTTACTGGATGCACAACAATCAATGATTACGATAACTCGCGTGATCCGTTTGAGCGCTACAACCGTTTTATGTACAACATAAACGACACCGTAGACAACGCCCTTATCAAGCCATTGGCCACCGGATATAAAGCGGTGCTTCCAACCCCCGTTAATCGAGGCATCACCAACGTCTTTAACAATCTTGTTGACCTCACATCCGTGCTAAACAACCTACTTCAATTTAAATTTGACCAGGCGGTATCAGGGCTGGGGCGTGTGCTTGTTAACAGCACCGTCGGCGTACTTGGCGTAGCTGATATTGCCAGTAAATATGATCTACCAAGATATCGAGAAGACTTTGGCCAAACCCTTGGCTACTGGGGCATTAACGCCGGCCCTTATATTGTGCTTCCCCTCCTCGGTGCCAGTGATGCCCGAGATGCTTTTGGCCTAGTTGTTGATTGGTATGTTGACCCTATTCGTCAGATTGACCCCGAGAGAACCCGCTGGAGCATCACTGGGCTACGCGGGATTGACAGGCGTTCTGACCTGCTTGCTGCCAGCAGAATCATGGAAGAGGCCGCCTTGGATAAATATGAATTTTATCGTGATGCCTATCTTCAAAAGCGCCAAAGCGATGTATATGACGGCGACCCACCCTTTGAAGATATGGAATAGCAGGCTCCCCCCCCTAAAACCCCTTCCCTTGTGAAGGGGTTTTTTATTGCCGTATCACCTACAGCTGAGTAAGCTACCTCTAAGAAATGGAAGCTTACTTAATCTCAACCCCATGCTACAGACAACCCCACCTGTTACTCTTCACATAGACACGGCAATTATTTTATGGATTCTAAGAAAAACAGATTAATAGGACAGATTACTAATGTTCACAGCAGTGAATTTACCGTCTCAATCACACTAAACGATAAGGGACACTTTCCTATAATTTCATTGCAAGGCGAACCCATCCTGGTAGGACAAATTGGCTCATACCTCGCTATTCATCAGGGAGACATCCACATCCTGGCACGCGTTAGTCAGGCGCACAGCACAGACACAAAAGCCACTGATGACCCCCTTACACAAACCGGATGGCTAAAATTAATTCCACTGGGAGAATTCACCGCACAGACATTCCATCGGGGCATACGCAAATTTCCAACCCCAGGTGCCACAGTTCATATCATCACTCAAGATGAACTTAAACCACTTTTTTCAAGCTTCACTAAAAAAGGGATAAAACTAGGTCATCTGCCTGCTCAGCCCGCCGTTCACGTATCACTTGATGCCACTACACTATTTGGTAGACACAGTGCCATCCTGGGTCAATCTGGCTCAGGCAAATCATGGGGAGTGACCCATCTGCTGCAACAAGCAGTAAGCACGCTACCCAATGCCCATGTGGTACTGCTCGACCTGCATGGCGAGTATCACTGGAGAGACAGCGATGGCATTGAACATACTGCTTTTGATAAAAAAATCACCCAACACCTTGATGCACGCACGCTGGAAATTCCATTCTGGCTACTCAGCTTTGCAGAGTTAGTTGACCTCTTTATTGATCGCACAGAAACAGGGGCATCAACCCAAATCGCTTTTTTACGCGAGGTTGTTCACAACCTGCGTCGAAAAGCCAATAAAGAGATTAACCCTAGCAAAATCTCCATCGACACCCCTGTCTACTTCTCATTGACCGATCTATATCGCCATATCAAAGCTGCTAATGAGCAGAATTTGGATTTTGGCAAACAGAAAGGGGCTCTTCACGGAAAATTTGATAGCCTGCTAATACGCATGCAAAGCCGATTTAACGATGTGCGCTACGACTTTCTCTTCAAACCCAAATTGCGTACAAACAGCGAATCCCTCTCTGAACTGCTGCGAGACCTGGTGGGATTAGGCCAGAAAAAGAGCCAAATCACCATCATCGACCTCAGCTCAGTCCCCTTTGATGTACGCCCCACTGTCTCTGCACAGATAGGTCGCCTTATTTTCGAGTTCAACTACTGGAACCCCCATCGCAGCCAATTCCCCATTTTATTGGTCTGCGAAGAGGCGCACACCTATATTCCACGTGAAGAAAACACCGCCTTTGCAGGCACGCGAAAATCAATTGAACGCATTGCCAAAGAGGGACGAAAATATGGACTATCACTCGCTGTTATCAGCCAACGTCCCCATGAGCTTTCTGAAACCGTACTCGCACAATGCGCCAACTTTCTCTGCTTTCGCATCACCAACCCTGATGACCAAGCCTATGTACGCAGCCTGGTTCCCGATGGCGAAAGCAACCTGATTGATACACTATCTGCCCTCGGGCGCGGCGAGGTGATGGTACTAGGCGAAGCTGTACCTATACCGCTACGCTTTCAAATGTATGCCCCAAACCCAAAGCCCAACAGCCACAACACTGATCTCTACAGCCACTGGAAATCCACCCCCAAGGATATTGATGTAGAAATCATTGCTGAAAACTGGCGAAACCAACTTCAGCACGCATAACACACACATTGATAGGTTAGATGCCACTGTAGTGCTGCACAACAAATAGGCTATAATCCCCCGCTTTCAACAGCAGTTCAAAGCGTCGCAAGCGCAGATCAATCGGAGCAAATCTCATGTCAGAGTCGGGTATTAAAAAAGTCGTACTGGCCTATTCAGGCGGGCTGGATACCTCAGTCATCCTAAAGTGGCTGCAAGAGACCTACGACTGTGAAGTAGTCACTTTCACTGCTGATATCGGCCAAGGTGAAGAGGTTGAACCTGCCCGTATCAAAGCCCTGGCCTGTGGCGTAAAAGAGATCTACATTGATGACCTGCGTGAAGAGTTTGCCCGCGACTATGTCTTCCCCATGTTCCGTGCCAACGCCATCTACGAAGGGGAGTATCTACTCGGCACCTCCATTGCTCGCCCCCTGATTGCCAAACGGCTGATCGAGATCACCAACGAGACGGGAGCTGATGCCATCTCCCATGGCGCTACCGGCAAAGGGAACGACCAAGTACGGTTTGAACTGGGCGCTTATGCACTCAAACCCGACGTGCATGTTATCGCCCCCTGGCGCGAATGGGATCTAAACTCCCGCGAAAAACTACTAAAATATGCCAAAAATCATGGCATCTCCGTTGATGCAAAGCGCAAAGATGGCCGCTCACCCTACTCCATGGATGCCAACCTGCTGCATATCTCCTACGAAGGCAACGAACTAGAAGACCCTTGGCAAGAGCCGGCCGATGACATGTGGCGCTGGACAGTCTCCCCTGAAAAAGCCCCCGATCAGCCAACCTACATTGAGCTGACCTTTAAGCAGGGTGATATTGTTGCCATTGATGGCGAAGCGATGACCCCAGCTACCGTACTGGAAAGCCTCAATAAAGTCGGGGGCGCAAACGGCATTGGCCGCGATGACATCGTCGAAAACCGCTACGTGGGCATGAAATCACGCGGTTGCTACGAAACCCCAGGCGGCAGCATCATCCTCAAGGCACACCGCGCCATTGAGTCACTAACACTGGATAGAGAGTCCGCACACCTCAAAGATGAGCTGATGCCACGCTACGCCAGCCTAATTTACAACGGCTATTGGTGGAGTCCAGAACGAGAGATGCTACAAACCGCCATCGACCACACCCAAACAGTGGTCAACGGTGTGGTACGCCTCAAACTCTACAAAGGCACAGTCATGGTGGCAGGCCGTAAATCGGAGCATCACAGCCTGTTCGATGAATCCATTGCGACCTTTGAAGAGGATGGCGGCGCATACAACCAAGCCGATGCAGAGGGTTTTATTAAACTGAATGCGTTGCGCCTGCGTGTAGCGGCTCGGCGCAAAAGCTGATCAAAGCAGACGGCATGCCAAGGAGGGCATGCATTTAAATGCCTGGCATTAAACCCAGAATAGCCGTTAGTAGCTGCCTGCTCGGCCACCCCGTTCGTTACGATGGCACAGATAAATACCACCCCTTTATCTGCCAGCATCTTGCTAAGCAGTTTGAGCTAATCGCCGTCTGCCCTGAAGTCGATGCAGGTCTGAGCACGCCTCGCCCACCCGTTAGATTAACCGGCAACTCTCAACAACCACTCGCGTTGGGAATTGAGGATGCCAAACTGAATGTCACCTCAATGCTCACATCCTTTGCCTGCGAATGGCTATCCCAAGCCAAAAACATCGCCGGTATCATTGTTAAATCCCGCTCACCCAGTTGCGGTCTATCCGATACGCCTATTTTTGATCAACATGGGCAGATCAAAAACCACAGCGCTGGCCTCTTCACTCAGATGCTCATCCAACGCTACCCCCAACTGCCCGTCATTGATGAAATAAGCATTACAGACCCAAAACAGCGTGATGCATTTATCAGCAAAGTAAAGAACGCCATTCCCCTCTAAACAGCTCAAGTTTTTACCCCCTCTGCCGACAATTTTTATGTTAATACGACACTCAATCTTTTAGATACCAAAAAACTGAATAAAAGCTCAAATAAGCTTTAAAATGGAATCCGCACATGACCGCAGAAACCCTCGTTAAAGATCTTAATAATTTAGTCGCGCTACCTCAAGCTTATGTGCAGGTTAGCCAAATGATAAACTCCCCTCAATGCTCTGCTACTGATATCGGCAAGATCATTGCACAGGATACCGACCTGTCCGCACGGTTATTAAGGATTGTGAACAGCTCTTTTTATGGGATACCTGTTCCCATTGAAACTATCTCTCGAGCCATCACTATTGTCGGCACATCAGATCTGCATGATTTGGTACTTGCCACCTCAGCCAGCCGTATTTTTAAAGATATTCCAGGCGAGCTGATGGATATGGGCGAGTTTTGGGGGATGTCAGTCTACACCGGCATTGTGGGCAGCATATTGGCAGAGAAGTGCAATATTCTGCACAGTGAGCGTCTCTTTGTACAAGGGATGCTGCATGATATTGGCCGCCTGCCTATCTATCTCAGGCTGCCGCAAAAAGCGCGTGACATTCTACTGATTACCGATGGCAACTATGATCTTATCCCTGCTGCTGAGCAGGATGTGCTCGGCTTCACTCATGCAGAGGTTGGCGCACTGCTAACCCGTGAATGGAATCTGCCCGAGAGTATTCAAACCATTACCCGCTACCATCATCAACCCCAATTAGCGCCTAAATATCAAATTGAGACCTCACTCATCCACATCAGCTGCACTCTGGCAGAGTGTGAAACACTGGATGAAAGTGTCGATGAGATTCTGGCGAGGGTCGCTGATTTTGCCTGGCAGACCACAGGGCTAAAGCCACAGGATGTGGAGTCTATTTTGGATGATATTCCACAACAGGCCGCTGATATTCTAAAACTCATGCTCCCTGCAGAGACCGGCTAACTCGCCTGCACGTTTCTCTCAGCTACAAAATGGGCGCGAATCGCCAACACCGTATTCAGCACAAAAACCAGCAGGGTTAACGCATTAAGCAGGCCGCCGACACTGCGAGGTAACAGCTCTACAGTCAGATCTCCCACCACACGCACTGTAAGAAAAAGGTGCAACAGCACAACATGGATATAAAAAGCGGGGCGATACAACATACCCCGCCCCAGTACTGCAGGAAAGATCACTGGGGCATGCCCAAAGATCATTGAAAAGATAAAACCCAGAAAGAAGCTGTGCAGTACCGCATCGTATCGTAGGCCGCTAAAGTCAGCCCCAAACAGCAGCAACAGCACCCCGCAGCACGCCAGCCAGACGTAACCTGCCAACAGATTAACCGCAATAAATCGTGTCAACCCCGTCTGTTTTACAGTGCGTCGTGCAATATCATTGAGACCCAGCCAAACAGCAATAGCGATCATACCTGCACCCAGTATGCGAACGCCTGTATCAATATCTAGCAGGGTAATAACAATACCCAACATGGCCACAACGACCGCTGCAATCATCTGGCTCTGTCGCAATTTAGAGATGAAAAGCATCCGCCCCAGCTCCATTCGTTCCCCCGCAATAGTCAGCAATAGAAATCCCATCCACCACCACACCACCACGAAGATATTGTGACCCATTAGCCAGAGCAGGTTGCCTATCAACCAAGAGAGAGCACCCACCAACATAATGACGGTAAACCACGCAAATTGTCGTCGCAAAAATGCCACAAACAGCAGAGAGAGCATTAAACTACCGAGCACAATCAACAGCTGTGCCAGTGGCGGCACAACGCCTGCAATCAACAGCAGGCCACCCAACCCCGTCGCCAATGGCCCAAGGAACCCCCACAACGTACCCAACGCAACCGCCCGCTCCAAACCAATCACTGTGCCTAAAAAAGCACCGACCATCAGTGGCCCATGATTGGCAGGCAGAACGACGGTGAGCGTGGGTAGATCCCAACCTAAGCGTTGCACACCACCGAACAGTGCCATCAACAGTGAGAGCATACCCATAGCCATCAACGGCAGGCGCTGGTTTGGTTTTAAACCCATAGTGTTACCATTTTTGATTGAATTTATCGGATAAAACAGGGGAGAGAATTCGAGATATTCAGTGTGCGCCACCCAGCATTTTTCTGGCGGCATCTGACATGCGATCTGGTGTCCAGGCGGGTTCCCAAACAACCTGCACATCGACCGCTGCAAGCGAGGGCAGTGCACGCTCAACTGCCTGACGGGCTTCATTGGTAATGCTGACATGGAGCGGACAGCTGGGTGAGGTCATGGTGATCTCAATATTGGCCTGATTATCAACAACCGCCACCCTGTAAACCATGCCCATCTCGACAATATCAACCCCCACCTCAGGATCTATCACCGTTTTAAGTGCAGCCCAGATAGCACTCTGCTGCGGGGTATTTTGCTCTTGATTCACGCTCTATCGCCCATTGTTAAGATTGAAGAGCCACTAGTATAGCGGCTTTCTTTTGCCTGATCCTGTCTCAATCAGCAGGCTGAAATCGTAGGGCAACACCATTGTTACACCAACGCTCACCCGTCGGTTCTGGGCCATCATTAAACCGATGCCCCTGATGACCGCCACAGCGGGCGCAGTGATATTCTGTTCTGGGCAGGAACATCTTAAAATCCTGTTTGGTTTCCAAATGACCTTCAATACGGGTGAAAAAACTCGGCCAGCCCGTGCCGCTATCAAATTTCATATCCGATTCAAATAGCTCTAAATCACAACCTGCACAGTGATAAACACCGGTTCGGTGCTCTTTATTTAATGGGCTGCTGTGCGGTGGCTCCGTGCCCTCATCACGCAGTACATCAAATTGCTCAGCTGTTAAAATAGCTGCCCACTCTGCCCTGGTTTTACTCATTTTCACTACGGCTCCTATTGATTTTGCAAAGAGCTGCGATGTCGTCAGCATTAAACCGCCCACCCCCAAGAACTGAAGAAAACCCCGTCGGCTGATAGAACGATTCATGACCCACCCCACAGCATTTTAAGGCGCTGATCACGCCCACAACTGAGTTTGTAGTAGTTGTAGCGGATAGGGTTTTTCTTATGATAATCCTGATGATACGCCTCTGCCGGATAAAAAGTGGTGGCTGCTGTAATTGCAACCACAACCGGCTCTTTGAATGATTTTACTTTTTCCAGCGCCTGCTTTGACGCTTCAGCCAACCGCTGCTGTTGCTCATCATGAACAAAAATCTCTGGACGGTATTGGTTACCCACATCACAAAACTGCCGATTGGCTTGAGTGGGATCTACATTGCGCCAGAATATATCCAGCAACTCGACATAACCTATTTGAGTGGGATCAAAGGTAATCTGCACCGCCTCAGCATGCCCCGTACTGCCAGCAGAGACCTGTTCATAGGTCGGGTTTTTCAGATGGCCGCCAAGATAGCCTGAGACAACATCTGTAACCCCCGCTATCGAGTCAAAAGCGCTCTCCATACACCAAAAACAGCCCCCAGCAAAGGTGGCTGTTTTTAGTGTGGTCTGTGGCGGTGCGGTGTGTACGGACATAGAGAAGAAGAGAAACAATCCTACGTTTAATAATTTAAACAATCTCATACTGACTCCCTCACTTAGGTTCTCAGTACAAATGGGACATCATCTGCGGCCGTATTGCTGCAAATAAATAAAGTTATTCCCAACGAAAAGTATAGGCGCCAATAGCAAGAAAGATCACCGTCATCACCACCAGTGCCATAAGATTTGGTAGAATATCCATCAGACCCGCCCCGTCAATCATAATGGCACGCGCACCGTTAATGACATGCGTCAGTGGCAGCAGTTGTGCCAGCTTCAGCAACCAGGGATTAATCCCTTCCAACGAAAACCACACGCCCGATAGAAACATCATCGGCCAACTGATCGCATTAAGCAGTCCACCTGCCAGCTCCTCACTGGCGAGTCGCGCTGCAATTAACAACCCAAGACTGATCAAACAGATAGCACCTAGCACAAAAACAATCAATAGATCCAGGTAGCGGCCATACATACGAAAATCGAGCACAAGATCGGTACAGACAAACACCAGCACACTCACCGATAGCAATAACCAAAGACGGGAAACAACCTGTGCCGCAATAAATTCAAAGGCGGTCACCGGTGTCGCTTTCAGTCGTTTAAGCATGCCATTTTTACGGTAGCGCACAATCACAAAGCCGACACCAAATAGCGCACTGAACATCAAATTCATCGCCAGGATGCCCGAGATAAGCCAGTCCACATAACGTATCCCCGCGCCGGTCACTGACTCTCGTTGAAACCCCTGATCACTCCCTTTCAACAGCCGTTCCAATACATAACCCGCCGGTGAGGTGTCATTGATCCAAAACTGATGACGGGACGGTGCTATCAACATATCCAACTGGTGACGCTCCACCTTTGTGATGGCCGCTGAAAGCTCCGTCACCGGTATAAACTGCACATATTTGATCTCTTCAAAATTTAGCTTTTGGCTGGCTTCTGCCTCAACAATCCCTACTTTATAAAGATCAGGCCCATCACCCGAGAAGGCCACAGCAAAACCTGTGATAATCATAATTGGAAATAGAAAATTCCAAGCCAGGGCGGCACGGTCACGCCAGAACTCTCTGTTTCTGGCTCTCAGAATGGCTAAAAATCGCCTAAAACTCATACCCGCAACTCCAGACCGGTCAACGCCAGGAAGAGATCTTCCAGTGTGCGTTGCCGAATCCGCAAACCAACCAAAGAGACATTTAGTTCAATCAACTGGTGGATGGTTTTGTTGACATCATGCGATAGAATCTCCATCACATCGCCATTTTCCTGCCCTTGAAACTGAACGCAGTTTGCTGGAAAATCAGCCTTTGGCAACTGTAGCACGACATCCCTAAAGTGCTCTTCCAATAATGCTTTTGGTGTGCCTTGAGCAATAATATGGCCATGATCCATAATAATAATGTCATCACAGAGCACATACGCCTCTTCCATATAATGGGTCGTGAGCACAATGGTTTTGCCCCTCTTTTTAATGCGCTGCAACAGCTCCCAAAAATTACGCCTGGCCTGTGGATCAAGCCCTGTGGTTGGCTCATCTAAAAAGATCACCTCTGGGTCATTGACCAGGGCAACCGCCAGCAACAATCGTTGCCGTTGTCCCCCCGAGAGTTTGCGGGTATCACGGTCTAAAAACTCAGCCAGCGAGCAACTTTCAATCAAGTCTGATAGTGGGGTTGTGCGCGGGTACATCTGCTGAAACATCTCCAGCGTTTCATGCACCGTTATATAATCCTGTAGTGCTGTTGTCTGAAACATGATGCCGGCTTCATCCTTAAAACGATGCCCCAACGGTTTACCTTGGTAAAAGATTGATCCGCTCGTGGGTTCATTAATACCCTCCAGCATCTCAACCGTGGTTGTCTTACCTGCACCATTGGGTCCCAGCAACCCAAAACAGTGCCCTTGTTCAATGCTAAAGTTAATGCCATCAACCGCCTTTACACCCTGATAATGGCGCGTCAAATTATCTGCTTGCAGGAAAGAAATCACAGTGTCACTCTACTTAGAAAGGTGGGAGGGGTTGTTTTGCACATTATAGAAGATTACACACCTGGAGTGGTTCCCATTTATCCAAAGAGAGATTATACAATCGCATGAATGGCGCATTGATACGCTTAATAGCTATCGCCCTGTTAGCTCTGCTATCTGGCGATTGCCTTGCTGAATGGAGACAAGTAAAAAAGCAAGGGGGCATCCAAATCTATACCCAGCAGATAGCCGGATCAGCTTTGGTTATCGCAAAAGGCATCGTCACTATTGAGGCTAAACCCGAGGTCATACTAAAGATACTGGATAATAATCAGGAACACCCACAATGGATTCCCTATCTGCAAACATCACGCAAATTGCAAATCCTCTCTGATCGCGAGCGCCTGGAATACAATCTATTTAACGCCCCCTGGCCTGCATCCAATCGCGACTTTGTTTTTCGTGTCAAAGCGATTCACAGTGGCAACAAAAATATTCTGATCTACCGCATGACATCTGAAGCCACCCCACTCATGCCAGAGCAGAAAGGCATTGTGCGCGGCATACTGCACGAAAGCACATTTAAACTAACACGATTGGAAGCTAACAAAACAGAGGTTGAGTTACTTTTTCAAGCAGACCCGCGAGGCTGGATACCCACGTGGATCGTCAATTTTATTCAAACAGCATGGCCTTATAAGGTGCTTAAGGGGTTACGTGAACGGGTGCTCAGGTAAAAAATCCAACACAACAAAGCTTGCTTACTCCCCTCTATTTTATTTCAACGCTCCAAAGAGATAGCTTAAATCCTCTTCTGTCCATTGTGATGCAATAGCCCCTTTCTGTTCATACAGGCCATCAGCCAATCGCTGTTTGCGCGCTTGCATGGTTTGGATTCGCTCCTCCACCGTCTCTTCACAGATGAATTTATAGACAAAGACCGGATTTTTCTGACCGATGCGGTGGGCTCGATCAGATGCCTGGTTTTCTGCTGCCGGATTCCACCAAGGATCAAAATGAATGACCGTATCCGCCGCTGTTAGATTAAGCCCAACACCGCCCGCTTTTAGGCTGATCAAAAAGAGTGGTATCGCACCCGACTGAAATTGCTCGACGGGGGTGTTGCGATCACGCGTGCTGCCCGTCAGTTTGACATAATCTATACCGGCTTTATCTACCGCCCGCTCAATAATCGCCAACATGGTGGTAAATTGAGAGAAGAGCAGAATACGTCGACCCTCTTCAATCATCTCGGGCAACATCTCCATGAGCAGTCGCATCTTGGCAGACTCTTCGACCTGTCGGGCGCTCTCCAACTTAACCAAGCCAGGATCACAGCAGACCTGGCGTAGCTTTAACAGGGCATCCAAGATCACAATCTGGCTGCCTGACACCCCTTTTTCATCAACCGCTTGATCAATACGCTGCCGCACAGAGAGACGAATGGCCTCATACAGCTCTCGCTGTTTGCCAACCAACTCCACCGTTTGCAGGATGGTCGTTTTAGGTGGCAGCTCCGTGGCTACCGCCTGTTTTGTACGCCTCAACAGGAAAGGTTTGATGCGCCGCTGCAATCTATTGGCGGCATCCTGATCTGCATGACGCTCAATGGGCAGACGGCAATGGCTATCAAACTGACGTGTCGTACCCAGCAATCCTGGCAAAATAAAATCAAACAGTGACCAGAGTTCACCCAAATGATTTTCCATCGGCGTACCCGTCAAACAGATACGATGTTTAGCAGGCAGCTGCCGAATGGCATGACTGGCTTTGGCCTTGGGGTTTTTAACCACCTGCGCTTCATCCAGCACCAGTAGATGGTAGTCATGCTGTTGCAGTTGCTTAAGGTCTCTCACCAGCAAAGGGTATGTTGTCAGGATTAAATCATACTGGGGAATGCGGTTAAACAATCTATGTCGCTGGCTGCCATGCAGAATCAGCAGTTCCAGTGTTGGCGTAAAACGCTGTACCTCTTTACGCCAATTACCGATAAGAGTGGTTGGGACAATAATCAGACTGGGGCAGTCGGCTCTACCCTGCTCTTTCTCCAATAACAGATGCGCCAAAATCTGAATGGTTTTGCCCAGCCCCATATCGTCAGCCAAGATGCCTGCCAAATCATATGTCCGTAAGAATTGCAGCCAATTAAGCCCCTGTTGTTGATAGCTGCGAAGTTCTGTTTTTAGATTTATAGGCGGCGTTACCTCAGGAATAGAGTCAAGCTGCTGTAACCTTTCCGCCAATTGTTTACATGCTGCATCACCTAACCAGTGGTGCTTTTGATCATTATCTACCGCCTCATCAAGCGCCGTTAATCGTGTCAGTTGAAAGCGATTAAGTTGCAGTTGCTGCGTATGGCTCAACGCGCCCTCTTGCAGTTCAAGCAAGGCATCCAAAAGAAAACGTACTCGACCGAAAGGCAGCGGCAACATACGTCCATCCTCTAACGGAAGAATAATAGGGTACGTATTATCCACCTGACTGTCTTGCCTGTTTGCCAACTCCTGAGATAACTTTTTTAACGCCGGCAGTAGATTCAAACGCTTGCCCGAAACCTCAATACCCATAGTGACATTGAACAAGCCGCCCTCTGTTGGAGTGACCTCAGTGAACCACTGATCGACCGCAGCTAAGTGATGTTTAAAGTTTGGATTAATCTCAATCTGCCAACCCATCTCTTCTAGTTTGGATCGTTGTTGTGATTGAAAGATTAACCAATTATTAGATTCACCAGGCAGGCTAAAACAATAACAACTCTGCTCATCCGTGCGACGATTGTTAAGCTGGAAACCCAGGCGAATCAATTGCTCAATACAGCGGGACTCCGTTTTATCATCACGCTGAATACGCAGTAGTTGATCACCTTTGAGTTGGGCTGGCGGCTGTTTTGTCCCTAATGTTATGCCATGATATTGAAACGATAGCATGGCAATATCCCCCTGCAAGGTGTCATTATAATTGTAGAGATGCAGGTGAGGTTTCGGTTGGACAAAGGGGAGTTGTTTTACGGTTACCTCTTTAGGCATCGGTATTTTTGTCTGCGGAAATTGAGCAGCCCATCTATCAACAACTGGGGCAGCCTCTTCTGGCGCTATCGGTGGCAGCACCATCAACGCGGCAACTAACGCATCTGGCAGATCGCTCTCAACAAGACCACAAAGTGATTTCGCACTGTCCAGATACCAAGGCCTATCAAGATAAAAAACCGCAAGATCATCCATTGCTGTCAGCCAGTGAATAGTCTGATTGCCCACATCATCCACCAGCCACGAAGGTGTCGCCTTTACTGCCGCACCTCGTTGCATCGCCTTGCTTTGAATCCGCTTGTAATAACAACGCCCCGTCTTTAATAACGTCTCCAATACATCATTAGCTGGTAGACCATTAAGGCTATTTTTATGGGCTGTACGAGCAAGCAAACGTAATATCTCAACATCTGTTTTTAGCAAAAAACGCGGGGGGATTCCACGTTGTATCCACTCTATTTTGTAGGGCCGTTCATCGGTATAACCCCCATTATCCAATAGCCGCGCGGATACCGCTTTAATCTGGAGCTGAGGGGGTTTTGCTGCATCCAATGTTAGAATATAGAGCAGGCGATGATGAATATTTGCGGGGTAGGCTTCGGTTTCTGCATTGAGTGCAGAAGCCGGTATATTATCTGTTTCTTGCACCACAGTTTTAAGCAATACAGCAACAACATGTGAGCAATTATGACCCGTTACACAGGTACACTCCCCATTAATAGCCAGCCCACTATTGCTTTTTTGTATCTGGATATAAATACGCAATGGCTTACCATCTGCTGGAATGACCGCAGTCACCCGTTGACCATTGCGCTGAATATTTGACACAGTAAAAATATGTTTTTTTAATGCTTGAAAGCCTTGTTCAATTTGATTCAGGCTAAAATAGGATTTTAATTCTTCTAAAGAGTAGATCATTTAATGATTGGCAAAATAAAAAGTAGGGAATTAAACAGCCGTACACTCATCATAAATAGGGGATGGGAATCTACCACATCTCTATCTATTAAGGAGCTTTAATGCCAGCGAATAATCACTCTCCAGAAAATGCTAATCGACGATTGGGCAAAGGGATGATGATGGCCGCCTGGGTATTGGCGCTTGGACTACTCACCCTATTTTTTAACGGCATACTTGATCGTCAATATAATCCAAACCAACAGTTAAATATGGCAACCACTTTGGATGAACCGGAAGCGGTTGTGCTGATTCGCAATAAATATGGTCATTATATTGCCAGCGGTGAAATTAATGGTGAGGCCGTTGTCTTTCTATTGGACACTGGAGCCACCGATGTTGCCATTTCAGACAGCTTGGCAAGGCGTTTAAATCTGAAGCGAGGTGCTCAATTTATAGCCAACACAGCCAATGGACAGGTTCGATCCTGGCGCACCCATTTAAAGCGCGTCAATCTTGGCGGGATTGAGCTTTTCAATGTTCGAGGCTCAATACTGCCCAGCATGAAAGGCAATGAGGTGCTACTGGGCATGAGCTTTCTTAAACAGTTAGAGTTGATTCAGCGGGGAGAAACATTAACCATTCGGCGTATGGAATAAAACCACACATTTAAATCACTACAAACAATCAGGGCACGATATGCATAGCATACCGCACCCTGATTTTTTATTGCAATACGCCCACAATAGGCGTTACGCAAATCAGCTTATGAAAGTTTGTCTTTAAGCAGCTTCAGCGCACCTACTTTAATAACGGTACTGGCGGGTTTAGCCGCAATTTTGATGCTTTCACCCGTTGCAGGGTTACGACCCATAC
>JAJRWL010000214.1 GCA_024276875.1 Gammaproteobacteria bacterium
ACTCTACTTTAGTCGTGCGCCTATACCCTATCACCGAGACGAGTTTCTTTCGGGTCAGAATAACGGCTTGCCTCAAGATGCCCCCTTTGCTCGCCATATTGGCCTCTATGCCTATCGTGCAGCTTTTTTGGAAAAGTTTATAAGCTGGCCACCCGCACCATTGGAACAAGCTGAATCATTGGAGCAGTTGCGCGTCCTTTGGCACGGTGGCGTTATCCATGTCACAGAAGCGACCGTTGAGCCAGGGCATGGTGTCGATACGAAAGAGGATCTACAGCGCGCAGTGCAACAATTGCAGTCACCCTAACTGACATGAAGTGACAGCATGTTAAGGAGAAACATAAAATGGCACGTACAATCAACGAGAGCGGTATTGAGTTAATTAAACACTTTGAATCTCTACGGTTGAAGGCCTATCAGGACAGCGTAGACGTGTGGACAATAGGCTGGGGACATACAGGCTTAACCCATAAAGATGGCACTGTCCATGAAGGTCGAGAGATTACAGAAGATGAAGCAGTCGTGCTGCTCAAACGAGATTTAAAAACGTTTGAAGAGACGGTAGAGCGCTGTGTGGATATCAATATTAATGACAACCAGTTTGCTGCATTAGTCAGCTTTGCATTCAATCTTGGCGGAACAAATCTACGCAGATCAACATTGTTGAAAAAGCTTAATGCTGAGCAGCACTTTAATGCCAGTAAAGAGTTTAAAAAATGGAGCAAGGCGGGCGGTAAAAGATTAGGTGGACTTGTTCGTCGTCGTATCTCTGAACGCAACCTTTTTTGCTCTTTTCCAGAGGCCATTGTTGAGACACTACCCAATGACTGGAAAGAGAAATATAAGGATCTGTAGGTCTATTTGTTGAACCTAAACTCCCCAGTTGAAATGAGCGTTATACTGTCAAGGTTGGTTTTCTCTGCTAGAGCGGCGAGCCTTGTATCGCGGAGTATTTACCAGTGTTGCTGAATTGAAGTCTGAACTGGAAAGCTTTATCAAAATACATAATGCAGAAAGTGCAAAGCCCTTTAAATGGAAAAAGCCAGCCAGCAATATTTTGATTTCAGTTAAGCGTGCAAAGAATGCGTTGCACAATTAACCACATGGACCACTAGGTGAATCTATTTGGCTGGCTGGATATACAGGTTATAACGCGTCGGTATGAAATGTTTTTCTCATAAAGCTATATCTGATAGGCGGATAATCTTTTAACCCATAGTGCGCTTCAAGTTTTTTGCGTGCGCGTTCAGATAGAATCTGATAGACACCCTCTACCTCTACGGTTAATGGTTGATCACTGAGCCAGTTGGGTATTTTGAATGAAAGTGTTCGGGTCTCCAGTGGCTTGATCCGGTTATCACTTAGCTCAATCATGATGGGTTTCCAGATAATAATGCGCCGGATGTGAAGCTCTTTAGTCTGTAGCACGGTGCCTTTCTTATTCATGAGTCTGGCCGTGATAAAAACCTCTCGGTCGGGATCGCCGGTGGGGAAATTATGCCCCGCGCCACTATTGGTGATACTCACTTTAATGGTTTTTTCTTGGCGTTTGGCCGTGATGGTGAGTGCCTTGGCTACCTGTTCTGCGCTGTGGCCACCGCGCCATAAATGCCGGCCATTCCTGCGGCTTGTTTGACCGGCCACTAATGGTCGGGTCACTTCCGGCATGTGGCAGGTTTGACAGCGGTAGCCTTTCTTAATGTAAGGTCCGTCCTTCCATTCGTCCCCTGTGCCACAGATGCCTGACTGAAGAAAGGAGAAGGGCTTGGCCGGTACTTCATGGCAATCCAGGCAGAGCCTTTCAGAGAGAAAGCGATCATCAAAGGCGACGGGGTGAGGGGCATTGAGTTGATCGGCAGGATAGGGGCCATAGATGATGCCATCCCGAACATGACAGGCGGCGCAGGTAATCCCCTCTTGTTGCAGCTCAGGGTCAAAACCGCTGTTGGCGGTAAATTGTGGCTGGTAGAAGTCGCCCCCTTTAAATTGAACGATCCGCTGCTGCAACTGGTTTTCAAGTGGCGTATGGCAGGTGAGACAGCTCCATTCGTACTCATCCTTTCGCCAATAGGCCTGAAAGAAGGGGTCGGTGTAGGCTGCGGCATGCATGGTGGTGCGCCATTCGGCATAGATGGCTTGGTGACAGGCTCCACATGTCTCTGCTTTAAGTGATGATAATCCTTGCGGTATCTCCTGATAGGGGATGCCGACGGCGGTGGTCTGACCCAGATCATAGATGAGCATTTGCTTGCAGCTGGCATAGAGCAGCACGATGGCCAGCAGCACAATAATGATCAGGGTTTTTTTCATGGCAGCAAATATTATGACTCAAATGCCTTGCTGTCTTCGACGAAGGATTTCATCCCCTCATTGGTGAGTGGGTGATCCGCCACGCCCATCAAAAGCGGGGCGGGGATGGTGAGAATATCCGCGCCACAGAGCAGGCACTCTGGGATCTGTACGCCATTGCGAAATGATGCTGCCAGTACCTCGGTTGTAATGTCATAGTTTGCAAAGATGGTGGCTATTTCATGGATCAGTCGGACACCAGCATCCATGCGTGAACCGCCATTGGCAACATAAGCGGTGTTGTGTTGCCTGCTGTTCTCCTTTGCCCCTTTGTGATCTTCCAGATAGTAGAGGGCGTTGCCGGATGCCATCTCAACCGCATCATGTTTGTACATATAATCCGCCAATCGTCCCAGGAAAGGGGAGACATAAGAGGCACCGGCCTGTGCAGCAAACAGGGCTTGGGTGCTGTTAAAGATTAGCGTGGCATTGGTTTGAATATCCCGCTGCCAAAGGGCATGCAGCACCTTGAGACCTGTATTTTTATCGAGTGTTGTATCAACGGCCTGGTAACCACCAATAGGCACTTTTATCACCACATTGTCGCCAAAGGCCGCCAACGCTTCTGCCTGAGTAATCATCTTGTCTGCCTGTAGTTCTGTAAGTTCCAGGGAGACAGGATAAGATGCCATCAGTGTGACAATCTCCTGCATCATCTCTTTGGCCATCTGCCAGGAGGTCGCACCTGCCCGCTTCA
>JAJRWL010000215.1 GCA_024276875.1 Gammaproteobacteria bacterium
AGGTGTTATCTGAAGAGGTATTTGATCTTGTGCTTTTGGATATTGGGTTGCCAGATGGGTCAGGATTGGATCTGCTGGATGCTATTGAGCACTATGTTAACCCCCCGCGAATTGTTATCTTCTCCGCCCAGGATGTTAGTCAAGAGTATGCAGACAGAGTCTCTGCTGTGTTGGTTAAATCGCGTACTGATAACGCTTCATTGGCTAAGATAATAGCGCGATCAATCGAATCATAAGCTATGGCTGATTAATATTGGATAGTGATAACCGTTATAGCTTGATTTCTAGGGCTACCCTCACCTATTGTGGCTCGTATGCCACAACTCTTTCTCTTCAATAAACCCTATGGTGTGTTAACCCAGTTTACAGATCAGCAACAACGCGCCACTTTAGCAACCTATATCCCCGTTAAAAATATTTATCCGGCAGGGAGGTTGGATCGTGATAGCGAAGGGTTATTGTTACTAACCGATGATGGAAAGCTACAGCATCAACTGGCTAATCCTCGGTTTAAAACCTGGAAATGTTATTGGGTTCAGGTTGAGCGAATCCCGAAAGAGTCAGATTTGGATCAGCTTCGTCGAGGTTTGATGTTAAAAGATGGCATTACTCTACCAGCAGAAGCAAAACTGATTGATCCCCCTGATCTATGGTCACGAGACCCGCCGGTACGTTGTCGGGCAAAAATACCGACACAATGGTTAGAGATTAAGATACGAGAAGGGCGTAATCGGCAGGTTCGCAGGATGACGGCTGCTATTGGTTTTCCTACGCTCCGCTTGGTGCGCATCCAGATTGGAAAGTGGAATTTAAAACAATTACAGCCGGGTGAGTGGGTAAAATTGGAAATATAAAACTAATGCTTGACATTGCATGGCTCGTTAATAGAAAATTGCGAGTTTTTTTGCAATGAGCCGCCTTTTTAGTGGGTCGGGGCATTGCCCGCATATGGATTAAAGGAAACTCGTATGAACATGAAAGAGATTCGCGTTATTGCTAAAGCTCAGGGCGTGAAGCCATTGAAGCGCACTAAGGCTGGCCTCATTAGGTCTATCCAGTTAAAAGAGGGAAACTTTGACTGTTTTGCTTCAACCCAACGGGAAGAGTGCAACCAAACAAGCTGTCTTTGGCGTGATGATTGTTTTGGACAGGCAATTAAAGCGGCTTAATTATCCAATGAGGTCTGTTATGCCCCGTTGAGCTATTTGCAGATGAATATCATGCTTGCCCCAATGGAGGGGGTCATCGATAGCCGTATGCGTGATATTTTAACCGTGATTGGTGGCTATCATAGTTGCGTATCAGAGTTTATTCGTATTACAGATCAACTGCTCCCCGCAAAGGTATTTCATCGCCTTTCGCCCGAGTTAAGCAATGGTGGGATGACGCAAGCAGGTACGCCTGTCGTCATTCAACTATTAGGCAACACCCCAGAGATGATGGCAGCTAATGCTCATAAGGCAGTTGAGTTAGGCGCACCAGGCATTGATATTAATTTTGGTTGCCCCTCTCGCTTGGTTAATCGCAAGAAGTGTGGTGCTGCACTGTTAAAAAACCCAGTCGATCTCCATGATATTGTAACAGCGGTTCGCCGTGCTGTTGCACCGCATATTCCTGTTTCTGCCAAGCTGCGTTTGGGCGATAAAAATACAGATCTTGCTGTAGATAATGCCGTTGCCGTGCAAGAGGCGGGAGCTGATTTTATTACCGTACATGCTCGTACCCGAGCAGATGGATATAGATCGCCTGCGCGCTGGGAATGGCTGGCGCGAATCAATGAAAACACCCGCATCCCTATAGTTGCCAATGGTGATATTAATAGCGTTGAAGACTACCTACGTTGTCGTCAAATAAGTGGTTGTGATGATGTCATGATTGGCCGAGGCGCTGTTTCAATACCTGATTTAGCAAAGCAAATTAAATGCCAGCAGCAGGGTATGGCTTATACCCCCATTACATGGGATGACATTTGCCTTTTACTCTGTCAGATGGGGATCTCAATGGAGGCAGATGTGCAGGATAAGCATATTGGTATGCGCATTAAGCAGTGGCTTGTTTATTTAAAACGCGACTATATTGAAGCGCAATATTGTTTTAATCGTATTCGTAAAATGACGGGGTTTGCGGAGATGAAAATAGCCTTGTAGACATTGGATCATCACTCTCTACTTCAGCTGTTACCTGAATTATTTATAGTAAATTGTGTCTTAATAACCCGTGAGTATCTATGGATGATTGCTGATGCTTTTTGGCACAATGCGCTATGCTATGTATAGTGCAAGTAAGTTTTTGAATGGTGTCTGTTTATACGGTATTTGATATCGTAGTGACTTTATATTTAGAGAGAGTAATGATGGGTATTTTAGACCATTTATTGGGGCCACAATCAAAGTATGATGAGCGGCTGCCTTATACCTACGAGGCAAGAATGCCCATCATTGAAGGCGATGATGAGTTTAATTCCTACATGTCAGATACCATTTGTGGTCTCATTCGCTTTTTAAGCGAAAGTGATGTTGATCCCCAAGAGGTGAAAATTTATGAGATTTTTACAGATGGTGAGAAAGTAATCCCTAAAAATCTCTATATCTCAGCAGAGGGTGCGTGGCTACTCCGAAAGGAGGTATGTCAATCGTTTAAGGATCACTATGACCGCCATATTTATAAGGATGGATGTGCCTTTCAAGACCGTAATTGCAAGGGCACCGGCCCTTAGTCTGTAGGGTTGGAATTATAGAATCGATCTGCTTTTTTCACTGGGTTTTGATGTGTGGTGCATCTTTGCGCGAATTTGTAGTTTAATCTCTTCGGGTTCTATTCCCCACCCCTTGAGGTGTATAAATAAAATCTACGGATCAATACTCCACTTTCAAGAAATGAGAAAGTCGAGCGAAAGCGAGAGGGCTTGCTCTGAGGGCGTTTATTTAGGCAGGCGCATGGCTGCATCTTCAAAAGTACCTTTTTCAGCATCTAAGTGGCAGGCGGTACAATTAACCTTGCCATTGACCTTTGGGTTTTGCCAGATAGCGCGCGAGATGCCTTGGTGCTTTTTTATCCAGTAGGGTGCTTCTGTGATGCGTAATGGCGTTTTATCCTTTGGAATACTTCGGTTGATCTTCCAGGCGGCTTCTGTCAATTCTTGTTCTGCTGAATTTTTGACCAGAAAGGCTTCAATTTCAGCTACTGTATCTGGTTCTAGAAATAGATCTTCTGCAAAATGTGAGCCTTGCTCTGCCATTATGATTTTCCATGAGCGGGCGGGCAGTAGGCTTGGGTGAAAGGCAAGATGACAGGCTCCGCACTCTTCGCGCCAAAGATCATGGTTGGGTAGATCTGGCCCAACAAAAGGCTGGTAAGGTTGATCGGGTGTTGCTATTACATAGCTCTGAAACCAGCCCCATCCACCGGCAAG
>JAJRWL010000216.1 GCA_024276875.1 Gammaproteobacteria bacterium
GGTAGAGGATTTCATCAAGTACTAACCCAGCATGGTGGTGCGGAAGCGTTATGTCGGTGACGCCAACGGCACCGTCGCCATGCGGGGTTCAAATATGTTCCAGACCACCCGCACCATGGTCTATGCCGATGGCCTGCCACTGCACTACCTGCTACAGACTCGCTACAGTGGCGCACCCCGCTGGTCACTGGTCGCACCAGATGAGACCCAGGCTATAGAGGTGGTTTATGGTCCATTCTCCGCAGAGTACAGCGGCAACGCCATGGGCGGTGTCATCAACATTGAGACCAAACTGCCACAGGAGAGAGAATTTCATACCGAGGCCAGTTATTTTGCCCAGGATTATGACCACCTGGGCACAGACAAGACCTTTGCAGGCAACCGTGAGTTTTTCTCCTACGGTGATAAACAGGGTGATCTGAGCCTCTACCTGTTTCACAGCCGACTGGAAAACAAGAGCCAACCCCAGAGTATCCGCTACAACAGCAGCAAGGCACTTGCGGGTGGCGAAACAGCGGTAACAGGGGCTTTTGCCGGACAGAGTGCAACCGGCGGCTCCATCATAAATTATGCCGATTCCGGTGGTGAGGATATCGTCACCAATCTAACCAAGCTCAAGCTGGGCTATGAGTTTGGCGACTGGCTGGCACGCCTTACTGTGGCCTATGAGGATAGAGACAAAGAGACAAACCCCAACAACTACCTTATTGACAGTGCCACCGGCTCCCCCTTTTGGAGTGGCGCGGCCTCATTCAATGGCCAAGCCGTTACGGTCAAACGCAGCCATTTTGCCGTCAGTGATCAAAATCGTGAAACCCTGTTGGTCGGTGTCGGGCTGGAGGGGGCACTGGGCGCAAGCAGCTGGACAGTGGATACAAACTTCAGCTATTTCGATGTGCTAGAGGATGAGACACGCAAATCCGATGAAAATCCTGCTGATCCAACCTATGACCGCTCTGGCCGCGTAACAGAATTTGATGACACAGGCTGGGAGACCTTTGACCTCAAGGCACGCACAGAGCGCTTTTTAGGGCGCAATGATATGCGTTTTGTCGCAGGCTACCACTATGACCACTACAGCCTGGAGATCCACAGCTACAACTCCAACAACTATACGACAGGCAAAAAGAGCTCGCGCAAGCAGTCCATCGGTGGTGATACCTTCACCCACGCCCTCTTTGGCCAGTGGGGTTGGGATTTCGCCCCAGCATGGGATATTGCCCTGGGTGCTCGCTACGAGCGCTGGAAGATGGAGGATGGCTTCTACTACAAATGGGGCGGTGACATGGAGGACTATAAAGATCGTACGGAGCACGGCTTCTCGCCCAAGTTCTCTCTCGGTTTCACCCCAGAGGGGCTGTGGAAGTACCGCTACTCTCTGGCCAAGGCCTACCGCTTCCCCATTGTTGAAGAGCTTTACAAGAATGAAGAGGCCACCGACAGCACCAGCATTGCAGATGCTGACCTGAACCCAGAGATCGGCATCCACCACAACCTGATGGCGGAACGCAGCATCCCCGGCGGCTTCCTGCGCATCAATCTCTATCATGAAGTGGTCGATGATGTGATCTTCCAGCAAAGAATCACCCTACCAGATAGCAGCACTGTCTCCTCATTCCTGCCGATCGACGAAGTCACCACCACCGGCATAGAGTTTATGGTGCAGCAGAGCCGGATATTTGATACCGATCTGGATATACGCTTCAATGTCACCTATACCGACAGTGAAGTGACAAAGCATGATGCAGATCCCAGTGTCGAGGGCAACACCATGCCACGCATGCCAGACTGGCGCAGCAACCTGCTACTGACCTATCACATCAACTCAATGTGGGATGCCTCCACCGGCATCCGCTATGCCAGCAACAGCTATGGCCTACTGGATAATACGGATGATGTAGATAATGTCTTTGGTGCACAGGACAACTACACCTTCGTTGATCTAAAGGTCAACTTCCGCCCCACCCAAGAGAGCCGCATCGGCTTTGGTATCGACAACGTCACCAATGAGCAGGCCTTTGTCTACCACCCCTGGCCACAGCGCTCAGTCTACCTGGAAGGCAGCATTGACTTCTAAATCAAACAACATGGCCAAATGGCTGACAGGGCTGGCACTATTGCTAGCCCTGTCGACCGTTCAGGCAGCCAAACACAAACATGCCCCAACAGCCAGCCTGCTTGAGGCATGCCAGGGGGTGGCCGTGCTACCATCGCCCGATTGCGGACTAACCCCAACACCCGCCTTTGATAAAGAGGGCAATCTATGGCTAGTGTTTGTGCAAAACAGTCACCTCTACGTCACTCACTCTAAAGATCTAGGGCAAACCTTTGCGCCGCCTGTTGCCGTCAACCGGACACCAGAAGCGATCTACCATGACGGCGAAAATCGGCCTAAATTGGTCATTGGCTCTGAGGGAGAGATCTACATTTCGTGGAGCCAAAAGGCCGTTGGGCGTTTTGCTGGACACATCCGTTTTGCCCGATCACTGGATGGAGCCAGACACTTTGATGAGCCACTCACGATCAATGATGACCTGGCTCCCATCAGCCACCGCTTTGATGCCATGACCGTCGATAGCCAGGGGCGCATCTACATCTCATGGGTTGATAAACGTGGCTTGGCTGCTGCTAAACAGTCTGGCCAGGCCTATGCAGGTGCCGCCATCTACTATGCCCTGTCAGAAGACCAAGGTCAGCACTTCTCTGTTAATCACAAAGTAGCCGATCACAGCTGCGAATGCTGCCGCATCGCTATGGCTGCAAACAACGATGATCAAATAGTCACACTTTGGCGGCACATCTATCCCGTTAATATTAGAGATCATGCCATTACCCTATTAGGTGTAAACACCGCTGCTATAAAAAACCACCCCACTCGGGCAACAGATGATAACTGGATGATCGAAGGCTGCCCTCACCACGGCCCTGATCTGGCGCTGGGACACAATAACAAGGTTCACATAACCTGGTTTACTCAAGGAGAGAAGAACAGAGGCATCATGTATGGCCGCTTTGATTTAACTGAGCAAACGCTTGATATTCAACATGCTATTGATGCCTCCAGCACAGCATCACGCCCTCAAGTTGCGGTTGCATCAGGCCAGGTATTTACCGCCTGGAAATCATTCAATGGCACCGTCACCGAGCTACGAGTAAACCGTTCTCATGACGAAGGGGCTAGCTGGTCTACACCACGTACCCTGGCAGAGACAGCCGATGGGTCAGACTACCCTATCCTCATTACTGACGGGGATAATCTCTTTGCTTCATGGCATACACGCAGTGAAGGCTATCAACTCATACCTGTACCTGCCAATGCTCACCCATAACTTCAGGAAAAGCGGTCTATTACTCCTGCTATGCCTTCCTGGATTAGTGCTGGCTGAACTCCACCCCTTTTCTGATGAAAGCCTGGATAAAATCACGGCAGCACATCAGCGCCAGCCATTCTTACTGGTGCTCTGGTCTATTGATTGCCCGCCCTGTTTAAAGGAGCTGGAACAGCTCGGTCAACTGCGCGCTCAATTTTCAGCCAATGGCCTAGTGCTTATCTCAACTGACAACATTGAATATGCCGATAAAGTAGCGCAAACGCTCATCCGATATAAATTGGATCATGCTGAAAATTGGATTTTTTCTGGCCATTTCCCTGAGCGCCTGCGCTACCGGATCGACCCCGATTGGTATGGCGAGTTACCCAGAGCCTATTTCTATGATGCCAAGCATAAGCGAATAGGCATGAGCGGGGCATTAAATGCAGCTTTAATAGATCAATGGATAGCCGCAGTAAAGCAGATGACAACAGCAACAGCACAATAAAACCGACCAGGAGTGATTAGATTGAACCGATTCTTTGCAACAGCATGTCACCATCAATGGCACAGCCTGGCCATAGCCATGTTAATCATCACATTTAGCCTCACGATAAACGCTGCGGAAAACCCGCTAAAAGAGTCCATCAGCACCAGCATCTACAATAACCAACAAGAGGCCAAAACCCAAACCCGCATCGAAGCGCTGAGTGATGAAACCCATGCCATGTTGGAAGAATACCAGCAGCTCAGCCAAGAGCTTGAGGTACTGACAAGCTACAACGCTCAACTGCAACGGCTGCTGAATCACCAAGAGGATGAAAAAGAGTCCATTCAAAAACAGATGGATAGCCTGGCAGCCACTCAACGCGAGATCATTCCGCTCATGCTGCGCATGGTGGCATCACTACAGGAATTTATAGCGCTGGATCACCCCTTTCTGCCCGAAGAGAGACAATTGCGTGTGACCCAACTCCAAGGGCTGATGGATCGAGCCGATGTCAGCATTGGCGAGAAATATCGGCGGATACTGGAGGCTTATCAGATAGAAATGGAGTATGGCCGCACCATTGAAACCTATCGGGGTGAACTCAAAGCCGACTCTAACAGCAGAACCGTGGATTTTCTACGCGTTGGTCGCGTTGGCCTCTATTATCAAACGCTGGATCAACAAGAGGTTGGCGAATGGAGCCGTACCACCCGTGGCTGGCAAACACTATCTGACGACTACAATCTAGCGATCCGCAAAGGGTTACGCATCGCCCGCAAACAGTCTGCACCCGATCTACTCTATCTCCCCATACCCACACCTCAAGGGGTAGCGCCATGATCCGTTTTACCTTATTGCTGACCATGGTCATCAGCTGGCCGACACTGCTCTGCGCCAAACCCGTCGGCCATCTTGATCGACTACTGGAGCAGATTCAAACAACCCAACAGCAGGCATCCATCACCCGAAAACAGCGTGAGCAGCGTTTTCTGAGCACCCATAATGATCAAAAAAAACGGCTGGCAAACGTTAAGACTCGTTTAGCCACCGCACGCAAACAGAGCCAACAGTTACAAAACAGCTTTAATAAAAATGAAAAAGCACTAGCAGAACTGGAGGCAGAGCTAAAACGCCAGACCGGTGATCTCGGTGAGGTTTTTGGCACGGTACGTCAATCAGCCAAGGATATTGCGGCGCTAATCAATGAATCGCTGGTATCAGCCCAATACCCTGATCGCACTCAATGGCTGCGCACACTGGGGGAGCGCAAAAAACTGCCTGATATTACCGAGCTGGAGCAACTTTGGTATCTGCTACAGCAAGAGACGGTGGAATCAGGCCGCGTGGTACGCTTTCCTGCTACCGTCATTAACACCGACGGACAGGCCACGACACAGGAGGTCATTCGCGTCGGCCTATTCAACGCACTGGCACAGGGGCGCTACCTCAACTACCAGACAGAGAGCCATCGATTTGTGATATTGGCGCGGCAGCCCAGCCAACCTGGCAACGCACTCGGGATAGGAGACCAGGCAGAAGGCAAGCTGGCTATAGATCCAACCCGTGGCGTACTGCTTGGCCTGCTAGTCGAGACCCCTGATCTGCTGGAAAGAGTCAGCCAAGGCGGCATTGTCGGCTATATTATTCTCTCCTTGGGGTTGCTTGGCCTGCTTATTGTGATCGCCCGACTGATCTACCTGGCATTCACTGGACATGCTATACGCAACCAACTGAGCACCCCAGCCAATCCATCACCCAAAAATCCTTTGGGACGCATCCTGACGATTGCCACCCAAAACAGCAACACTGATTCAGGGAATTTAGAGCTACAGATTGACGAGGCCATCCTGCGAGAACTGCCCCGTCTCACACAGGGTGAAGGATTGATAAAACTACTGGCTGCTGTGGCTCCCCTGCTGGGGCTGCTGGGCACAGTGACCGGCATGATCGCCACCTTTCAAGCCATCACACTGTTCGGCACCGGCGACCCGAAGATGATGGCAGACGGCATCTCCCAAGCCTTGGTTACCACCGCCCTGGGGCTTATTGTCGCCATCCAGCTACTGTTTATGCATACCTTAGTGACCAGTCGCAGCCAGGCGCTGGTACAGATACTGGATGAGCAATCATTAGGGCTGGTCGCTGCCAACCGAGAAATAGCCGATGTCTGAACAGCTGGATAATATGCTGCGATTTCTTGAAACCGGCGGCCCCGTGCTATGGCCCATCGGGGGAGTCGCCTTCATTCTTGGTGGCATCATCATTGAGCGCTACTGGTATTTTCAACTTGATTTCCCACACAAGATGAACCAACTCGTCAGCCAATGGAAAGAGCGCTCTGATCGAAGTTCATGGTGCGCCGTACAGATTCGCGAGGCCATCATCTCTGAAACCAAGATCAGCCTCAACCGAGGCATGTCACTCATTAAAATACTCATTGCCCTCTGCCCCATGCTGGGGCTACTCGGCACAGTAACCGGCATGATGGGGGTGTTTGATGTGATGTCCATACTGGGCACAGGCAATGCCCGCGCTATGGCCTCTGGCATTCATCAAGCCATCATCCCCACCATGGCGGGCATGATCGTGGCGCTGCCTGGGCTATATTTCAACGCGGCTCTACAACGAAAGCTAGAGCGGCGCATAGAAAAACTCACGCACCACCTCGTACTTATCTAAAACAGAGAAGCCATAATGCGCCGACATCGCACACACAATAACAGCAATGCCGAGTCCGAAGTCAACCTCACTCCCATGCTGGATGTGGTCTTCATTATGCTGATTTTTTTCGTCGTGACCTCCTCCTTCGTTAAAGAGTCTGGGGTAGAGATCAACCGCCCTAACGCCAATACAGCACAGCAGCAGGAGTCTGCCAATATCCTGGTTGCGATACGCCCCAACGGTGAGATCTGGATCGACAACCGCGCTGTAGATATACGCGCCGTGCGCGCTAATATTGAGCGGCTTCGAGCAGAGCTCCCCGAGAGTGCCGTGGTCATACAGGGTGACAAAAACGCCCAAATTGGCTCGCTGGTACGGGTAATGGATCAAGTCCGACTCGCCGGTATCACCCATGTTGCCATAGCAGCCGAAGCCCAATAATGTCATCCCGCTCCTATTTTTTTAGGCTCATTTTTTCAGCTGCAGGAGGCATCATCATCGCCTTGGCGCTGCTATGGCTCATGCAACTCATGGTGGTTAAAGATGGCAATAGCGTCGTAGTAAAGGCTCAGCGCCCTGTCATGGAATTTGTACGCCTCAAACAGCCATCAGAGACCCATCTTAAACAGCGTGAAAAACCCGAAGAGACACCGCCCCCTGAGTCACCTCCGCCGCCGATGCCTGAACTAGCGCTAAGCATGAATCAGCCTACTGTCAGTGCCCCTGATATGGCCATGGCAATACCCAAGCTAAGCAGATTAGCTATGAATTTTGACGGCCCTTATATTGGCGCAGTGCGCCAAGGATCACCTGATCGGGATTTCATGGTGCTCTCCCGCATACCACCACGCTACCCCTATCGAGCCGCGCGTAAAAAGATTGAAGGCTGGGTGAAAGTCTCATTCGTCATCACAGTGCAAGGCACCGTACAGGATGCTGTTGTAGTCGATGCAAAGCCTAAAGGTATATTTGACAAAGCCGCACTGCAAGCCATCTTAAAATGGCGCTTTAAACCCCGCATCAATAATGGCAAACCCGTAGCGACACGGGCAGACCAAACTATAAACTTTACACTCAACAAAACAGGCTGATGAAAAAATCGACCCTAGGATTATTGATCACACTGCTGTGGAGCATGACCTCTGTAGCCAGCACGGCTGAGAAAAAAGCACTCTCCCAGCAGACCTACAAGGTATTGATAGCCGCACAGGCATCATTTGGCACTGCCAATGCAGACAACGCCATATCCAGCTTAAATGCGCTACTCACCCAGCTGAAAAAAACGCCCTATGAGCAGGCCATTGTGCTGCAAACACTCGCTCATGCCTATATCGCACAAGAGGATTACAGCACCGCCATCCCGCCTCTCAAACAGAGTGTTGAACTCAATGCACTTCCCCCCAAGCCCCAGCAACAGATGGCCTACGATTTAATACGGCTTTATATGGCAACCGAGGGTTTTACTGACGCTATTAATCTACTCAATAGCTGGCTCACCCAAGCAGCCCCCCCTCAAGCAGAAGCCTACATCATGCTAGCAACGGCTCATTTGCAGTTAGGGCATTTTGAACAAGCCGTTGCACCGTTAAAGCAAGCCATCACAATGAGTAAAGCACCAAAGGAGCGTTGGTATCAAAGCCTGTTAAGCGCCTACAGTGAACTAAAACAGTATCAGCCATGCATTAGACTCCTGCACACTATGTTACAACGCTTTCCAGACCGTCCCATCTACTGGCGGCAACTCGCAGGCATTCAACTAACTGAAGATAAATACAGCGATGCTCTGGCCACTATGGAGCTGGCCTATCTACGCGGCCATATTAAAACAGAACAGGAGCTGCTTAACCTTGCCCAGCTCTACCTGCACCTCAATGCCCCCTATAAGGCAGCGACACTGATCGAGGATGAGATCAAGCAGAACCACGTCAATAAAACAGAGAAGAACTGGGAGCAGGCCGCCAATGCCTGGCTGCTAGCACGAGAGACCGACAAAGCTATCGCCGCATTGGAGAAGGCCGAATCAATATTGCAAAATCCAAAACGGGAACTCCGTCTTGCCCAACTCTATATGGAATCAAGACGCTGGAAGGAGGCAGACAAAACATTAGACACCCTCATCAACAGCAGAAAGCTTAATGCCGCAGAGACCGGAAAGGCATGGATACTACTGGGGATTGTACGGCACAAGGCAAAATCAACGTCTAAAGCACGCGCTGCATTTGAACAGGCAAAGAGATATAAAAAGACAGCGAACAGTGCAAAGCAGTGGCTAGCCTTTATTAATTAAAAAAACCAACAAATAAATTGTAGAAATTTTCTAAAAACAAACAAAAGGATCAAGGCTGGCATTCCAGCGCACTGTGAAAGAAAGAAGGAAAATGCAGAGAGCAGGTCTTGCAATCATGCGGCTATTTATAGTGACCCCTTTATTTTTTTTGTTAAATAGCCTATTTCATCCGACCAGAATTATTTACAGGGTCATAAATCCGTCATTTTTTTAACCATCTTGCCTCCAGACACAACTGTGGCCACAGGTTTTATCCAACGCATCCAAGCGAAGCTCATGAGCCTGGCACTCTGCCCCCGTTGCACGAACAATAGCAAGCGACCCACGCGGTGTAGCAATGCGCCTAATTGCAGTAGCGCCATCCTGCTTACCCCCCTCACTTGATTGACCACCAAAAGAGAGGGCACCTTGCCCACCTGTCATTATCAAATAGACATCCGCAAGGATTTCCGAATCAAGCAGTGCTCCGTGTAGCTGCCGCTGGCTGTTGTCTATTTCATAACGCCGACACAATGCATCAAGGCTATTTCGCTGTCCTGGGTGCTTTTTTCTCGCCATTACTAAGGTATCGGTAATGGTGCAGATACTCTCCAGCAGCCCCTCTTTCCTGCCTATTTTTTCCAATTCAGCGTTAAGAAAACCAACATCGAATGGGGCATTATGAATAATCAGCTCAGCGCCATCGACATAGCTAATAAAATCATCGACGACATCTTCAAATCTTGGCTTGTCGGCCAAAAACTCTGTCGTAATGCCGTGTACCTCAACGGCACCTTCATCAATCTCACGATCTGGCTGTAAGTATTGATGAAAATTATTGCCTGTTAGCCTGCGGTCTACCAGCTCCACACAGCCAATTTCGATGATTCGATGCCCCTGTTTTGGCTCCAAACCTGTGGTTTCTGTATCTAATACTATCTGACGCATTTTTTAATATTTCGCAGGTTAAGCATTTAACTGTAGCGCTTCAATTCCACGATTAGCCAACTCATCGGCCAACTCATTCTCTGGGTGTCCACTGTGCCCTTTAACCCATGCCCACTCTATATTGTGCGCTGCTACTTCAGCATCCAAAAGCTTCCAAAGATCTTGGTTTTTAACCGGCTTTCGACTCGCCGTCATCCAGCCTTTACGTTTCCAGTTTACTATCCACTGGGTGATGCCATTTTTTACATATTGGGAATCAGTCGTAATCAGCACATCACAGTGCTCTTTTAACTCCTTTAATGCATAGATTACCGCTGATAGCTCCATGCGATTATTGGTGGTATCTGCCTCACCACCACAAAGATGTTTTTCGCTATCGTTGTACCGCAATAATGCCCCCCATCCCCCAGGCCCTGGATTTCCTTTGCAAGCACCATCTGTATAAATTTCTACTCTTTTACCCATTCGATTGCCTTGTTGTTGGTTCTACGATTCGCCCACCCAGCAAGCTGCGTTCTCTTTTCCAGATAGGACCCACCATTGTTTTTGTTGAAACACGTTTTACGGCTTGGACGACATACACACTGGAGAGCAAAGGCCAAAATCGTCTGCCCATTTTCTCCATGCAGATCAACCGCTCCATCATTTTCTGCCCTTGAAACGGGGGGCGAAACATTAAATGCCGCGTTTTTTCTACATCAAATTCCAATAATGAGAGCCAATCATTAATACGCCGCAGCCCTAAAAAATGGCTTTGCCAAGGGATTGGCTCAGATGATCCGTTCACTAAACGCCAAGCACCCCACAGACTGAAAGGATTAAACCCAATGATCACCACTCGTCCTTCCGGTATCAAAATCCGCTCTACTTCACGTAACACTTCATGTGGATCGGTAGAAAAATCCAGTGTGTGTGGCATTAAAACAGCATCAACAGCATCAGATAATACAGGCAGTTTTATAGCATCGGCCTGCACAAAAGAGGTTAATGGTTGGCTTTGTGCTGAAATATCAAGCACCGCATGAGAGTGAAAATGCATTATTGCAGAAAGATCAAAATTAAAGCCACCTCCCCCCAGCTGCACCAAGTAGTAGCCAAATAACTCGGGGAATATCAGCTCAAGGCATCTCTGCTCCTGCTCCAATAGCGCCTGTCCTAGGGGTGTTTGTAGCCACGCCTGTAATTGTTGATGAAAACCTAGCTGAGACATATCTGCAACCTATCTACTCATAACTAAAGGCAAACAACCTCTTTAAAAAACACCGTTCTATTGGAAAAAACAGACCATTTTCCATATAATCCTTAAGATTATTTACCAGCAATCACCTCAGCTTACAATATTAATGTCGATACAACTTATAAATGTAACCCAAACAGCAAGAAATTGTTTTGGAGATAGCATGTCTGTAACCCGCTTATTAAGCAAAAACTTAGCGCTGTTTGTTATTACAGCAGCCCTAACAGGCTGTCAGGGATTACCACAAAAAGAGCCATCATTAGCCTCCATTTTTACCAATCTCCCTCATTTCTCTGAAGCTACATCTCCTGCACAAGCCAATACGCAGAAGATCATCAAAACAACCCCTGAAAGTCGCAGTATCGCTGAACTGCTTGCCACAACAGACCCTATCTTTATTGAACCCACCGAGCCAGTGCTAGAACCCGCACCGGATTTCTCTACAGATGAACCAGAAGAGACCACCGAAGCCGTAGCGACTAAAGCACCTGTTTTAGCCAACCCCACCAAAGAATTACCTGCTCTTGACCTTTGGGGGCGCACACTCTCTAATTTTAAACTCTCTATTCCCAACAACTCACGCATTGATCATGAGCTAAAATGGTTCACCTCGCATGCGGGTTATGTAAAGCGCATTCAAACACGCGCCCAACCCTATCTCTATTTTATTTTAGAAGAGGTTGAGAAGAGAGGCATGCCGAGCGAGCTGGCACTGTTACCCGTTGTTGAAAGCGCCTTTCAACCCTTTGCCTACTCACCAGGACAAGCGGCTGGCCTATGGCAATTCATCCCATCCACAGGCAAGTATTATGGCCTAAAACAGAATTGGTGGTACGACGGGCGACGCGATGTGGTTTCTGCCACCAGAGCAGCGCTAGATTACCTACAAGCCCTCGCCAACCGCTTTGATGGTGATTGGGAACTGGCTCTGGCCTCATATAACGCAGGCGCTGGCACGGTATCAAAAGCAATAAAAAAGAATCAACGCCGAGGAAAAGCGACTGATTTTTGGTCATTGAGCCTGCCACGAGAGACCAAAAGCTATGTGCCACGCCTGCTGGCTTTTGCCCGACTGCTCTCTGAATCCGACAAACTCGGCATTCACTTTGCACCACTGCCAAACCAGCCCCATTTTGCTAGCGTAGATATCAACTCACAGCTAGATCTTGCCCTTGCTGCTGAGATGGCAGAAATTACCATTCAAGACCTCTACCACCTCAACCCAGGATTTAACCGCTGGGCTACTGACCCTCAAGGTCCACACCGGTTACAGTTGCCGGTCAACAAAGTGGAGATATTTAAGAAAAAACTAGCCGCTTTGGATGATAGCAAACGCCTAAGCTGGAAACGTTATAAAATCAAGAATGGTGATAATCTGGGTGCAATTGCACATAAACACAACACCACTGTGGCAGCACTACAGCAGGTTAACAAAATTCGCAACACACGCATTAGAGCAGGCAAACACCTGCTAATTCCCATCTCAACCAAAAACCAAAATCACTACGCATTCAGCGCACAACAGCGTAAAAACCGCATTCAAAACAGTGCGAAAAACGGCCATAAAATCAGCTACACTGTTCGCCCAGGCGATACCCTGTGGGACATCTCTCGCAGCTATAATATCAGTCATCGTAAATTAGCAAAATGGAATGGAATGGCACCTCGGGATATTCTTCGTCCCAAGCAAAAACTGGTCATCTGGGTAAAGAAAAAACAGACCAAAAATATCACCATCGCAGCACTCCCTCCCCACATCAATCGTGGTCCGACAACAAAACGCAACACTGTAAATTATCGCGTACGCAAAGGTGACTCTTTATCACGCATTGCCTCACGCTTTAATGTCTCTGTACGGGATCTTAAAAAGTGGAACAGCCTACCCAGTAAATATCTACAACCCGGGCAAAAGGTTAAACTTTATGTTGATATTACACAGCAAGCGCTTTAACAGATCATCCACCAACTAAAGTGCTGTAGAAAATTTACAGAGCACAAAGGAGTCAGGTCAGGTTCTGCGTTCCCTATAAATATCTACAGAATTATCCTGACCCCTTCTTTCTCTGCCCCCTTCTTTTTGCTTTCAAGGGAATATTAGAGATTAGAATGACAACTCTGAATCACTCACCAGACAGCATAATATGCACACATCGAAAAAACCGATAGGCTTCTGGTCAGCCGTCTCCATGGGGATTGGCGCAATGGTGGGAGCCGGCATCTTTGCACTGCTTGGTGAAGCCAGTGCTATCTCTGGCAGCGCTGTCTATATCTCATTTATTATTGGTGGCATCATCGCACTGTTTAGCGGTTACTCATTAGGAAAGCTGGGAGTCAGATATCCCTCCGCTGGCGGTATAGTTGAGTATCTCTCACACGCCTACGGTATTGGTTTTTTTACCGGCACCATGAGCATTATGCTCTTCTTTTCTGCCATTGTTTCTCTAAGCCTTATTGCCAAAGCCTTTGGCAATTATGCCGTAACATTTCTGCCTGTTGGTGTCTCACACCTGTGGCATCAATTTTTTTCAATGGGTATCGTTATTCTGTTTGTTGCAGTCAATCTTAAGGGGGCAAAAGATGTGGTAATTTGGGAGCGATTAACCGTTGCTATTAAATTTATTGTACTCAGTATCCTCTCTATTGCTGGAATCAGCTACCTGAACCCCGCCCTGCTCTCTCCAGATTACTACCCGCCCAGCAGCGACATACTCTTCAGTCTCGCCATCACCTTTTTTGCATTTGAAGGATTTCGGGTCATCACTAACACCGCTGAGGATATGCCTGACCCCGCAAACACCCTGCCAAAAGCCATTATGACCGCAATTGGATTAGTCATGGTACTTTATGTGGCTATAGCTTTTGCAGTCTTTGGCAACTTATCGACTGAAAAAGTGATTGCAGCCAAAGATTTTGCATTGGCTGAAGCCGCACTACCTATCTTTGGCCAGACGGGCTTTACCATTGTGGCGATTACCGCATTGATAGCGACTGCATCCGCCATCAATGCCAATCTCTACGCCGTAACCAATGTAACCTACCAATTGGCTAAAGATGGTGAACTCCCCGCCATCTTTGGTGAACCCATTGCACATAGCCGAGAAGGATTGGTCATTAGTGGCATTCTGATTATCATCCTGTCACTGTTATTTGATCTGACCGAAATTGCGGCCATCGGCTCAATATCTATTCTGTTTGTACATGCCGTCACCCACATTGGGCATTTAAGGATCATCACTAAAACAGGCGCTTCACGTTGGGCCGTTTCACTGGCTGCAATATTGAGCCTGCTTGCCATGGTACTGGCACTGATTTACGTCAGTCAGGTATCAAATCAAGTGATCATCACACTTATCGGTTTTATCATTGTTGCGGCAACAACAGAGATTATTTTGCAAAAAATAACCAAAAGAGAGGTCAAACCCAGAACTCAATAGGGTGCAGCCCAAGTAGCAGAAAAGCAGTATCTGCTACTTGGAACCTTCTCTGTCCCAAGGCAGATTGATGTCAGGTCTATCACTCATTTTGGCGGAGAGGGTGGGATTCGAACCCACGTGGGGCTTGCGCCCCCAACGGATTTCGAATCCGCGCCGTTATGACCACTTCGGTACCCCTCCTAAACTGATCCGTTCTGTTCAAAGGCCTTTCAGGCCTTACCCAACGGATTTCATTCAGGATATCCCTATCCCTCACCCTGCGGGCAGCGCTATCGCGCTGTGAAAATGGGCTTCCTGCCCATTTTTCGAATCCGCGCCGTTATGACCACTTCGGTACCCCTCCTAAACTGATCCGTTCTGTTCAAAGGCCTTTCAGGCCTTACCCAACGGATTTCATTCGGGATATCCCTATCCCTTCATATCACAATTTATATTTTTAGAATCTTACACCATACATCTTATGCAAACATACTAAGGCAGCCACCCATTTTACGTGTAGAATTATTAAATGCGCATCATTCTCTTCATTCTCACCACCTTTATGCTGTTAGCCTGTAGCAGGCCAACCCCCATTTTGGAACAGATTAAACGAGACGGTGAGTTGGTGGTTATTACCCGAAACAGCCCAACGACCTACTACGAGGGTGCTGAGGGATTAACTGGGCTGGAGTATGACCTGGTACAGCTCTTTGCTAAAAAGCTAGATGTGGCAGCACGTTTTGTTATTCCTGACAGCTTCACCGACATCCTGCCTGCCATCAGCCGGAAAGAGGCGCACTTTGCGGCGGCTGGATTAACAATAACTAAGGCACGTGAATCTTTAGTACGTTTTGCCCCCCCTTATCAGGAGATCACTCAGCAACTCATATACAGAGCAGGAACCTATCGCCCTCGAAAAATTACAGACATTATTGGCAGCACACTTGAAATCATAGCCGGCAGCAGTCATGAAGAGGAGTTAAATAGATTAAAACTAAAACACCCTGATCTGGAGTGGGAAGCAAGGGATGATATGGAGAGTGGCGAACTTCTCTATCTCTTAAAAGAGCAGGTAATCGATTACACCATTGCTGACTCCAATGAAGCGGCACTCAACCAACGCTATTACCCAGAGCTAAAACCGGCTATGGATCTAACGCCCCCTCAGCCTTTAGCATGGGCCTTTCCTCACTCTGAAGACTCAAGCCTTTACGATGCTGCGTTAAGATTTTTCAAACAAATCAAGAAAGACGGCACACTAAAGAATATCATTGAGCGACATTATGGCCACATTGAAAAACTCAATTTTGTAGATAAGCGTACCTTCAAGCGACACGCCACTTCACGACTACCAAAATACAAGGCGTTATTTAAAAACGCGGCACTAGAAAATGATTTTGATTGGAAATTACTGGCAGCCATTGGCTATCAAGAGTCACACTGGAACCCCAGGGCGAAATCACCTACTGGAGTGCGTGGCATTATGATGTTAACCATGGCAACAGCCAAACAGTTGGGTATTAAAAGTCGAGTAGACCCTGCTGAAAGCATCCATGGTGGCGCACGCTACATAAAAATGATGGCGAAAAAAATCCCAAAACGGATAACAAATCCCGATCGCCTCTGGATGACATTGGCCAGTTATAATATCGGCTTCGGGCATTTAGAAGATGCCCGCAAACTCACCCAAAAAAGGGGGAGGAATCCGGATAAATGGGCTGACGTAAAACAGACATTGCCACTACTCAGCAAAAAAAAATGGTATAAAAAAACCCGCCATGGCTATGCTCGCGGACGTGAAGCTGTGGCCTATGTTGATAGCATTCGTAGCTATTACGATATTCTGGTTTGGCTGGAAAATCAGCGTAATAAACAGCCGGAAGTAGAAGTACTCGCACCACTGAATATTTCACCAGCCGTGCTGTAAGCAACTACCGGCGCATCTTAAAAAAGGACTTCAACTGCTCAGCGCATACCTGCTGTAGTACGCCGCCCTTAGATGCCACTCGGTGGTTAAAACGCGCATCAGAGGGCAGCAGATCAAAAACACTGCCTGCCGCTCCACCTTTGGGGTCGTAAGCACCAAAGACCAGTCGTTTGATTCGAGCATGAATAATAGCGCCTGCACACATCACACAGGGTTCCAGCGTAACATAGAGCGTAGCATCAGGAAGGCGGTAATTACCCACACGCTGACCCGCATCACGCAACGCCTCTATCTCCGCATGAGCACTAGGGTCATGCTCACTAATGGGTGAATTCCAACCCTCACCAATCACCTCATCATCTCGAACAACAACTGCGCCAACAGGAACCTCGCCCTGCTCTTTAGCGCGGCAGGCCAATGCAATGGCTTGCTCCATCCAATATTGCTCTCTCTCTGTCGTCACAATTTAAGCGCTTACTCTCGAGATCAAGTTCTAAAAATATGGGGGCTTGAGCCTATTCCCATTCAATGGTGGCCGGTGGCTTGCCCGAAATATCGTAAGCCACCCGAGAGATGCCTTGCACTTCATTAATAATACGACCGGATACCAGCTCTAAAAACTCATAGGGTAACTTGGCAATATGAGCCGTCATAAAGTCCACTGTCTCTACTGCACGCAGGCTAATAACATACTCATAGCGACGGGCATCCCCAACCACGCCCACAGATTTCACCGGCAGGAATACCGCAAATGCCTGGCTAACCTTGTTATAGAACTCGTGGTTATGCAGCTCCTCCATAAAAATATGATCTGCTTGGCGCAGTATATCAGCATATGATTTCTTCACTTCACCTAGGATACGAACACCCAAGCCAGGGCCAGGAAAAGGGTGACGATAGATCATGTCATAAGGCAGGCCCAGCTCCACGCCTATTTTACGCACCTCATCCTTAAACAGTTCTCGCAGCGGTTCTACCAGCTTTAGCTTCATATCTTCTGGCAACCCACCCACATTATGGTGCGACTTAATCACATGAGATTTACCCGATTTTACGCCCGCAGACTCAATCACATCAGGGTAGATCGTACCCTGTGCCAACCACTCAACATCCTCTAAATGGCTGGCTTCATCCTCAAAGATATCAACGAATAAATTGCCAATAATCTTACGTTTCTGCTCCGGATCAGAGACCCCTTTCAGGGCATTTAGGAAGCGTTTTTCAGCATTAACCCGAATCACGCTAACACCCATGTGCTGAGCGAAGGTGGCCATAACCTGATCCCCTTCATTTAAGCGCAACAGTCCATTATCAACAAATACACAGGTCAGGTGATCACCAATGGCTCGGTGCAGCAAAGCTGCAACCACGGATGAATCCACACCACCCGATAGCCCCAAAACCACTTTACCGTCACCCACCGTCTCACGTACCTGGCGAATACTCTCTTCGATAATATTTTCTGAAGTCCAAAGAACCTCACAATGACATATTTTGAACAAAAAGCGCTCAAGGATACGTTTGCCCTGCTTGGTATGTGTTACCTCAGGGTGGAACTGTAGACCGTAAAATTTCCGCTCTTCATCCGCCATTCCAGCCAGGGGGGCATTATCTGTAGAGGCGATCATGTGAAAGCCTTCTGGTAATACCTCTACCCGATCACCATGACTCATCCAAACATCCAGCAAACCATGGCCTTCTGGGCTGGTCTGATCCTCAATATTCTGCAATAGCACAGAGTGCCCATGCGCCCGCATCTGTGCATAGCCATATTCATGGGCAGATGATGCAGCAACCTGCCCACCCAACTGTGCTGCCATAGTCTGCATGCCGTAGTAGATACCTAACACCGGAACGCCCAGATCAAACACCTGTTGAGGCGCTCGTGGGGCATCATCCAGCGTCGCAGTCTCAGGCCCCCCCGAGAGGATAACGCCTACAAAGTTAGATTCAGTAAGCACTGTTTCAACATTATCGTAAGGATAGACCTCACAATAGACACCCGCCTCACGCACTCGGCGAGCAATAAGCTGGGTGTACTGGGAGCCAAAATCCAAAATCAGGATACGATGGGCATGGATATCTTTGGGTAAATCAGTCATATCAAATCAATCTCAAAACAACAGGCAGCACAACCTGCCCTTAGTCACGGCGATAGTTAGGGGCTTCTTTGGTAATAATTACATCGTGTACATGCGATTCAGCCATACCCGCATTGGTCACTCGCACAAATTCAGGCTTGTTACGCATCTCTTCAATAGTGGCACAGCCGGTGTACCCCATACTGGCTCGAATACCACCAATCAACTGATAGATGATATTGAGCACCGTGCCCTTATAGGGGACACGTCCTTCAATACCCTCTGGCACCAGCTTCTGTGCATCGTTAGTGGCCTCCTGAAAATAGCGGTCGCTTGACCCATCCTTCCCCGCCATGGCTCCGAGCGAGCCCATGCCACGGTAAGATTTATAGGAGCGACCCTGGAAGATTTCAATCTCACCCGGCGCTTCATCCGTTCCGGCAAACATGCCGCCCACCATCACAGAATAAGCACCCGCAGCTAATACCTTGGCTACATCACCAGAATAGCGCAGCCCACCATCAGCAATCAAAGGAACACCACTCCCCTTCAGCTCAGCTGCTACATTGGCAACCGCAGAAATCTGTGGCACACCGACACCTGCCACAATTCGAGTGGTGCAGATAGAGCCAGGGCCAATACCCACTTTCACGCCATCAGCACCGGCTTTAACCAACGCCTGTGCTGCCGCTGCTGTAGCAATATTGCCGCCAATTATCTGTAGATCTGGGTAGTGTTTCTTTACCCAGGCCACCCGATCCAACACCCCTTGTGAATGTCCATGGGCGGTGTCAACGATGATGACATCAACTCCAGCCTTCACCAGGGCATCAACTCGCTCTTCAGTGCCTGCACCTGTGCCAACTGCCGCACCGACTCGCAGACTCTCCTGCTCATCACGACAGGCATTGGGGTTCTCTTTGGCCTTTTGAATGTCTTTTACTGTGATCAAACCCCGCAGGGCAAAATCATCATTAACGACCAGCACCTTCTCAATACGGTATTTATGCAGCAACCCAACCACTTCATCACGCGACGCACCCTCCTGCACCGTCACCAGCTTCTCTTTAGTGGTCATAATGGAGGAGACAGGGTCACTCATGCGGGTCTCAAAACGCAGATCCCGACTGGTGACAATCCCGACCAGCGCCTGTCCATCCACCACCGGTACACCCGAAATGTTATTTGCCCGCGTCAGCTCCATCACATCCAAGATACTGGTTTGTGGCGAGACAGTAATGGGGTTGCGGATGACACCGCTTTCGTACTTTTTAACATTACGCACCTCACGCGCCTGCTGTTCAGCCGTCATATTTTTATGGACAATGCCGATCCCTCCTTCTAGCGCAAGGGCAATGGCAAAGCGTGATTCTGTCACGGTATCCATAGCAGCGGAGAGCAGTGGGATATTCAATTGAACATCCCGCGTCAGCTGTGTTTTGAGATCAACATCCTTCGGCATAATGGCTGAATGAGCAGGTACAAGAAGGACATCGTCGAAGGTCAAGGCATCCTGAGCAAGGCGCATAATTCAGTTTCCCCATCCTTAAATGTGATTAGGTAAACAGACTATTATAGAATTTGCTGTCAGCAGGGTAAACCGTTTAACATCAGAAAATCCAACAGGGAGAGAAATTATGCACCGTCCATCATATAAAACAGCCCTGATGTTTGCCGCACTGACAGCGACTACTTCACTCATGGCAGCAGATATACCCCCCCAACCCATCGACGTAACTAACATCCCCGCCACGAATGCAGTGGAATTAGGTGCGAAACGAAATGCTGAAATAACATTTAAACAGGCCGCCCAGAAAGCAGATGCAGCAATGAAAAAGACCCGCACGGAGGGTGGCGAGTGGCGTGAAGCAGCCCATCTACTCATGCAATCTTCAGTCAGATCCCGATCCGGTGATTTTCAAACAGCCACCCAGCTGGCCAACCAAGCCACGATCATAGCTGAAGAGGCCTACAAAACGATCATCATTGCCAAAAAAGCTGAAGCAGCGAAAAAGGCCGCAGCCGCTAAAAACACCCCCAACCCCATAAAATAACCATCACCTACGCCAAAAAACTCAGCATGCCACTCTTTAGCAGTAAACCCAGCCGTGATGTCTACAGCATCTCCCGTCTCAACAGCGAGGTAAAAGCGGTGCTGGCTGGCAGCTTCCCCCTGCTCTGGGTAGAGGGCGAAATATCCAACCTGGCTCATCCTGCCTCCGGCCACATCTATTTTACCCTTAAAGACAAGCACGCCCAGGTGCGCTGCGCCATGTTTCGTATACGCCGCACCAAACTGCGCTTTCAACCTGAAAATGGCATGCAGGTACTGGTGCGCGCTCGTGCAGCTCTCTATGAAAATCGGGGGGAGTTCCAGCTTGGAATAGAGCACATGGAACCCGCCGGTGAGGGGGCGCTACGCCTGGCCTATGAAGAGCTGAAGCAACGCTTGGGAGCAGAAGGGCTATTTGATCCAGCACATAAAAAACCTCTGCCATCATTCCCACAACACATCGGCATCATCACCTCACCCACAGGCGCAGCCATTCACGATATGTTAAACGTGCTACAGCGACGTTTTCCTGCCGCCGCTATTGTCCTCTACCCTATCCCCGTACAGGGTATAGATGCCGCTGAACAGATCACTGCGATGCTTAAATTGGCCGATCAACGTGCTGAGTGTGACCTGCTGGTGCTGACGCGTGGCGGCGGTTCACTGGAGGATCTGGCCGCCTTTAATGACGAAGCGATTGCACGAGCCATCTATGCTTCACAATGCCCCATCGTATCCGCTATCGGCCATGAAATTGACTTTACCATCGCTGATTTTGTAGCGGATGAGCGCGCCCCGACCCCCTCTGCCGCAGCTGAACTCATTAGCCCTGATCAGGCCAGCTTGCAGCAGCACCTTAGTCAGCTTAGCAATAGATTAGTAACCAACCTGCATCGACAATCAAACCGCTACGAAGCAACTCTGCAACACCTTAAGCAGCGGTTAAAGCAGCAGCACCCCACAGCGCAACTGGGGCAGCATCAGCAAAAAATAAATGAGCTATCACGACGACTAACACAACAGTCTCAGATTAGACTGACCCAAGCTGAAGAGCGACTCAATCACTTCACAGCTAGACTAAAGGTCTTAACGCCGGCGCACCAACTTGCACAATGTAAGCTGCGACATACCCATTTACACAAGCGCTTGCACCAGCAGATGCATCATCAGCTCAACCAATCCAAACAACAACTCAGCCATATCAGCCAACAGCTGCATACGATTAGTCCATTAGCTACCCTAGGTCGAGGCTACGCTATTGCTCAGCAATATCCTTCAGGAGAGATTATTCGTCATGCTGCCACAATAAAACCTGGCACACAGATCAAAACCAGGCTGGCAAAAGGTACTCTTTTATGTCGGGTAGAAGGCATTGAGCCTGAATAGGGCTGCCTATTTAATGATTCTTATCAATTCAATATCAAATACCAATGCGGCACCCGGTGGGATCTTTTGACCTGCGCCACGCTCCCCATACCCCAGCTCAGGAGGGATAAATAAAACCCGCCGCTCTCCAGTACGCATACCCAGAAAAGCAATATCCCACCCTTTAATCACTTTACCGACCCCAATGGCCTCTACAAAGGGTCGCCCTCGATCATGACTGGAATCAAACTGCTCACCATTTTCAAGCAGATACCCCGTGTAATGAGTCACAATGCCCTCCCCTTTTTTGGGTTTATCCCCCCTCCCCTCTTTACGCACAATCCACTCCAAACCACTACGATCAACTACAAGTTTGTTGATATCTACATTCAGTTTTTGAGCAGCTGTCTCTTTTAGTAAAAAGTCTGATAAACCTCTAGATTTTGCTCCCGAGCCAAGACAGCCCGCTAACAAAAAAGCAATACCAAACACAACGATAACAAAAAGGCGCTGTTTGCACGGTAAAATCCACATTATTTACACTCTCTAAATTTGGTTGCCTGTTTCATAGTCCTAATTCAAAATAGTAGGTCGGCAGGCATATGTATAACTAAAGTAAGATATTAAATCAGAGTAACACCCCGTAAAGTAACCCCGCACCCTCAATAGTTACTAACCCGAAGGGTGAGTAAGGATCAGATATGTTATTAGTTATTTCACCCGCAAAAAAACTTGATTTTGAAGAAGATTGTTCAGATATTGGAATGACGACACCCGCGCTAACAAAGCCTGCAATAACGATTGCTGCCATCATGAAAGAGAAGTCTGTCAGTGACATTAAGCAGCTTATGCGACTCAGCGATAATCTGGCGGAACTCAACTATTCCCGTTATCAAAACTGGTCGGCACATATTGGAAGTAGGCACGCCAAACAAGCCATCCTGGCGTTTCGCGGTGATGTCTATCAAGGTATGGGAGCTACAACATTTGAACAGCAAGATTTTGACTTTGCACAAGATCATCTGCGAATTTTATCTGGTCTTTACGGACTCTTACGCCCTCTGGATATGATTCAGGCTCATCGGCTGGAGATGGGGACAAAGCTTAGAAACCCAGCGGGTAAAGATCTCTATGCATTTTGGCAAAACCACGTCACGTTTATGCTAAAAAAAGAGATTGAAGAGACTGGCGGCACTCTCATTAATCTTGCATCTAATGAATATTTTAAAACTATCGACAGAGAAGCGTTGGATGCAGATATAGTTACCCCCATATTTAAAGATTATAAAAATGGCACTTATAAAATAATCAGTATTTATGCTAAACGAGCCAGAGGTATGATGTGCTCATTTAGCATTCGTAATCAGTTACAAACACCCGTGCAATTAAAAGAGTTTTCCGATGCTGGGTATCACTATTCCAGCAAGGAGTCGGATGCCAATCACCTTGTTTTTTTACGCAAACATTAAAGAGATACCTGATTACTTACAACTCTCAGCCATTCTGATACAAATCAACCAGAGGATATTCAATTGGTTATAAACAACGATTGGACAGTTATCAGCGATGTCTGGAATACCATCTCCATCAACATCCAATAAAAATGTAGCTTCTACAGTACAATCAACTGCGATAATACTCGTGGTATAAAGATTACCATCTAAGATACCGCCACACGTGCCTCCCTCTGAGACAGCATAGCCTGAAGCTGGAGTCAGAGTGAATTGAGAGGTCAATCCAATTTTTATGATTTGCGTTGTACTAGGTAAAATGCCCCCATGAAATCCAGATGAAGGCGTAACAGCTTTACCCTGTCTTACTATTTGTAACACCGCCCCCATTTTGAATATTAACACCCTTTAAAAAGGCTATACCTTGTTCACTAGCCGTTATGTTTTGATGAAAATCACCAATTGCTATGCCATAAATAGTATTGGGTTGCAGATCAGCAAAGATTATACGATATATCCCATTAACGCCTGCGGGGATAATTAAATCACCAGTAGCAATCAATCACCTCATCCATAGAGTTAAATAAAGCCATGTTATCCCCTACTGCTGCCCCAGTCAGCCCTGCTCCTTTTAAAAGGATTGCTTCATAAGGTGTATCTATGGAGGCATCTGTTGCCTGCATGACATTTAGGTAGGCTTCATGCTGGCTTTTAGTCTGCGCTCCTATTTGAACACGGTAGAGGCTTTTTATGATGTTATTAGGGTCACTTTCAGATCCAGAGGTTTCAATTTTTGCTTGTCTTAAATTGCCAAAAATATCAACATACGTTCAGAAATGCCGCCCATGCGATAGTATCGAGCATCGAGAGGAAGTAAGGTATCTACAAAAAGCCGCCCATTTGCAGTACCGAATTCGGTGGTTATTGTGTTGGTTGCAACAATCCGGTTAGCATTTCTATACTACCAGACACCCGCATGAACAAGGATACCCTGCCCTAGATTGAGATTGGTTTCTTTATCACGAATCTCTGGATTCATCATAAAGTGTAACGGTACCTGAGATGAGATGGCACTGTCAGATTTATTGACACGATCAAATACAACAAAAATATCTGTTTCAACATTGTTGTCATTACGAAACCAAATGGTCAAACCACCTGCTAGTAGCAAATAAAACCAACGGAGATAGAATGGCAAAGAAGAAAGAAGTACAAGAAGAATCACTGGAAAAACAGCTTTGGAAATCAGCAGATAAACTCAGAAAAAATATAGATGCGGCTGAATACAAGCATGTTGTTTTAGGTTTGATTTTTCTTAAATACATTTCTGATGCTTTTGAAGAACTATATGCCACATTAAAAGCGGGTGAAGGTGAATATGCCGGAGCTGATCCCGAAGACAAGGACGAATACAAAGCGGAAAATGTCTTTTTTGTTCCACAAGATGCCCGCTGGACGCACCTGCAAGCCCATGCTAAACAACCCACCATCGGCAAAACCGTGGATGAGGCAATGGATGCGATTGAAAAGGAAAATGCCTCGCTCAAAGGCGTATTGCCCAAAGTTTATGCACGGCAAAATCTTGA
>JAJRWL010000217.1 GCA_024276875.1 Gammaproteobacteria bacterium
CTGGGTAACGGTGGCGCGGTAAAATCAGGGGCTCGCATTGCCACAAGTGATGTTTTCATCTTTATGGATGCCGATGGGCAACACCAGCCGAAGGATATCGCGCAGCTCCTCCAGCAGTTTAATAAAAACAATTTGGATATGGTAGTTGGCGCACGGACAAAAGGCTCCCAGGCCAGCATTGGGCGATCCATCGCCAACCGCCTGTATAACAAGCTCGCAAGCTGGATGACAGGCCACACCATTCTGGATCTGACCTCAGGGTTTCGAGTGGTCAAAGCTGACAAATTCAAATCATTTCTACACCTGCTACCCAACGGTTTCTCCTATCCGACAACCATTACCATGTCCTTTTTCCGCTCCGCTTATACCGTAGCGTATGAGCCAATAAACGCTGAGCCTCGCCATAGCAAAAAGAGTCATATTCACCCCATAAAAGATGGCATGCGTTTTCTTCTGATTATCTTTAAGGTTGGCTCTCTCTATTCACCCTTGAAACTGTTTCTGCCGATCAGCATCTTTACTTTTCTCTCGGGCATCGGACTTTATGCGTACAACTACATCACACAAGGGCGCTTTACCAACATGAGCGTCCTGTTATTGACCACCTCACTACTGATCTTTCTGATCGGCATGGTTTCAGAGCAGATAACTAATTTGATGTTTTCACGGCGGGAGCGGTAGGACAGGTTGCAGGTTGGATCCTAAGTATCATGCTTATTACGCTCGACACAACGCCCACCAGCTTTAACTCAAGGGAGAATCCATGCGTAAGATCATGGGCAAGCTGACTGGTGATAAACACCTGGAGGACAAAAAAAACACCTCTTTTTTTTGAACTGTTCCGCCACCCCATTACGCCATGGCTCTGTCTGCGGAATGAACCAAAGATCAATTCCATGGTGGAGGCACAGACGGATAAGTGGCCCCATCCCGCGTGGATGGGTGGGGCTGCCGTAGAAGACCATCTCATTGTCTACCTGGAGATGGCGGGGTACTCCGAGTCAGGTCCAGATTGCCCGCAACGCCTCATATACAGCATTACCGCTACGGCTAAACAACGGATGAATCCGCACCGGCCCATGTTTAGATCCACTACGTTCATGCTATAGAACCGTAGGGTGCCTGTTTTACCTCTGAGGTAACGAGAACCCACGAAATCAGCTTGGTGCCGAAAGTTGGGGACACTTGCTGGCAGACTCGGGTACGGTACGCCCTTTGGTTCATAGCGCCCCGTAGCCGGTGTGTAAGGTCATTACGGCTTAGGATACGATTGATGGTTCAAGGAGACGGCAAAGGCTGTTCTTCAAGCTCCCACAGGATAGCTTGGGCACCGCAGAACAAGTCCTGATTGTAGAGACTAAGGCGCGTTAATTTAACAATCTCCTCAATCTCCCTTGCCGTTCGCTGAGGGCTGGCAAGCGGTGACCTGGATCTGTTCCGGTACCAATCAGGATCGGGTCATAACGCCCCAGCCACTTGTACAGCCATGCTTTTGAGCAACCAAGTGATAGGTAAATATTTTCTGGAGTTTCTCCATCAAAATATCTCTGAATGGCCAGTTGCCGTTCCTGGTAGGTTAGGATGAATTCATGATAATGGCCTAAGTGGCTACCAAATTGTTAAAGAGCATTGTCCACGATGTCGTGGCACTTATCACCTAACCAAAGGTGAATACAGATGGCCAGAAAAACAGATAGAACAACAGTCTTACTTGATGATCTTCTCGCTAACTGCTCCAATCCGGAGGAGATATTGGGCAAAAACAGGCTGCTCAAGCAGCTGACCAAGAGATTGGTTGAGCATGCACTAGCTAGGACTGCCTCTTACCCATAAGTTCTACCGGAGAAAGCGGCATTTGTAACTGTCTGTATTGTATATGGAAAAGATCCGTATTTAGAATTGACGCACACTATTTATCTGCTGTGCTTCTACCCGTAACAATAGAGCGAAAAAAAATAGTGCGTAAATTCACAATGTTACTAAAGTTGAGTTACGCCACAGCTTCTCCGTTGCATGACTTATGGGTAAGAGGCAGAGCTAGGAGGCTGTCCGAGAACTCGGTTTTTTATGAATTAATGTTTTTAACATCTTGAATTACAAGGAGTTAATATTTGATGAATCGCAAATTTACCTGTTATCGGATAGACTCCCAGAGGGCGAATTAAGCGCCCACCTGGGCTATGAGCCACATGATATTGGAGCCAGGGAGAGACCAGGGGCTATGCCATATTGAGTGGGGAATGCAGCCGTTTTTCATAGACGCAGAGCCTATATGGATATAGGTGGTAGAGCAACGCAGGAGCAGTTTGCCGAGACCACTGAGAACACAGTGGTTGTCATTTGTGACACTTAATTTCCATTGACCACACAATTGGTTGTGCTATGTAGCACAACCAATTGTGGGGCTTGGGTAAAAAACAACCGTTTGTTGCCGTTACTGAGCTATGGCATTGACCTCACTCTCGGCATTATCGAAGCCCAATTTGTACCCCAGGGATACATGGTGATAGCGGCCACTGGTGTAATCATCATGGATCGCAAAGCCAATATTATAGACCTTGTCCATCTCCAGACTCAGATCACCCGGCTTGTCAGAGACCAGTTTACGCTGCACCACCACTGTCCAAACATCACCATCCAGGATTACACTACCAGCAAACCCCTGACCACCTTTCATTATGCGGTCTTGCAAGACATAGCCATCTTCAGTCTTACCTGTGCCTGAGTTGACTCGCAGAAGATCCAAGAAGTGCCCCGCAGCCAACTCGCTCTGGATTTCAGCATCCGGTTTGCGCTTATCCCAGCCGCCTCGCTTCTTGCCACGTTTGCCTTTGATCTCAATCTTGGTACGGCTCTCGGTGATATATTTGGTGACATCCTCGCCTTCCGGATGATGCGGCATGGCATTCAGGTCGTGGTGGCAGGTGCCCCAACAACCGGCCTGGGCGGCATACTGCACCTCATCCGCAGCCAACATCACGGCGAGCTTGACAGGATTTTCCGGATCCATTTTACCGCCATCTGCAAATGGTGTTGGGGTATGTTCGCCGGCTTCCCACTGAAAGCGCAGATAGAGATTCTCTTTATCATGAGCCGCCTGCACCTGAACCGGGAAGGCACCACGCTTGCCGGGAATTACGGTGGGTTCGGCCAGATTTTCATGCTTGCCATCAACAATCCGCGGCCCCATATCCAGAGTCTCATTATCATGGCAATCAAAGCACCGATCACCACCTTTAACAAAAGCGCGTGCACCGCCATGATTTTTACCTGTCAATACCCACTCCATGGATGACTGCCCCGGATAAAAAATACCAATTTCCCGGGCTGAGGCCTTATCCCAGTCAATATTTGCAGCAACCACTGCTCCAGCTCCACCACCTATAGCAGCCGCTGGTGCGGCTGATGCAGCGGCAGGAGCCGCTTTGATATCACGTTTAACCGCATTGACTTCTGCTTCCGCATTATCAAATCCAAGCTTGTATCCCAAAGATACATGGTGATAACGACCGTTGGTGTAATCATCATGAATTGCAAAACTCAGGTTGTAGAGTTTGTCCAGCGCCAAGCTTACATCACCGGGCTTGTCAGAGGCGAGATTGTACTTCATAACCACAGTCCAGGTGCTGCCATCCAGTATCGCACTGGCTATCAACTCCTGCCCACCTTTCATTACACGGTCTGCCAGGACATAACCATTTTCACTCTTGCCGTCACCTGCCTTGACCCGCAGGAGATCCATAAAGTGGCCGGCAGCTAGCTCGCTCTGAATTTCGGCATCTGACTTGCGCTTGTCCCAGCCACCGCGTTTTTTGCCGCGCTTGCCTTTGATCTCAATCCTGGTGCGGCTTTCAGTGATGTATTTGGTAACATCCTTGCCTTCTGGATGATGCGGCATGGCATTCAGGTCGTGATGACAAGTGCCCCAGCAACCCGCCTGGGCAGCATATTTAACATCATCCGTAGCCAGCATTACTGCCAGCTTGACAGGGTGCTTCGGATCCATCTTGCCACCATCCACAAAAGGGGCTGGCGCATGGCCACCTGCTTCCCATTGAAAACGCAGATAGAGACTTTTGTCACTGTGCGCTGCCTGCACCTGAACCGGGAAAGCACCTCGCTTACCAGGAATCACCGTGGGTTCGGCCAGATTTTCATGCTTGCCACCAACAATCCGCGGCCCCATATCCAGAGTCTCATTATCATGGCAGTCAAAACAGCGGTCACCACCTTTAATAAAAGCGCGTGCGCCACCATGATTTTTACCCGTTAAAACCCACTCCATGGATGCCTGGCCTGGGTAGAAAACATTAATTTCACGTGCAGGTACGTCACCCCAGTCAGGGCCGGCAACAGCACCGCTGGCGGCAGCTCCAGCCGCAGCGCCTCCGCCCGCAAGGGCTGCAGCTACTGCCGTCTTGATACGTGCTTTCTCAGCCTCTTTAGCGGCTTTCTTGGCAGCACGCTCCTTCAGTTTAGCGGCCTGCTTCTGTGCCTTTGCTTCAGCCTCTGCCTTCTCAACTTCAGCCAGACCGTCAAGATAGAGTTGTGGTACTTCACGGATCATATCTGGGTTTGGCGCTTCCAGCACCTCTATCTCTTCATCAGAAAGGAGGCTGCGAACATCTTTATGGGCAATACCTTTGTGGCAATCAATGCAGGTTTGCCCTGTCTTAAAG
>JAJRWL010000014.1 GCA_024276875.1 Gammaproteobacteria bacterium
AAGGAGGTGGTTTTTAGCAGGTATTGGCTTATCACCCTTTGGGTGATTATGTTTTGGTGGGAGAACCATGTTTTTAGCCGTTGTTTCAAAAGGTTAGTAGTGTAATGCCTTTTTCAACTGATTTTTCTAGGATCATCCGTGAATAGATCCAACAACACGCATGAATCAACCAAAATACCATTCATTATGATTCCCTTGTCAGATTCATAATTTCATCGGTAGACATTGTTACCGTAGCAATGTCTCTAAGTTTTTTAAATCTACCCGTTGCGTTAGGCTCATCCGTTTTAACTATATAGAAGCGCCCCTTATCTTCGACAAAATCAATCTCTGTTTCCGGAGATATGCCTAAAGCCTCTCTCACCCTTCTGGGGATTGTAACTTGGCCTTTTGTTGTAACTCGCATGACTTTATGCTTCCCTATATTGTAGTAATACAATATTAGTATTACCTTTTTGGGCATGCAAGAATTAATTACAGGCAGAGGGCTTACGGGTCGCTAATGGGGTTAGCAGGTCTTGCTGCGCTCAAGCCAAAATTGGCAAGCGCTTGATGGATCACCCAGCAGCTGGGTTTTTTTTGCCGCTGCTGCCGCCATGTCACGAGCCTTTTCAGGGTGATCAATCAAATAGCTTATGCATTGATACCATTCATCAGGGTCATCCCCCGCCAGCATGCCATCAACGCCGTGTTCGATGATCTCTTTATAGGGTGATCGCTGGCTGTAGACACCAACCCCCCCCATCATGCTGATATCCAAACACTTGATATGTGACTTGCCCCGATTAAAGGCCGAGTCCCAAAGTGGTGCCAGGCCAATATGTACTCGTCGTCGGCTTTGATAGGTTTTGAACTTGCTCCAAGGCAGCGGTGATATGGGCGTTAAACGTTCCAAATGTTGCAATTTTTCGGGGGTATGTTTTCCCAGCATGACCTCAATGTGTAGCTTGGAATAATGGCGGTGTACTCTTTCAAGAGCCGGTGCAATCTTATTAAGATCCCGCAGGTGAGCGCGTGTGCCGTAGTAACCCATGCAGAGTGGTTGCGAGTCAAAATGCTCCAGTGAGGGCAGGGCAGCCAGCAAAGGTGGTGTGAGCAGAGACACTTTGCCGTGTTGATGTTTGAAGTGATCTACAAGATATTGAGAGGTTACAATCACCTCATCTGCAAGCGCCAGTATGCGGGGTTGTTGCTCAACACTGATTTTAACCAGTCTTTGACGATACGATTCAGGCAGCTCTTTAGCGGTGATGGCGGCACTCAGATCATCATCAATCAGATAGTAGATCGCCCCCAGCTGATCGCGGAAGCTCTCCAGTAAATCAAGCCATGCAGGAGCCAGGCTACGGCAAATAAGGAGATTAGCGCCGCGTAGCTTTGAGAGCGCCATGCGCTTTGGCAAGTGCCAGCGTTTGGTGTGCAATTTGGTTGAGCTGATAGAGCACGCGGTCTCCAGCCAGGGTGCAGCAGTGCTGTAAAAATAGATATCCTCAGTGGGTTCAGCACCGTCGCTTAATACCACCCATGGTTGGTTATTGTTCATTAGTGGATGTTTTTTATGGTAGTGAAAAATCGGTGCGAATGAGGCTTAGGTTGGGGTTGTAGGCTGGATCAGTATACAGCGTGCTTCCCAAGCGTTTGTGCATGTAACTTACCTCTCTGCGCATGCGCTGCCGTTTTTTACGTGTGTTATTTGCCCCACGAGAAATGGATTCATGATGATAGAGCTCAGCGTAAGGGGTCCATAGGTTGCGATAGCCTGCTGCCCTGACTTTAAGACAGAAATCGACATCATTGAATGCAATGGCCAGGTCTTTTTCGTTAAGTCCGCCGACTTTATCAAATACTGATTTACGCACTAGCAAGCATGCCCCTGTTACTGCAGATAGATTCTGTACTAATTTCAGGCGCGAACAATAACCGGCCTCATTGCGGCTAAAATGTTTGTGTCCATGGTCTGCTACCCCGCCGATACCCAGAATAATGCCGGCATGTTGTATGGTCTCATCAGGGTAATAGAGTTTTGCACCAACACAACCGATATCATCACGGCATGCATGGGATACCATCTCTTCAAGCCAGTCACCATTGATGACTTCAACATCATTATTGAGTAGACCAAGAATGGCGCCTTTGGCAAGGGTGGCACCAAAGTTGTTTATCGCGGAGTAGTTAAATTCATAATCCCAGGGGTGAACAGTGACTTGGTGGTCAGTTGAGATTGACTGTAAATAGCGCAGAGTATCAGGGCAGCGGCTTTGATTATTCAGAATGATTATTTCGTAGTTATCATAGATGGTCTTTTCCAAAATAGAATCTATGCACTGCTTGAGAAATTTATAGCCATCCCGTGTTGGGATGATCAGGCTGACGAGAGGGGATGCTATTGGAATAGGCCACTGAATGCGGTACGTATTGGGCAGTATTCCTGATGCTACTTTTGCTTCCGGTGTGGAGTGGTTCAAGTGGTGGGTGAGCACCCTTACGCCAGCATTTGTGGCATCAGATTTTTCTGGTGGGTGCAAGGGGGGCGCATCCACTGTGGCATGACAGTGATACAACACCTCAGGAATGTGAACAATCTGCTCATCCTTCAACTGCGAAGTGTAATGTAATAGAAGGTCATGGTTCTGGCGGTTCTCTATTTTAACCTTGAAATCATCAATGGCTTTAATCAACCCGGTTTTATAGACAGTGAGATGGGATATGTAGTTGTGTGATAGCAGCAGATCGGGATTCCAGTCGGGTTTAAAGTGAGGATCAAAACGATTACCATCGGCATCAATCTTGTCTTCGTCACTATAAAGAAGGGCGGCCTGAGGGGATTGATTCAATGCCTCTACGATACGATAGAGTGCGTGTTCAGCCAGCAAACCATTTGGGTTGAGCAGAATGATGTAGTCACCATCTGCAAGATCTAACATGCTGTTATGAGCCGGTTTACTTGCCTTGTTAA
>JAJRWL010000218.1 GCA_024276875.1 Gammaproteobacteria bacterium
TTCCCCTTTCACCTGATCAATTTATTCCAAAAGAGCGAAATAGGCACTTGGTCACCCCTTTAGATTTATCGGAACAAGACACTCTGCACCTATGTAAACTACCTACTCCCCACAAAGATCCTTTTGACCGCATGCTTGTATGCCAGGCCATTGAGCATTCGCTAACAATCCTCACCCCTGATCCACTTATTACACAGTACCCAATTCGACATCTCTGGTAAGCAACTCATCCGCCAATACCAGTATCAGGGATAATCAGGGGACATAATGTCGATTGGCTCAATTAAGCAAGCAACCCAAGGTGAGACACAAACCCCAACATAACCTAAGTGAGTCGTGATGTTCAGTATGCAAAATGAGATATCCAAGCCCTCCCTATGAATAACCCTCTTCATAACTGCATTGACCAGCTCCTCATGGAACAAGGCGCATACACACCACTGAATCTTCTATTGGCTGAAGGTCGTTTGGATTATGGTGATTACGAGGCCTGGCGATCAGGGCATATCCGGTATCTGGAAGAGGTGTTGTTTGGTGATCCGGTGCAGATTAGCCAGATGATTGAGCAGGCTGAGGCTTATGCAATAGCGCTTAAACTGGTGTCAGAACCATTGCGCTATCGCATCTGGGGGGATGATAGTAATAGCACCCTCAGCTTCAGTCAGCACCCTGCTCGTGAGCAATCTTTCTGCACCAAATACTGCCCATCTGAGGATCAGCCACAGCTTGATCTATTCATGGATGCTACCGCCAGCAACCTGGCCAACAGGACAGCTCAAGCCCTCATTAATCGAAACAATAGTGAGGCCAAGCGCCTGCTGCAACGGCTATTTGATGCTGACCCAGGCCATGCTCGGCTGGGCGCGCTGGAGCGACTCATTGAGGCCGAGCAACAGCTGCATTGCACCATTACTGACCCGCAAAAATACCTGCTGTACATCCAAGACGAACTGACCCCGTTGGCTGAAGATGAGCTGGGATCAGCCAACCATAATCTACTGGTTCCTCACTGGCGGCATCTCACCATAGCGTTAGCAGACACACTGTTTAATCCAGCACATCCAACACTTCACCCCAGCTATACAGCGACTAAAGCATATGATTGGCAGCAGGTCATCCATATTATTCAGGCAGAAGCAGGTTGGCAGCAACATGCCGATCTACTTTGGCGTTATGCCAAAGCCAATGAGCAGCTGCATCATCCAGCAGTAGCCTTGCAGACCTATTTTCAATTGTGCTGGGATTTCCCTGATATAGCTGGCGTCATTGGCAAGCAAGCAGCAGCACCGCTGCAACAGGCGTGGAGGCATTTTCTGGCTTTAGACCCCGAACTCCCCAATGAGCTATTCCCCGCCTGGTATCTTATGAGTCAACCAGGGTTAATACATCAACTGCCAGCGCTTGATAATGCACAACAAAACACCGACACCCAAACTTATCAGGTAATATACGGCCTGTACCAAAAAACCAACCCTGGCGCAGCATCACTCAATGCCGCCAGTATCCCACTACGTAGTGAGCTAAAACAGTTAAGCCCAACCCTGTTCACCCACTACATGCAAACCCAAAGATGAGGAATAGAGATTGAAGATACTCACTGGAGACATCGGTGGCACCCATACCCGTCTGGCTGTTTTTGATACGGAGACCAAACAACTCCAGCCCTCATCATTAACTGTATTTCGCAGCAATAACTGCTCATCACTGGATGAAGTGGTTGCCCACTACCTAAGCCGCCATGGCGGTGTCTGTAAATATGCCTGCTTTGGTGTTGCAGGCCCGATTAAAGATCGGCGCTGTAAAACAACTAACCTGCCCTGGCAGGTGAGTGCCGCTGATATTGAGCATGGTTTAAGACTGACCAAGGTGTGGTTACTTAATGATCTGGAGGCGATGGCCTGGGGCATTCCCGCATTGCCAGATGATGCCTTCCATACCTTGCAAGAGGGGTGCATTGATGCCCAAGGCAATCAGTGCATCATTGCAGCGGGTACGGGTTTAGGTGAGGCCGGTGTCATCAAATGGGAGGGCGATAACTACCAGCCCTTTGCCACTGAAGGAGGCCACAGTGACTTTGCACCACGCAATGCACTTGAATTTGCCCTCTTTGAACATCTGGCACAACGCTTTGGCCATGTCAGTTGGGAGCGCCTGGTTTCTGGCCCAGGATTGGTTGAGATCTACCAATTTCTGATCAAGCACCATCAACATACGGAACCACTCTATCTGGACTTTGATGAGCCAGCCGCCACCATTTCAGAGGCCGCAATGGACAATAGCTGCCCCATCAGTGTTGAGGCATTGGATCTCTTCATCCGCTTTTATGGCGCTGAAGCAGGCAATCTTGCGCTAAAACATCAAGCGACCGGAGGTGTTTTTATCGGTGGCGGCATTGCTCCCAAAATTTTGTCCAAACTTCAGAATGGTCAATTCTTACAGGCCTTTCACGATAAAGGACGGATGGAGCCACTGCTCCAAAGCATGCCCGTCAAGGTTATCTTAGATAACAAGGTTGCGCTCTATGGCCCCGGCCGTTATGCCATGGCTCAACTTTAGGTTGCCTATCATGCCGCGTCTATTTATCTCACTGGGTGCATTCAACTGTCTGCTTAGCGTCGCACTGGGGGCATTTGGCGCTCACATGCTTGAAACGCGTCTGGCTCCTGATCTATTTGCCATCTACCAAAAAGCCAGCCTCTACCATATGCCACACGGTATTGGGTTAATTCTGGTGGGACTGCTGGGGCTGCACAAAGATTCACGCTTAATGCGTGCGTCAGGCTGGTTGCTGTTCATCGGCATCCTGCTATTCTGCGGCAGCCTCTACACCTTGGGACTGACCGGCATTCGTGCACTGGGGATGATCACCCCTTTTGGTGGGCTGGCTTTTCTTGCCGGCTGGTTATGCCTCTGCATCGCTGCTTGGCGATTGCGTTAAACCTAAATTGGGTAGTGTCATGGATGGCATTACCCCAACAGCCACTACCTGCGCCAATAAGCAGGACTCAGCACAACTAGCAGCGTAAAAATCTCCAGTCGCCCTAAAACCATGGCAAAGCAGAGAATCAATTTTACTGGGTCACTTAAGCCGGCATAGTTAAGCCCGACACTACCCAACCCTGGCCCCAAATTGTTGATAGAGGCCGCCACCGCAGAAAAAGCCGTTGTTAGATCAACCCCGAGTAGCGCTAGCGCCAGATACATCAGAATAAAACTGGCCACATAAAGAGAGAAATAACCCCACACCGCCTCGACCACTCGCGTGGAGATCGTCTTACCGCCAAGGCGGATAGGCGTTTGGGCACTGGGGTGGATCAGACGAAAGATCTCCCGCAACCCCTGCTTAATCAGCAAAACATAACGGATGACCTTAATTCCCCCTCCCGTTGATCCTGCACATCCGCCCACAAAACTGGCAAACAGCAGTAGAATCGAGATAAAGGCAGGCCAGCTGGAGTAATCTGCTGTTGTAAATCCTGCTGTAGTGCCAATGGATACTGTCTGAAAAATTCCTTGAGTAACGGATTCATCCCATGCCTCATAAGTACCCGTTGAATGCAGCGTCAGAATGACAACAATACAGACAACCGCCATGTTGGCCATGTAATAGCGAAACTCAGAATCAGCAAAATAGACCAGCAGATTGCGGTAGCGCAAGGCCACAAAATGCAGCGCAAAGTTGACCCCAGCCAACAACATAAAGACCACAGCAATCATCTCAATCAGCGTGCTGTCAAAGTACCCCATGCTGGCATCATGGGTCGAAAAACCACCAATAGCAACGGTGGAGAAGGCATGGCAGATAGCATCAAATAGCGTCATGCCTGCCGCCCAATAACCCAGGGTGCAGACCAAGGTTAAACCCAGATAGATGAACCAAAGCGCCTTGGCAGTCTCGGTAATACGTGGGGTCAGTTTGGTATCTTTCATCGGCCCCGGGGTCTCGGCTCGATAGAGCTGCATGCCACCAATACCCAGCATGGGCAGCACAGCAACCGCCAACACGATGATACCCATGCCGCCCAACCACTGAAGCTGCTGTCGGTAAAAGAGCAGAGACTGGGGCAGGGCATCAAGCCCCACGATGACCGTCGCACCCGTCGTTGTCAGGCCAGAGATGGATTCAAATATTGAATCCGTCACGGACATGTGAGGCTCATGCGCCAGCATAAAAGGGAGTGACCCCGTCATGCCCAGCACCGTCCAAAACATAATGACAACCATGAAGCCATCCCGCAGGCGCAGCTCCTTTTTATGATGCCGCACAGGCCCCCAAAAAAGCACACCTGTTACAAGCGTCAATGCAAAGCCATCAAAAAATGCGATAGCGGCTCCATCAGAATAGAACCACGAGACCAGGATGGGTGGCAGCATCGTTAAGCTAAACATCATTAACAGGATGCCAAGGATGCGTTGGACGACAAAAAATTGCACTTTTATTATGGGTATCTAGTTAATTTAACGGGAGGAGTTTGCTAGTGGGATTCTAGCTGGGAAAACGGCTTGTGACTATTTTTAATAGGCCGACTGATTTGTTGACCACGTATATTTATACTCGTTCCCACGCTCTGCGTGGGAACGCATAGGGTATTATATGTTCTGTTTTTAGTTAGATCCAAACACCTTTTTAAGCAGTTCCGTGGTGCGCTCTATGGGGTTTTCTCGGATACGTTTCTCCTCCTCTGCAATCATTAGGAAAAGCCCATCCAACGCCTTGCCCGTTATATAACTATTCAGATCCAGCGATTTTGTGTCCACCATATCCCCCAAAAGATCCAGGCTTTTAATGAGATTATTATAGGCGTTGGTTACGCCGGCTTGAGCCGTCGCCTGATTGATTACAGGCTGCATGCTGTCACGGAGGCGCTGTTCACCCACCTTGCGAAAATACTGTGTTGCAGCATCACTCTTGCCGTTCAGTATGGTCTTCGCATCTTCAATACTCATGTTACGAATCGCATCCATGAAGATGGCCTTAGCTTCAGGTGCAGCGGCCTCGGCTGCCCGGTTTATAGTCAACTCAAACTCATCAGCATATTGATCTTGCCCCAGCATGCGCAGTCCATCGGACAGCTGTTGCAGATGTTCTGGCAGCGGAATGCGCACCTTTGAATTACCAAAGAAGCCATCGGTTTGCCCCAAGAGGTCAACGGCAATAGCGACACCTTTTTCCAGCGCCTCCCGCAGACCCGCTGCAATTTCATCCGATGCCAAATTTGAGATGGGATCTTTCGATGCCTCTGTGCCTAAAACCTCACTCTTCAGCACATCAAACCAGCCAGCCTGTACTGGGGTTATGGCCGCAATCAAAAGTATGATACAAAACCCCTGCTTTCTGTAACTCATTGCATATCTCCTTGATCATTTCATAATCCAAAACTTACGTAATGGGGGGACTATCACGCAGGCTGCGCTTTGTAGCTACAGCATAAGAAATATGGTGCCCGCTTTCACCCGCACACGATAGGTGCGGGCACACCCCTCATCTGGGGCGACCGCTTCACCGCTGGCCAGTTGAATCTTCCAGTCGTGCAGTGGACAGGTGACTTGATCCCCATGCACGATCCCCTGAGACAGAGGGCCGCCTTTATGGGGGCACTTGTCCAGCAGGGCGTGGATCTTATCCTGCGCGGTGCGAAAGATGGCAATGTCGCCCGCTTTGCTTTTTACCACGCGACTACCCAGTCGCGGAATATCATCGATATGACCTATTTCAATCCAATCAGACATTTTGTCATCTCTTTAATCAGTTATGGGTTGCCGCTAGATTATTAATCAACGACCTCAATCATGGGGGCGAATTCGTGCGCCTCTTTTCCTTCAGCTCGCGCTCTCCACGGATCAATCTGTGCATATTTCTGGGATAGCAGAAAGCGTTCAGCCAGTCGCTTGCGGCCATCACCGTCTTCAATCAAGCACTGTTTTATGTAGGTAAGCCCCACCCGCTCAATCCAGGGAGCGGTGCGATCCAAATAGTGCGCCTCTTCGCGGTAGAGCTGCATGAAGGCGGCGGCATATTCCAGCACCTCTGCCTCGGTTTGCACCTTGCAGAGCAGGTCTGTGGCACGTACCTTTATGCCACCGTTGCCGCCAATGTGCAGCTCCCAACCGGAGTCGATACCGACCACACCCAGATCCTTGATGGTGGCCTCGGCACAGTTGCGGGGACAGCCGGAGACGGCCATCTTGAATTTGTGCGGTGTCCAGCTTCCCCAGCTCATCTCTTCCAGTTTTACCGCCATGGTGACGGAATCCTGCGTGCCAAACCGACACCAGCGGCTACCGATGCAGCTTTTTACCGTGCGCAGGGATTTGCCGTAGGCGTGGCCTGAGATCATGCCTGCGGCATTAAGGTCGGCCCAAATTGCGGGTAATTGCTCTTTTTTCAGCCCAAACAGGTCAATACGCTGGCCGCCAGTCACCTTCATCTCAGGCACTGCATATTTATCGGCAATATCCGCAATGGCGCGCAGCTCTGCGGCATTGGTCATGCCGCCCTTCATTTGGGGGATGACTGAGTAGGTACCATCTTTTTGGATGTTGGCATGCACCCGTTCATTGATAAAACGGGAGCGGGCATCATCCACATACTCTCCCGGCCAGGCGCAGAGCAGGTAGTAGTTCAGCGCCGGACGGCATTTGCTGCAACCATCCGGGGTTTTCCACTCCATAAAATCCATTACCGCACGGATCTCCTTCAGCTCATATTTAACCAGCGTTGCACGCACCTCATCATGGGTATATTCGGTGCAGCCACAGATCGGCTTTTTAGCCGGTGAAATGGTGAAATCAGAACCCACAGTGGAGGCCAGGATCTGCTCAACCACGCCGGCACAGGAGCCACAGGAGGCCGCAGCTTTGGTGTGCAGCTTTACCTCATCCAGGGTGAAGAGTCCTTTGTCGATAATGGCGTTGACGATATCGCCCTTGCAGACACCGTTACAGCCACAAACCTCAGCATCATCCGGCATTGCGGAGATATGGTCGGTTGCGCTGTGGCCGGAGTCACCAATGCTGACCTGACCAAAGAGTAGCTTTTCACGCATCTCGGTGATGTCAATTCCATCACGCATCAGCTGGAAATACCAGGGACCATCCAGCGTGTCGCCATAGAGTACGCTGCCAATGATCCGGTTGTTACGGATGACCACCTTTTTGTAAACGCCTCGGCCTGGATCCTGATAGAGCAGCTCTTCGGTATCATCGCTCTGCTGGAAATCGCCGGCAGAGAAGAGGTCAATGCCACTGACCTTGAGTTTGGTGGAGGTGATAGAGCCTTTGTAGTAGCTGATCCCCAGTTGAGCCAACTGGTTGGCCGCCACCTTGGCCTGCTCAAAGAGCGGTGCAACCAGGCCATAGGTGATGTTGCGGTGCTGGGCACATTCGCCCACAGCATAGATGCGGGGGTCGTATGTTTGCAGGGTGTCATTGACCACAATGCCGCGTTCACTGTGGATGCCAGCCGATTGAGCCAGCTCGATATTAGGACGGATGCCCACCGCCATCACCACCAGATCAGCGGGGATTTGCAGCCCATTGGAGAAGCAGATCTGCTCCACCCGTTTGTCACCCAGCAGCGCCTCTGTTTGGTGCTCCATCAGAAATTTCAGGCCGCGCTCTTCGAGGGAGCTTTTCAACAGTGCACCGGCGGCGCTGTCCAGTTGCCGCTCCATCAGGGTATTCTCAAGATGCACCACCGTCACGTCCATGCCCTGTTTTACCAGGCCATCAGCAGCTTCCAGGCCCAACAGGCCGCCACCAATGACCACCGCCTTTTTGTATTTACTGGCAGCATCCAGCATCTCATCCACATCCTGAATATCGCGGAAGCCAATCACGCCCTCCAGCTCTGAGCCAGGAACGGGGATAATAAAAGGGCTGGAACCGGTGGAGATGATCAGCCGGTCATAAGTGGTTTCAGTGCCATCCTCGGCGGTTATCGTGCGCTGCCCTCGGTTGATTTTGGTGATGCGCATGCCGGTGTGCAGCATGATGTTGTTATCTGCGTACCACTGCCGGTCATTGAGAATGATGTCATCGATGGTTTTTTCGGCGGCCAGCACGGGAGAGAGCAGGATGCGGTTGTAGTTGCCATGCGGCTCATCACCGAAGACCGTGATGTCGTACAGATCCGGCGCGAGCTTTAGCAGCTCTTCCAGTGTACGAATACCCGCCATTCCGTTTCCAATTAATACCAGCTTTTCTTTCATGGGTTTTAATCTCAAAGATAAATAAAGCGATCCTTCAGTGCGCCTGTCTGAAGAGCCTGTAGTGCCTACAGGCAACTAATATGCCAACCATTTTCAATGCCGCAATCAGGCAGCTTTGGCAGCAAAAAATAGCTAAATATCAATTTATAGAGCACCGCCCTGATTATTGCACAAAAACAGTGCGCCATTATTACCGTGGCTAACTATATTTCAGGATGACGTACAGGTTATAAACATAGCGTTATAAAAGGCAAAACCTAACCCTATAAAAGGCAAAACCTAACCCTGCTTCAACATTCGGCGTTGCACGGCAACAATACCCCAGCCGATCAAAAACACCAGAAGGCCAATACCCGCGGGAATGCCATATATTTTGACCACATCCTCTTCAGGTGGCAGCAGCAGCCAGTACCAGGTAGTGAGGGTATGTTTTGATCCCACTTCACCGTTGCTACCATCCCAGTTGGCAAAGGCGATGGGGATAAACTGCCCCTCATCAAAACTGATGTTGCCACTACGACTGCCATCACGAGCACGCTTCATTAGCACCCGCCATTGACCCTCTTTCCACTGGCCACTGGCTGTTAGACGGCTCTCTTGCATGCGAGGTTCCAGCTCTCTATCCAACCCACTGCCATCCAATAACAGGGTTTGCGCGCCAATCTCTGGCTTTACACTACCGGCATTCCAGTACCAGATGATGGTTTTATGTTGTGCATCACCGTGGCGATAGGGCGGTTTCAGCGTTGCAGGCCGTGTCGAATAGGCATCATCATGCGGAAACTGAATGGCAAAGGCATCTGGGTGCATCTCCAGGCTCTCATCCATCAAATCACCAAAGTAGCGATCACCCGGACGACTGTGGGTGCGGTCATCCAGCGTCAACAGAAAGGTAATATCCTTGTTGTTATAAAGAACACGCACCGTCACAGCATCGTTAAGCGGGGTAAAAAGACGAGCCTCTTTAATGATATTAGGCACCAAATGCAAGCTCACTGCTGGTGCTCGATCCCAGCGTTCATCGTTCACCGCTGCGGGCAATTCACCCTCAATCTTCATGCCCATGACGACAGGGTCTTCCACTGGTTGCACCGTGGTATCACGCAGACTGTAGACAAAATTGGCAATATGCCAACGATCTTCCAAACTGACGGGGTCAGCATTTCCCGCTTCCGTGGCACGATGCGCAGGCATGGGTGTACCGGGGATACCCATTGATAACCGGAGATAGATATTCCTGATGGTCTGATCCCTCCCACCCTCACCACGGGTGCGGGTCTGGGTTGCACGCCAAGTCCAGGGTTTGGTCAGATTACGCGGCCAGAGCCGATTACCCCAGTCATCCTCCAGTTTTTTACCCGAGACAATATTGCCCCGTCCTTCAGCGCCGTGACACTGTTCGCAGGCCTTGAGAAAGGCCTCACGCCCTTTGGCAACAGACGCTTCGGAGTAGGCAATCTGGCCATTCAGTGGCTCACGCTCGGTAATGCTGCGGAAATCATCCCCGATGTAGCGCTCATCATCGTCAAAGGCCTCCTCCGCATCTTCCGGTGGCCAGGTTGCCGTCAGGTCAAACCGCTTGATCTCGGGGATCAGGCTTTTGATCTGCTTATCCGTGAGCAGCGCCCGCCCCTCGATACCCCAGCCTGGCATGCTGGTGCCAGGCAAGCCATATTTAATGGTGTTGAATAGATCCTCATCCCGTGGCAGCTCCATACCAGGAGAGGTTTTATATTTGAACAGCGCCAGCGTAAAATCACGCGGCTTGGGGTAGACCCGCTCAGCTGCAATACCATCCCCCGCCCCCTGCTCACCATGGCATACCTCACAGCGGAATCTGTAGAGCGCCTTGCCTTTAAGTGCTTTACGTCTGGCCAGCACCTCATCCTTCATACCTGTGACCTCTTTGGATAGATCCGCATCCCAGATGCGCGGCATCTGCCCGCTGTAGTCAAAGATAAAGAGGATGACACGCCAGACATCCTCCTCTTTCAGCATCTCATGCCAAACCGGCATGGCCGAATTCCAGGGTGTGCCCTCTTTTGGCAACCCCGCTGCCCCCGTGGTGATACGCCAAAAGAGGAAAGATTCCTGCAGCTGTGGAATGAGGGTTGAATCTTGAAAATTGATCGGCATCGGGTTAAAACCGTGGGCATAGTGACCCTGGCCATCCAGCCGAGCACCATGGCAGAAGAAGCAGTTCTGATAGTAAATATCCCGCCCAGCCATCACCGCCTCATTGTACTGATCCCAGCCCGCATCCCGATCTATCTTCATAGTTCCGAGGATTTTCTGGCGTAGCGGATTCTCCAAAGAGGCGAGGTTGTAGCGTTTGTTGAATACCTTAACCGAAGCCGGAGGGGCGGGATGCACCTGGCGCAGCTCCACCGGGGCATCTGTAGCAGGTTTCACCATGCCATAAACGGTATAGGCTGCAATCAGGGGGATCACCACCAGCAAGCCCCAACGAGCGGCAACCTTATCGTCATCCCGAACCACGGTAGTAATAGGGGCTTTGAACGCCTCCCAGCGCTGATCATCAAAGGCAAAGTAGAGCAGCACCCCGATGATGGTGATGATCATGTACGGTATCATCAGCGTCATTGGCAACAGCGGCGGAAAGGCGTTATCAAAAACCAGATAGGCGATAATAATCACCATGACCGCCTGCCAGAATGGAGAAAGCTTAAAACGACTCATGGCTGTTTTTCCGCCAGCCACTTTACCAACAGCTGCAACTCTTTTACCGTCATCTTCTCGGCAAAATCACGCGGCATCACACCCGAGACAAACCCTTCGGCAATGACCGCATTGGGGTTGATAATGCTTTCATGGATCTGCTCTGGCGTAAGGCGGCCACCCACCCTATCTAGGTTTGGCCCCACCGAACCACCCACCGCATCCACGACATGACAGACCTGGCAGCTATATTTTTTAATCACCGCCGCTGCGGTAGCCGTGGGGGTGGGCACGCTATCCGCCACCGGGGCAGTGGCCTCAGTGGGCAGTGCCACCGTCACCTCATGGCCATCCTTGGATTGCAGGTAGGCAATCACCGCATCAATCTCTATATTCGACAGCCCAATCGGAGCCTTATGAGCCGCAGGCATGGGGGATCTCTCACCCTTTGCTCCCGTCTTACCCCAACCGGCGACCACATACTGACTCGGCGCTTTCATTGATTCACGAAGGTAGGTTTCTGCATCCGTTGCCACGCCTTTATAACGCAGATCAGCCAGTCGTTCAGCCGCAACGGCCACCATATCTGCACCTTGAATATCGGGGGCACGCCCCAAGGGCGGCGACTTGTGACAAAGGGTACAGTTACCTTTGCTATTAAAGATCTGCTCTCCCATAACAATAAAACCATCCATGGTCAGCACATCCAAATCTATCATCTTATCGACCGGTGCTTCCCCCTCCACCTGCGGTAACAAGTGGGTGACGGCCAAAAAAACAAGACAGAGCAACAGGGTAAAACCCATGACTTTAACAAGGGTCATACGCCATCGTCCTCAATCACAGTCGCAGGATTTACCTGCTTTGCCGCACCCAGGCTGGCCACCCAAAACATAAAGAGCACGCACAACAGAAACAGCACTGTCACAATGGTGATCATATTGCCGGCATAGGCAATGGTGGGGATAAAATTATCTGGCGAGTTATCTTTCATAACACCGTAAACATGCCAATGCGTCTTCACTGAGGAGCGCACATATCCCATCAGCCCCATCAACCAAGTAAAAGCAACCGGCAGGGCAAACAGCGCATATTGGGAGCGATTAGAGACCTGCCCCCAATGTGAAGGCAGCGTTTTGGCATTCTTAAACAGAAATAAATCAATTGTAATGCCCGAGACAATCACCACCAAAGTAGAGATCACCTGCACCACAGAGGAGCCTACTTTATAGACGGTATTGGTAAAATAACCATAATAGACACCCACAAAGATCACGTTGGCAATGGCCACAATATAGATCACCACCATCAACGCATTGCCTGCGGCTGCCCATGAAACGGTCGCCACCTTATCCGATCGACGATAGAGCTGAAAGGAGAGGAAGGTCGCTATCAGCATCAGATTTACGGCAATATTCTTGGCCGGCATGATGCCAAGTGGGCCAAGAATCTGGTGATGACTGCCGCCCAGGGTGGCAATCTCTGATGCAGACAGAATCAAGGTATGGGGTGTCACCCAGACCAGAAAGCAGGCTACCAATACAAAGGCGATATATTTAATTAGCCATTGATAGCGGTTCGACCCTTCAGTACGAGACATGCCCGACCAGAGATAGAAGTTGGCTGCCAGCAAAATAGTGCCAATCAACACCGCCTGCACAATAAAGAGCCACGCCAGAATACCCCCCATGGCGGTAATCCCCATCTGCTGGGAGTAGGCGTAGATCTCCGCCATCAACCAATAACCCGCAAAGGGCAACGGCAGAAAGGCAAGAATGGCAATAAAGTTGGAGGTGTAGCCCATCCAATCATAATGGGCGCGCTCCAGCGGATCACGCGAAGCCAAAAATTTATAGGCGGCATAGGCTCCCACCACCGCACCACCAAAGGCAATATTAGCCACAAAACGGTGTAAGTTGAGGGGGTTCCACAAGGGACCCTTCATAATCTCCCAGATATTACCGATCACTGCACCCACCTCATTAACCCCAGAGGGCGCCATCATGAAGGTAGACCAGGCGTTGGCAAGCACCATGATGGTGATACCAGAGGCATTTAGCATCAACCCAAGCGATAGATGTACCCACTTGAGATTGCCATAACGCATGGCATTCCAGCCATAGTAATAGGTGTAAAGAAAGAAGCTCTCAAAGAAGAACATGCCTGCATAGAAGAGAGTTTGCGCACCGAAGACATGCATCATGTACTGCATAAAATCAGGGTAGAGCATGAACAGCGCAAAGGTGAGTGTGCCACCAAAGATCGCCGTAATGGAGAAGCCCGTCATGCTGATTCGCATAAATTCATGAGCCATATCATCGTAGCGATCATCGCCCGTTATATGTCCCACCAACTCAATCACCAACACAAACAATGGCACAGCCAGTACCAGCGCGCCAAAGAAGAGGTGCATCTGCGCCAATACCCAAACCACCGCTCGGCTGCTCACACCTATATTAGGATAATCAGCACGGGAAAGATGTGGTGCCATTATAGATTTTACCTCGGCAGACACCGGCAGATCCTGTCCTTGCATCTGCGCCCCGCCAACCGGAGCCACATCAGCCGCCCAACCGTCCGTCACAGCACCACAAACCAGCAGCATAAATAGCAGACAGCCCAATAGCCCTCTGATCAAAGCAGCAGATAAGGTCGTTGCCCTTATTTTATCGATTGTCATATTTCAACTTCGGCTATTGAGCCGGTGTCAGATCCCAATTGAGAGGAAGCCCCTGCATACCCATAATGCCATGATCCAGCAGATAGAAGCCCAGCAACACAATAGCAACTGCGCCAATCCAAACAGCCACCAAGTTCCCCGTATTACTATTTTTATTTGACATCATCGCCCCCCTTAACCGTGGCGCACAACAGCGCCACCGGAATAGATCAGCAGCCACCAGAAAAAGGCCAGTACCGCAAGCAGAACAGCCACAAAGAGCTTCCCGCCCCAGCGGGTTTCAATGTTACTGACCGCCGGCTCTCCCATCAGTTTTTCTCTATCCCGCTTTTGATTCATTGAGTACCCCACCTTTATTATGATAAAAATGTGCGCCGTACATACAATAGTTATATTTTCTAAAATAACAATTTATTATAAAAAAACAGGGGGAGCGTTAAGATAGACGCTTGTTTTTATAGCAACAACACACCCTTTTTTTATGCACCCAATTACAAGCCACTTTTAGCAACCCTGAATAAGCAAAAGAGACACCCCCTTAGCTTTCAATATAAGGATGAGCAAGCATGTGCGGAATCACCCTCATTTACAATACAGATAAGCAGACAATTGATGCGGATGCCCTGAAACGGATGACTCACACACTGGCTCATCGCGGCCCCGATGGCGACGGGATATTTATTAAGGATTTTGCCGGTCTGGGTCATACACGGCTCAGCATTGTCGACATAAATTCAGGTGCACAACCCATGCAGAGTCACGATGGCCGTTACGTCATCTCCTACAATGGCGAAATATATAACTACCTGGAGTTGCGGCAGGATCTTATTCACGACAACTATATTTTCAACAATAACAGCGATACCGAGGTCATTCTGGCACTATACCAACGCCATGGTGCAAAATGCGTCGAGCAGCTGCGTGGCATGTTCTCCTTTGCCATCCTTGATACGCACAGCAATGCCCTCTTTATCGCCAGGGACAGGCTTGGAATCAAACCCCTATTTTATCATTGGAATGGCACAACACTGTTCGCCGCATCTGAAATAAAGGCCATTTTCGCCAGCCACAAGGTGACGCCAGTATTTAACAAACAGTCGATCCGCAACCACTTTCTTTACCAATTCTCCGTCGCACCCTACACCCTGTTTGAAGATATTCTGGAACTGGAACCCGGCCACACAATGAGCATCATGCCAGGTGGTCAACCCGACATTCAACAGTACTGGGATCTGCATTTTCCCGAAGAGATTTATGATCTTGAAGAGGCCGCCCTTCAAGAGCACATCGAAGAGAGCGAATGGGTAACGCGCTTTGATAAAAGCCTGCATGATGCCACGGCATGCCACACGATCGGGGATGTGCCCATCGGCACCTATTTGTCCGGTGGAATCGACTCTTCCGCCACATCCGCACGGCTAAAAGAGCACGGCAACCAGATCCCGCAATCCTACTCCATTCATCTTTCCAACCCTGCCGCAGATGAATCCTACGCCTACACATCGGTTGCACAATATTTAGACTTGCCAAACCATGAATTAACGATTGATGACAACCGGGAAGACGGCTTTTTGCCCACTTTTGAGCAGTGCCTCTACCACCTGGAACAACCGCAACGTATGACCGTCGACATCCCCCATTTTCTCCTGTCAGACTTTGTCCGGCAACAGGCGTGCAAGGTCGTCTACACCGGTGATGGCGCTGATGAAATTCTCGGCGGCTATGACTGTTTTCGGCAGGATGCGATACGCTGCTGGGGCAATGAGCAGCAAGATGAACAGATACGCAAACATATCTACCTCAATGAATATACAGAGTGGTTTTCAGAACAATACATGCAGCATCTATTGGCACTGCACGAACCGGCTCGCCAGGATTACGTATATGATCAAACAGGTACCTACCCCGTTTGGCACGATCTCTGGGAGATACTGCGCAAACCATCAGAGACGATATTCACCGACCCCTTCAAAAACGCCACCGATAACGACAGCCAAATGCCCGCACTGTTCGAACGCATGAAGCCCAAAATTGAAAACCGGCATCCACTCAATCAATCCCTCTACATTGAAACCAAAACACGGCTGCCCAACTGGATACTGTGGAAAAGCGACCGCCTCAGCATGGCTCATGGAGTCGAAGCCCGCGTGCCCTTTATGGATCACCCGCTGGTCGAGCTAGCGGCAGAGATGCCCTGTCACCTCAAATTAAACGAGATGGATGAAAAATATGTATTAAAACGCATCATGCAGGATGAATTGCCCAAGATTGAGGGTGACTATAAAAAACGCGCCTTTTATACACCTATCAGAGAATGGTTTGCATCCGAGCAGCATCTTCCCGCCGTGCAGCGATACCTCTCCACCGAAGCACTACTTGAAACCGACATCTTCAACCCAGCCGAGGTGAAGCGCATCATTGAGGAATTGAAAGTTGCCCCCTCCGAGCCAGACATAAATGCATCTTATGACATTATGAAAAATGAGTGGTTATTAATGTTGGTGCTGAGTATACAGATTCTACATGCGCAATTTATCAAACAGACCGCCGCATGTTTTAAGTAGTCGCAATCGGCCAATAAGAGCAATGAGGCGGGTCTTGCAATAACGCCTTTTTTCTTTGCTTTCGCAACCCAAAGCAACTCAGTAGGATAAGCATCCATGACGGCACGACTCCAGGCAATAACGGCATTAACCCGCCTATTAGAGACTGGAGATGAAGCCAACCGCTGCTATGCAGCTCGAGCCTTAGGGGTTTTTGGTGATGAATCAGCAGTAGATACACTGATTGCACGGCTACGGGATGAAGATATTGATGTCTGTGTTGATGCAGCTGAAGCGCTACGCAAAATTGGCAGCAGCAAAGCCATCCCCTCACTTATTCAATCACTTGAAAATGACTCCAGTGGTGAGATCTGTAGCGTCGTGGCCACTGCCCTAGGGCATCTGGGTGGAAAAGAGGCCAATGATGCACTACTAACCATTGCTGCAACACGCCCCGAAAGGCTGGATTGGGATGATGACTGGGATAACTGGTGGGATGTGCAACTAGAGGCCATCAAGGTGCTGGGGCAAGCCAAAGAAGAGTGTGCAATTGAACTACTGCTCGATATTATGGATAACCATGAGCATCAGAATATCGAAAGTGATGCACTGACGGTGTTGGCACAGATGGAAGGCAAGGGGATCGACACATTGATACAACGCCTGCAAGAGAGATCCTCCCGTAGTCGCCGACGGGTAGCCAAAGCCCTTGGTATCATTCACTCAACAAATCACCTCTTCGGAAAATGAACTGGATAATGCTGAAACAGTCGAACCAAATGAGGCATTAATGGATAATAAGACAGAAGCTGCTGTTGAAGCCTCCCATCTTATTGAGCTTAATACACAAATGCAGGAAAACCATGATTTAAATGATGAACAGGCGTTAGCACTGCCATCAGTGCCGCCACACATTACTCAGCCGGAACAACCTGCCGCTGTCTCCACTCTGGATGCCATTGCCATGGATAACGTATACGCTACACTTGACCTAAACAGCAACGAGAGCACATCAAACAAGATTGATGATGAAGCGATGCATTATCTTGCAGTGGCCAAACGGCAGAGAAAAGAGGCTGAGCGCATACTGGTTAAACATACCTTTGATATTGCTACAGATGTTCGACAATTAGCAGCAAGGGTTTTAGCTGATAGCGAAAAAGAGGAAGCGATTATCGCCTTGGCTCAGATTATGCAGGATGAAAGCAATGAAAAAATAGTCTGTGAAGCTATCCGCTCTTTGACGGGCCTTATTATAGATGGGGAAGACCCCGCAAATGGCGTGCGACTGGCGGCTGCCCAAGGACTTGCCCGCTTGGTTAAGCTGGAAGAGCTACAGGGATTTACTGAAGAGGTGGTCAATAAAATGCTGGCTGCGGCTATTTTAGAGGGCGGTCAACAGAACCGCCCAATGGGGCAGCGTATCCGAGCCACCAGTATTGAACTGGGATCTGAAAAACTTCTGGCACAGCTGGATGAAGCCGATAACAGCGCTGATCGACGTTTTATTATCGAAATGCTTGAAGAGTTATTAAGACCAGAGCCAGATCAAAAAGCCGCCTGACATAAATACCTCTAAATTAATCATTCCCAGGAGACAACATAGATGAAAAAACTAATGACCGTACTCGGGGTCGTTGCTCTTTGCACACTACCGCTCATGAGCCAGGCCGCTGCCTACAAAGAGATCATCGTCAACAATGGCGGTGGCATTACGGGCAAAATCACCCTCACTGGTAAAGACTATGCCCCTAAAAAATACAGGGTATCTAAAGATAATGCCGTCTGTGGTGATGCCGATCGAGAAATTGATTTTGTACGTGTTGAGAATGGCGCACTGCAAGATGTGGTGGTCTATCTCGACAAAGTCAAAGAGGGGAAAGCCTTCTCAGCAGATGTTGGTGATGGTAGTGCCATTCAAGACGGTTGTTATTTTAAACCGTTCCTGGGTGTAATGAGAAACAACGCCAAATTTGTCTCCATCAACAAAGATCCCGTACTGCACAACATCCATACCTATGAACTCATGGGGCGAGTCAAAAAGACGGTATTCAATGTCAGTCAACCTGATCAAAACACCATAACCAAGACAGTAAAACTGAAAAAAGGCGCTGCCATGAAGGTTGAGTGCGATGCCCATGACTTCATGCATGCCTACACCTTTGTTGCCAAAAACCCCTACTTTGCCATTGTAAAGGCAGATGGCAGCTACACTATCGATAACGTACCTGCGGGTGAATATAAGATCAAAGCCTGGCATGGTTTTTTAAAAGATCAAAAGAGCAAGGTTAAGGTTACAGCCGGTGGCACTGTAACCGTAGATTTTGCTTTTAAAGGCAAATAGATGCCCAAACAAAAATGGTGCAAAGGCCTCGTGCCATTAGATTACCTGGCTATTGTTGCAGGGTTAATCAATGCCGTGGTAATAGCACTCATCATCGGTTATGCATTGCTTGACTAAAACCTCTTTATTGCCAAAGGCCAGTATGAATTCAGACACAGCACCCCAAACCCATCAGCCCCAGCAACTGCCCCACTACCATGCTATTTTGCTGGCCGTAGATTCTTCTGATTGCTCCAACCGTGCTATTACTGACGCTTTGGCTTTAGCCGAGACATGGAGCAGCCGCTTTAGCGCCCTGCATGTCTATGCTGCCAAACTGCACGATAAACGCTTTCGGCAGATGGAAGGTGGCCTCCCTGAAGCATACCGAGAAGAGCAAGCACTGGAGCGACAACGGGATGTACACGATGATCTGATCACCAAAGGGCTAAACATCATCACCGACGCCTATCTGGATCAGGTGGAGAGCCAATCCAAAAAGCGAGAGATCTCACTCAACCGCCTCTCCCCAGAGGGCAAAAACTACCGCGAGATTATCAAAGAAGCCAACAATGGCAACTATGATCTGCTAGTGCTTGGCTCCCTCGGACTGGGTGCCGTAAAAAGCAGCCGCCTGGGCAGCGTTTGCCAACGCGTCTCTCGGCGTAGCCAGATTGACACCCTCATCATCAAAGAGCCCAACCGCTCCATTACAGAAGGCCCCATTGTGGTGGCCGTTGATGGCTCGACCAAATCCTATGGCGGCCTGCTCACGGCACTGGCACTGGCACAGCAGTGGCAGCTGCCGGTTAAAGTGGTCTCCGCCTTTGACCCCTACTACCACTATGTTGCCTTCAATCGTATCGCCAAGGTGCTCTCTGATGAGGCCGGCAAGGTGTTCCGTTTTCAAGAGCAGGAGCAGCTGCACGAAGAGATTATCGACTCCGGTCTGGCCAAGATCTATCAGGGGCATCTCGCCGTCTGTCAGCAGATTGCCGGTGAATATGGCATGGAAATCGAGACCACACTATTGGATGGCAAGCCGCACGATGTCATCAGCAAATACCTAAAACAGATAAAACCCTCTCTGCTGATCATGGGGACAACGGGCATCCATGCCGATGATGCGTTGGATATTGGCAGTAACAGTGAGGCACTGTTACACGATGCTGACAGTGCGGTGCTGCTCAGCCAGCGAGAGCATCAGCCCCAGGTCGACCAAATCGCCTTAGCCACTACCTCTTGGACCAAA
>JAJRWL010000219.1 GCA_024276875.1 Gammaproteobacteria bacterium
AAAATGCTATTACATTTCTTTCTCGGTGTCCGGAAGTTGATTCAGGTCGCATAGGGCTTTGGGGTACATCCTTTGGTGGTGCTAATGTTGTGGTTGCTGCCTCTGAAGATGCTCGTGTAAAAGTGGTATCGGTTCAACTAACTTTTGCGGATGGTGAGCGAGTAATAACATCAGCAATGAGTCAGGACGAAAAAATTAAACTTTTGGCCACTATTGAAAAAATGGAAGAGAAAAAAAATAAAACGGGTAGAGAAATGATGGTTCCGATTATTAAAGTATTAAGCGACGATCAATCGAAAGCGTTTTATAAGGAATATGTTGATGAATATTCAGCACTCAAAATAAAAATACCATTTTTAACAATAGCTGAAACACTAAAACATAAGCCTATAAATGCTGTTTCAAATGTTAATGTACCCATATTGGTGGTTGCCGCTACAAACGATAGTGTCAATCCTATATCAGAATCTTATTCACTCTTTGAAGCCGCTAACGAACCAAAAGAGTTATTTGAACTTGAGGGAGTAACGCATTACGAAATCTATAAAGGGGCAGCATTTAAAAAAGCTGCAAATAAACAATTAGATTGGTTTAAGAAGCATCTATAGCGGTTAATAATTAAGCCGTGTTATGTCAAAAAATGATATTTATTGATAATAAAAAACAGTAATCAACGCTATCTATCAATATAATCTCGTTGGAGTAATAGGAGGCTGTAAATTCAGCTAATGGAATCAATACCACTTTCAGTCATTGCGTTATTTACGTTTCTATTTTGCCTGTTGTCTCGGCGAATTGCAGATAGCTGGATCACTGCACCCATGGCTTTCACTGGGCTTGGTCTGCTGCTGAGTGATGCCAGTTTGGGGATGCTCACACCGCACTTGCGCTCTCATCTGGTTACGGTAATTGCAGAAATTACGCTCATTCTGATACTGTTTTCTGATGCTTCCAGAATTTGTGCAACACGCTTGCGGCATGATGGCACATTGTCTATACGCCTGTTGGCACTGGGACTCCCCCTGACCATTATCATCGGGATGGGCATTGCCATGCTCCTGCCTTTGGGGCTTGGTATTTGGGAAGCTGCACTGTTGGCAGTGGTTCTTGCCCCAACCGATGCGACCTTGGGGCGGGCGCTGTTTACTATTGAATCCATTCCACTTCGCATTCGACAAGCCCTCAATGTGGAAAGTGGTTTAAATGATGGTATTGCACTGCCTGTGTTGCTTCTGTTTTTGGTGTTTGCTACCGATGGTGCAAGTGGGGATTTTGATGCATCTATCTACCTGATAGCTGAGCAGATTGTACTGGGTGCCTTGGCCGGTATATTTATCGCCTTCCTCGGTTCCTGGGCATTTGACTGGTTTGATGGTAGGGAGTGGATGAGTAGGGATTTTGAGCGGATCTCTGTGTTTGCACTTGCGCTTCTAGCCTATGCTGGTGCAGAGGTGGTGGGGGGCAATGGTTTTATTGCCGCGTTTTGTGCCGGCCTTACTGTGGGTAATGTCTCACGACGGATGCCGACCTGTATTTTTTCGTTTGTGGAGACCGAAGGTCAGCTTTTTACCCTGGCCATCTTTTTTCTATTTGGCGCTTCAATGGCCGCTCCTGCACTTGCGGCTGCTGATTTTCCCACGGTTGCCTATGCACTGCTCAGCCTGACATTTATCCGTATGATCCCCGTGGCACTGGCACTCAAAGGGGTGAAATTGAGATGGGATACGGTATTGATCGTGGGCTGGTTTGGCCCCCGTGGTGTGGCATCGATTCTCTATCTTATGATCCTGATTGAGCATGAACATGAGCATAAAATCCCTGGCCTTGATACGATAGAAATCGTGGCAATATTGACCATTTTGCTTAGCATTTTACTGCACGGTATCAGTGCCAAACCCTTAGCCAACCTCTATAGCCGTCGAATAAACAGTGTTCCCAATTTAATAGAACATGATTCGTACACGGCAAACAGAAAAAATAGCGGTGAGTAATGGAATAGAGAGGTTTTACTGTGAATAAATACAGTTCAAGCAGCGTAGAGCGGGGGGGTTATTAAATGAATGAGATGGAAAAAGGGGTTCAACATCTATTGGGGCCAAGAACGAATGGCCTTATTTTTCCTGAATGGGTCGCGCATGGCATCGAGATTATCACGGCAGTTTTTATCTCTGTCACCGTGATTGTAACGCTGATCATTCTTGTCCTGTTTATTATTGACATAACCCAGCGCCGTAACGCCGTTCGGCATAACTACCCTGTGTTGGGGCGCTTTCGTTATCTGTTTAGCAAAGCAGGAGAGTTCTTCCGGCAATATTTCTTTGCCATGGATCGGGAGGAGATGCCCTTCAATCGAGCTGAACGGGAGTGGGTCGAACGCGCTGCAAATGGGGCTGACAATACCATTGCCTTTGGCTCCACTAAAAATTTAAATATTGAAGGTACGCCCATTTTTTTAAACTGTCCTTTCCCTACGGCGAGGGCAGATAGCGCCGAAACCGTTCCCATGGTGATTGGTAGCCACTGCCGCCACCCCTATTATGCCCCCTCCATTTTTAATATATCGGGGATGAGTTTTGGAGCGCTCTCTGCACCTGCCGTGCAGGCACTATCCCAAGGTGCAAAAATAGCGGGTTGCTGGCTGAATACCGGTGAGGGTGGTTTGACACGCTACCACCTGGAAGGGGGATGTGACCTTGTTTTTCAGATTGGAACAGCCAAATATGGCGTACGTCACCCAGATGGCAGTTTAAATGAGGAAAAACTACAGGAAGTTGCCGCACGGCCTGAGGTGAAACTATTTGAGATCAAACTCAGTCAAGGTGCCAAACCTGGCAAAGGCGGCATGTTGCCAGCCGCCAAGATAACGCCAGAGATTGCAACAATACGCGGCATTAATACGGGAGAATCTTCTATTTCACCCAACCGGCATGCCGAGATTAAATCGGTGCAGGAGTTGCTTGATTTTATCGCCCGCGTCCGAAACCTGACGGGTAAACCCACGGGGATTAAGATTGTGGTTGGAACTTGTGGTTGGCTGGATGATTTGTGCAAAGAGATTAATAGGCGTGGAAAAGAGAGTGCGCCAGATTTCATTACCGTAGATGGTGGTGACGGTGGCACAGGTGCTGCCCCCATGCCACTGATGGATAGCGTGGGTCTACCGCTGAGAGAAGCGTTGCCCCTGATGGCAGATATACTTGATAAATATGCGCTTAAACAGCAAGTACGTCTGATTGCTTCGGGAAAGCTCATTACGCCCACTAATGTTGCCTGGGCGTTGTGTGCGGGGGCAGATTTTGTCAATGTTGCGCGAGGGTTTATGTTTGCATTGGGTTGCATTCAGGCATTCAAGTGCAACAAAAATATCTGCCCAACGGGGATTACCAGCCACAATCCCAGGCTTCAGGCGGGGCTTGATCCAGCCGTTAAATCAGTTCGGGTGGCTAATTATTGCCAGAATATTGTGTATGATGTGGAGATGATTGCCCACTCCTGCGGAGTAGCAGAGCCTCGCGCTTTGTGCCGTCACCATGTGCGGATTGCGGGGGGTAATGGCCTGTCTCGGCCAATGGATGAACTCTATCCGCCAGTGACGCCTCTGGAAGAGAGTGGCAAAAATGCTATCTGATCAATATATTGGGTGGCAAGAGAGGCCGCATTCTGAGCGCAGTTTCCAAGTGTCGTACTGGCTCAGTGATCTTTCCAAATTCATGTGGTCTTCGTTTGCGGTGTTATAATAAGGAGACACTAAAGTCATCAAAGAAGATATTCTCCTCTTCCACACCTAAATCTTTCAGCATATTGATTGCAGCATCCATCATCATCGGCGGGCCGCAGATGTAATATTCGCAATCCTCTGGTGAGGTGTGGGTTTTTAGATATTTCTCATAGAGGATTTGATGGATGAAGCCCACATCGCCCTGCCAATGATCTTCCGGCTTTGGGTCGGACAGCGCCATATGCCAACTGAAGTTATCAAATAGGTTATCTAGCTGATTGAACTCCTCCATATAAAATATCTCATCCAGACTGCGTGCGCCGTACCAATAGCTGATCTTGCGTCTATTGTCTTCCTCTTTTAGTAAGTAGTTTATATGTGAACGCAGCGGTGCCATTCCTGAACCGCCGCCAATGTAGATCATCTCTGTATCAGTAGGTTGTGGAAAGAATTCACCATAGGGGCCGGAGATGGTGAGTGCATCGCCTGCTTTAAGGCCAAATAGGTATGAACTCATTTTGCCCGGCGGAATACCGCTGCTGGAAAGCGGCGGTAAGGTGATGCGGATATTGAATTTTATCTCGCCGCCTTCGCCAGGATAGCTGGCCATGGTGTAGGCACGTTTTACAGGCATCCTTGTATGTGATTTCAACGTCCATAAATCCAACTTATCCCACTCTTTGCGATATTTTTTATCCACCTCAATATCACGGTAGTTGAGATGATATGACGGTGCTTCCAGCAGCACATAACTACCGGGCTCAAAATCGATCTCTCCCCCTTCAGGCAGGCGCAGAATCAGCTCTTTAATAAAGGTGGCGACATTGTGATTGGAGACCACTTCGCCGCGCCATTTTTTTACCGTAAATATCGCCTCCGGTAGCTCTAGCATCATCGGTTGATGAACGGTTACCTGGCAGGCGAGACGGTAACCGTCTGCGGCATCTTTTTTATTGATTAGATTATCTTCTGTGGGCAGGATAGTGCCGCCGCCTGATAGCACCTTGATGCGGCATTGGCCACAGATGCCCGTGCTACCACAGGCTGATGAGAGAAAAATATCCTCTTCTGCCAAAGAGGCCAGCAGTTTGTCGCCACAGGCCGTATCAAAGGATTTCTTTGGGGCATTGCTGAACTTGATGTGTACCATGCCCGCTGGGATTAACCAGGCGCGTGCAATCAGAATAATCACAACCAAGGTTATGATGATGGCTGTAAAAAGCGCAATGCCTAAAAGGATCTCTGTAATCATGCGAAATAGCGACTCACAGCTTGATCCCAGAGAAGGACATAAAGCCCAGGGACATAAGTCCCGCCGTGATGAAGGCAATACCCAATCCTTGCAGCCCATCGGGCACATCCGCATATTTCAGTTTTTCACGGATTGCCGCCATCATGATGATGGCCAGTGCCCAACCGATACCACTGCCAATGCCGTAGACCATGCTTTCATTAAAGCTATATTCACGCTCCACCATAAAGAGTGATGCACCAAGAATGGCGCAATTGACGGTAATCAGTGGCAGGAAGATCCCCAGTGCATGCTGCAAGGCGGGAAAGTAACGCTCCAGCACCATCTCTAAGATCTGCACCATGGCTGCAATAACGCCGATATAGGTTACCAACCCCAAGAAACTTAGATCAAGATCAGGCAGCCCCGCCCATGCCCATGCGCCATCACGCAGCAGATAGTGATAGATGGCGTTATTGATGGGCACAGAAAGGGTCATCATCATAATGACGGCCATGCCCAAACCAATGGCGGTCTCCACCCGTTTGGATACCGCCAGAAAGGTACACATGCCAAGAAAGAACACCAGAATGATGTTCTCAACAAATACCGCTTTAATGAAGATATTGAGATAGTGTTCAAGCATGGGTTAATCCTTGTCTGCCTGATGACTTTTCCAGCTGTGCTGTGCCCAAATGAGCAGGCCGATGATGAAAAAGGCGCTAGGTGCTAACAACATCATGCTATTGGGATAGTACCAACCACCGTCAAACACAGAGGGCATTAGGGTATAGCCCAGTAACTTGCCGGTGCCCAATAGTTCACGCAGGGTTGCGACAATAATAAGTACCACGCTGTAGCCAATGCCATGACCCAGACCATCCAACAGACTTAGCCCAGGTGGGTTGTGCATGGCAAAGGCCTCGGCTCGTCCCATGATGATGCAGTTGGTGATAATCAGGCCGACAAATACAGACAGTGTCTTGCTCATCTCAAAGGCATAGGCCTTGATGAATTGATCCACCACAATAACCAGGGAGGCAATGATGGTCATTTGAATAATAATGCGTATGCTGGCTGGGATATGGTGGCGGATAATGCTCACCGTGGTATTGGAGAGCATGAGCACGGCTATCACTGCCGCACACATGATCAAGGTGGTCTTAAGCGAAGTGGTCACGGCCAGGGCAGAGCAGATACCCAGCACCTGGATTGTAATTGGGTTGGAATCAAATACAGGTTTAGTTAAAACCTCGCTGTATCTGTTGCTCATAAACTGCCCCCGCTGCTTCGTACCCTGGCCAGAAACGGGCCAAAACCATCATCACCCAACCAGAATTTTAGAAGATTCTCTACACCTCGATTAGTCAATGTCGCGCCAGACAAGGCATCTACCTGATGAATTGCGCTGGGGTCATTATGATCCACACCGCCCTTGATTAATTGGATCGCGGGTTGCCAATTGGTATCAAAGACCCGCTTACCTCGCCACTGCTTCAACCAACTGGTACTGTCCACTTCACCCCCCAGCCCTGGGGTCTCTGTATGTTCATAAAAACGCATGCCAATGGCTGTTGTCGTATCACCCTGCAATGCGATAAAGCCGTATAAGGTCGACCACAGCCCATAACCATGGATGGGTAAGATGATCTTATTGATCTGATTATTATCATCGCGTGTCAAATAGACGGGGGCATATAGTGCGCGTCGTTTAATGCCGGCAATATCCTGCTCTGGTGAGAGTGCTATGCTCTGCTTCGGATCTTTTGCCGCCTTACGTGGATCATACGTTTCGGGCTGTGCTATCTCATAAAATCTGCCGGATGTCAGCTCTACCAGGCGCATTTCCAACTGTTGTAACTGTTTCTCAATGGCCACATCCTGCTGCAACAGATCGGCTACTTTCAGAATATTAAGATGCATGTAGTGCTGTTGATTGGTCTCTTGTATGGGGCGCAGCAAGATAGTGCTGATAGTGACCAGTGCTGAACAAACCAGCGATACCGCTAAGGCGATAAACAAAATCTGTTGTTTTGTCGCTTTAGTTCGCATTGCGCCGCAACCTGCGTTTGATATTGGCTCGCACCACAACATAATCAATCAGCGGTGCTGTTAAATTAGCAAATAGAATCGCCAGCATGGTGCCTTCTGGATAGGCTGGATTCACAACACGTATCAGGATAGCCAACATGCCAATCAAAAAACCATAAGCCCATTTGCCACTGTTTGTCATGGCGGCAGAGACGGGGTCGGTGGCCATGAATACCATGCCAAAAGCAAACCCACCAATAACAAAATGCCAATGGGCAGGAAGAGAGGCAATCGGGTTGGCATCGCTACCAAAAAGATTAAACAAGGTGACAAGCCCCATCATGCCTAACAACATGCCGAGCATAATACGCCAGGAGGCGATGCGCGTATAAAGCAAAAAAGCAGCGCCAAACAGTATCGCCAAGGTTGATGTTTCACCCATGCTGCCAGGTAGAAAACCGAAAAAAGCATCTAGCCAACTAACGCCTATAGATTCAATGGCATCACTGCTGCTAATGAGCACTTCTCCCACCGGAGAGGCACTGCTCACGCTGTCTGCGGATGATGGATTGACCGCCAGCGCCAACGGAGTAGCGCCACTGTATCCATCTACAGCAACCCAGGCAGTATCTCCAGACATATTGGCAGGATAGGCAAAATAGAGGAAGGCGCGCCCTGCCAAGGCGGGGTTGAGAAAGTTTCGCCCTGTTCCGCCAAATACCTCCTTTGCTATGACTACACCAAAAGAGATGCCCAATGCCACCTGCCATAGCGGGATAGTGGGTGGCAGTGTCAAAGCAAATAGAATAGAGGTGACAAAAAAACCTTCGTTGACCTCTTTGTTCCGCATGCTGGCAAACAGAACCTCCCAGAATCCACCAACGATTAAAGTCACGCCATATACGGGCAAAAAATAGGCTGCGCCATGGGTGAGGTTGTCCCAGATGTTTTGTGGGTCATAACCGGCATCAAGAAGCTGGATAAAAATACCGCGCCAACCTTCGATACCCGCTTGCCCCACCGTGATCAAAGCGTTGTTGGCTTGTAGGCCGATGTTATATAGCCCCATCACGGTCGCGGGCAGTACCGCTAGCCAGACAAAGATCATGATGCGTTTTAGATTGATACCGTCTCGCACATGGGTGTGGCCGCTATTGACCTGACCAGGGGAGTAGAAAAACAGCCAAATGCCGCGATAGAGTGCACCCCATTTTTGATAGGCTCCACCCTGTTCAAACTTGGCTGCGTGTTCTTGAAAGAGGTCTTTTAGTGCCATGCGCCTCAACCCTCTTTCTCTATCTGGTTGAGACATTCCCGCAACAGCAGGCCGTAGTCATACTTGCCGGGGCAAACATAGGTGCAGAGCGCCAAATCCTCTTCATCTAGCTCCAGACAGCCCAATGCCTGAGCCATGTCAGTATCTTTCACAATCAATGCGCGTAGCAGCTGAGTGGGCAATATATCCAGCGGCATCACCGCTTCATAACTGCCGACTGGCACCATGGCGCGATGCTCACCGTGGGTTGTCGTGGAGAGATCAAAACGCCGCCCAGGTGAAAAACTGGAGCTAAAGATATTCAAAATAGAAAACCGATCCTTACCTGGTCGCAGCCAGTCCATGAACACCTTTTCATGCATCTCTTGCAACACAGAAATCTGTAGATGGTAACGCCCTAAATAAGCCTGTTTTTCACTGGTCTGATGACCATATAAAACGGAGCCGGAAACAATGCGATTTTCACCTGTTTTTAGCTCATTGCAAACCACATCGGCTATTGCTGCGCCCAATCGAATGCGTAACAAACGTGGCTGTCTTACCTGGGAACCTGCCAATGAAATCACACGTTCAACAAACAATGCGCCGGTGGTAAACAGTTTTCCAACAGCAATAACATCTTGATAATTAATCGACCAGACGGTTTTGTGTCGGCTCACCGAGTCAAGCATGTGGATATGCGTGCCAGACAGCCCGGCTGGGTGAGGGCCACTAAACTCCTGCACAACCAGCTGATCTAGATCGGGGCAGGGGATGGCGCTATCCATTGCTTTGCAGAAATAGAGCCTCCCCGACCCAAGGCGCGCCAATATCTTGATGCCATGGCAAAAATCCTGCCAGTGTTCATCAATCACCACAACGGGATCAGCTGCCAGTGGATGGGTGTCCATGGCATTGATGAAAATAGAGTGAGGCGTGCTCTCTGATGCGGGTATTTTGCTGAACGGGCGAGTGCGGAATGCAGTCCAAAGACCTGACTGAAGCAAGTTCTCTCTCACCTGTTGTTCACTCAGATCGGGCAGTGCTGCGGGGGGGTAGGATGCAAAGTGAATGGCCTCCTCATGCTCATCTACTTGAATGACAATAGACAGCAATCGCCGTCGCTTGCCGCGATGAATCGCTTTTATCACACCGCCTGTGGGTGCGGTGAAACAGATGCCCAGGTTCTTTTTATCCGTGAATAGCAACTGCCCGCATTTAACAGAGTCGCCCTCTTGCACCTGAAGATGAGGGTGGATGCCAATATAATCAGCACCAAGCAGGGCAACCTCTGTGACAGGCTTCTCTTCAATTACCTGTTGCGGAATGCCTGTAATGGGTAAATCCAGACCCTTTTTAATGCGTATGGAAGCCTGCACTATAGACACCTCTGATTAGCACAAATTGTCGCGGCAGAGTGGAACACGTTATCAACCACATAAACACCCTTCAATCTAATACTCATAATAGTAGAGAATGCACCAATAGTTGGCATATTGATATGCTTTGCAACAATCAAAATAAGCTACTGTTGTCTTGTTGTTTTGATGATGCATAGATTGCTTAAAAAGAAGATCTTTTATCTGAATATGGAAGAGAGGCGGTTTCTGTTTGAAATAAGGGGAAAGCGGATAAAAACGGTAAAGTTAAGCAGGGTAAAAACGCCGCTTTCACGGTTTTTTATAATGGCAAATAGCGGCAGTAAAACAGGCAAGTATTAGCAGAGAAATGGTCATCCCACTCTCCCATGTGCAAGATTAAGTTCTATACTTTTTAGTAAAGAGATTCCCAAGCATGAGAAAGGAGGAGAGTGTATGAACATGCGAGGAGTAATCGTATTGGCACTGTTAGTTGTGTTGATGAATGATGCCAAGGCGGGGGGGATTTACGGTAGCCTGCAATTAGACAGTAGAGCCGTTGCTGAGGGGACGCAGATAGCACTGAACTGTTCCGGTCAGATTGTGACATCGGCGGTCCAAAAATATGGGCGATATAGAGTGCAAGTGAATGTAGAAGGCCCCTGTTCTTTTTCCGTATCTGGCTACTCGGGTGCTGTAACCCATCTCATCTCCTACAGAGAAGCCACTCGGTATAACCTCATCATTACACGTCACGGTAGCGGCTATAGTCTGAAGCGGAGGTAGTGATGGCGCAGAACAGTGATGTTACCAAGAGAAGGGATCGCTGGGATAAAATAGATATATTACTCAAGCCCATGGGGGGGCTTTTTACAGGCATAGCACTTGCCACGGTGGGCTATTTCACCACCGATATGCTTGAGCAGCAGCAAGCAGAAGAGACCAACCGCCGCCTCTATGCCGAGATCATGAGCAGCCGGGAAAGATCTGACAGCGATCTACGCAAAGAGATGTTCAACTCCATTATCAAAGCATTTCTTGATCCGGATGATAAATCCCTGCAAAAAAAGGTGCTGGCATTGGAGCTGCTTGCCTACAACTTTCACGATGTTATTGATATCAGCCCTCTCTTCAAATATGTCGCTAAATCTATCGAAGAGGACACCAGCAGCGATAAAACCTTACTGATGAATAAACTGGAGCGAGTTGCGCAGGAGGTCATTGACAAGCAGTTGGCCGCATTAGGGGAGGCGGGCATGCTGGTTCCGCTCAGTTTGAGATTTGATGAGGTCAGGCAAGGGGGGCAGTCATTTGATGAAAAACTCTACCCTATCCGTGCGGATGTACCAGGGTCATCCGAAAAACGCTATATCTTCATAGAAGCACTGCATATTTATTCAAAAGCCAGGGAGATCAAACTAAGGCTGTAGAGTGGTGACATCAATAGCCGGTTGGAACCCGAGATTGATGTAATCTTCGAAGTGGGCTTCTTTGATTTCCCGATGATCGACAATACCCGTCTTTCCCATTCCCAACGCATTGCAGTAGCGCTGAGACGATGGACTGATTATGGTGCAGAGTTGGCTTTGGTCTACTTCCCTGGGTCACGAGCCAGTTTAAAAGAAAAACTCTATTATGATGAGGTCGTTGAGCAACTACAGAGGACAAATAAATCCTTAAAAGAGCGAAGGAGAAAAGATGAATAACGGGGGTTATCGAGCAGAAATTTCCCGCTGCCTATGGCTCATACTGATATTAATGCTGATAGCTGGCAGTCTGCTTGCTGACCCTGTAGATAGCTTGGATGATGCCGCCCCATCTATAGAAGATGTGGCAGAGCTCCCCCCTGAGAGTGGTGCTGCCGACAATGAAGCCAGCGA
>JAJRWL010000220.1 GCA_024276875.1 Gammaproteobacteria bacterium
TCGATAATCCTTGTGCTCCATTTCCCAATGTAAACCGTGCTGAAGAAGAGCCTAATGGCTTGTTAGCACTAGGAGGAGACCTCTCTCCTGAAAGGCTGATAAATGCTTATAGGCATGGGGTTTTCCCCTGGTATAGCGATGGTCAGCCTATTTTATGGTGGTCACCTAACCCGCGCACCATACTACGGCCAAAACAACTAAAAACCTCACGTAGCTTACAGAAAACCCTACGAAATAAGTCGTTTTTCGTATCTTTTGACCACCATTTTGATCATGTAGTAAGAAGTTGTGCCTGTCCAAGAGATGATGGTAATGGCACTTGGATTACCACAGAAATGGAAGCGGCATATATACGGCTTCACGAGCAACAAATTGCGCACTCAGTTGAGGTTTGGTTTGAGGGAGAGCTTGTTGGTGGTCTATACGGTGTGGCAATTGGACGGGTTTTTTTTGGTGAATCAATGTTTAGTCGGATAAGTAATGCATCAAAGGTTGGTTTTGTTCATTTGGTATCACATCTTATTCGGTGGGGTTATCAACTTATTGATTGTCAAGTGTATTCTAAGCATCTTTCTAGTTTAGGTGCGCAAGAGATAACGCGTGATTCTTTTTCTGAGGAGTTAAGGCGTTGGTGTAATCAACCCAGTTTGGAGGAAAAATGGTTTAGTGCGTTAAAGTCGCCATTATATATTTTGAAATAATTAATTTATTTTAATTGCGCCGGGTGTGCGGGATGTATTGCCCTATCCAGCAGTTTTGGCCGAGCAGATATCGTGTCACGCAGTGATATTTTGCGTGTATTGCTATTACCGACGTATGTGGCGGGTGATCTGATCTATCCACTCTCCAACCTTTCCCCATAGCGTCTCGATCAGGCGTTGATATCGGGTGCGAAGATGCCACGCTTCTAATGTAATCTCTTGGCTTTGGCCGAAATCCTGTACAAACATCTGCTCAACCTCTTGGGTAAAGGTTGGATCGTCTACCTCAAGATTGGCTTCCTGATTCCAGGTCAATCCCCACTGGTCAAAATTGTTGGAACCCAAAGAGACCCAGTTGTCGCATAGCAATGTTTTGGCGTGCAGAACACGCGGTTGATACTCAAAAATACGCACGCCACTACAGAGCAGTCGGCAGTAATAACGACGGCCTGCATGCCTAACTGAATGGTGATCTGTGTGTGAACTGGGCAGCAGCAAGCGTACATCAATACCCTTGCGCGCAGCCCGTTGTAGCCGTTGTCGGAAGCGCCATGAAGGGATGAAGTAAGCGGTGCAGAGCCATATTCTGTGTTCGGCATGAGTGGTGCGTTTGAGCAGTTCCCGCTTGGTCTGATTCCGTCCCTTGCCCTGGCTATAAGAGACACGCGCATACCCATGGTGGGGTTGTGTCAGAGCCGGTGGGTTGAGTGTGGGTAGTGCGAGTGGCATTGCGGCATATTGATCCCACGACTGTTTAAATAGTTGGAACCAGTCAGGGATAATCGTCCCCTCTATTTTGACGGCATTTTCTCGCCAGTATGTTTGGGGGTTTTGCTGTGGGTTGAATTGATCTGTCAGCCCCAGTCCGCCAATAAAGGCGGTGGTTCCATCAACCAATATCAATTTACGATGGTCGCGGTGCAGATCACAGCCGGCTCTATGCCACAGTATCTGGTAGAGATTCAGGAGCCTGTTGTGTGAACTTAGAGGGTTGTAATAGGTGATTTGAATCCATTTATGTTTGAGTCTGTTACGGTCGTCCTGCTTGAGTGCGGATGCGCCATAATCATCCAATAAGATAAATATTTGCACATTTCGTTGGGCGGCCTGCAATAAAGTGGCAATAAATTGGTCGGTTATTTTGCTGGATTGAACCAGGTATAACTCAATGATAATGAACTGTTTTGCTGCTGAGAGTGCAGATAATATGGCAGGAAAAAAAGTGTCGCCATCCTGTAGAAGCTGATAGCGGCTCCCTTTTCGCCATGGAAAGTGGTGATTAAAGTGTGTGAGGCTCACTTTAGATGGATACGGATTCCTGTTCTATATTTAGAGGATGCAAAAATCAAACATAGCCTCCCATTATTTAAATAATATGCCAGAATGAAGCATACAATGTTTTATATGCAAAGATAATACGGCTAATTTGTGAATGGTTACCCCATTGTTGAAATACTGAAATATAAGAATATGGACTAGAAAAGGGGCTAAATGGTGACTTTAAATAAAATTCTTTATGTTGAAGATGAGCCTGATATTCAGGCAGTCGCTCAGATTGCATTAGAAGGTGTGGGTGGATTTACGTTGCAGATCTGTAGTTCTGGGCAAGAGGCCTTGGATGCTTTTGAATCCTTTGCACCAGATATGCTTTTGCTGGATGTCATGATGCCAGGAATGGACGGGCCATCCACCCTGAAGGCAATACGAAAATGTCCGCAAGGGAGCGATATCCCCGCCATCTTTATGACGGCCAAGGTGCAGCCGTCAGAGGTGGCCGAATATAAGGCGCTGGGTGCGATGGATGTGGTGCCTAAACCCTTCGATCCTATGACATTGGCTGATCAGATTAACGTCATTTGGAATAAATACCACGCAGCGTAGCTAATTTATGAAATATCAACGGATGATATCGCCTGCTTTTTTACTGGTTTTTCTGATAGGTGGTGAGCTAAAAACGGTATTGATTATAGCCAACCTCAATGGCTGGCAGCGGTTCGTCTGTGGTGTAAAACAATGACCTCTTTGGGGTGTTGCATTGAATCTATCCATTGCGCATAAGCTGATTATGCTGTCCATTCTGTTGGTGGTGGTCACCACTGGTGTGGTGACGCAGGCATTCTACAGTCGCACGTCTAAATATCTAGCCGAGCATGCGCTGAATGATCTCTCCCGCGAGGTAGAGGTGCAGGGAGAGGTTTTTCGTGAGCATATCCAAGATCAACTTAAGAAACTCCTTGTTATCTCCTATCTACCGCCTGTTCGGGAGATAGCGCGCACCATAAAGAGTGGTGCGCATTATGACGCAAAAGAGCGCGCCAACTTGCAGCAGTGGCTTCAGCGTTTGGAGAAAATATTCCATGCCACGATAGCGGCTGAAGTCGACAATCTACAGCTACGCTTAATAGACGTTAAAGGGCAAGAGATACTCAACGTCACTCGCCAGAGCGATCAGATATTGACGATTCCGGCGATTGACCTGCAAAACAAATTAGAGCGCCCTTATGTAAAAAAGACCTTAATGCTGGCTCAAGGAGAGACCTATATCTCCGAAATTAATCTTAATAGAGAGCATGGTCAAATTGTGGAGCCTTGGCAGGAGGTGTTGCGAGTAGCCATGCCGCTTTATGCTGATGAAAATGCGTTACGGGTTGGCATGCTTGTTTTGAATGTAGAGGTGGGTCACGCACTGCGTAAAATACAAAAAGCCGTTCATGCAACGGGACGTGAGATTAGCATTGCTAATGACCAGGGCGGTTACCTATTGCACTACAATAGAGATAAAAGCTATGGTTTTGATCAAGGTACACACTATCGCGTTCAAGATGATCTGCCGCAGCTAGCGCCATTTTTTTTATCGGATAATAGAGAGAATACACGGCTGCTAAAACCTGAGCAGACAGGGTCTGAAAATGTCGTGGTTTATACTAAAATATCGTTCGATCCATTGCAGCCAGAACGGTTTGTTGCTGTGGGTGTTAGCCAGTCTTATGCCGCCATCATTGCAGAACAATCGGGCATCTTACAAGAGACGCGGATACAGAGTTTAGGGCTGCTTGTGCTGGCGGTCATTATTGCTATATTTCTCTCAATCCGATTGGCAAAACCCATCCAATCTATGACAACCATGGTACGTGATTTCTCAAGCGAGCAAGCGATGCCGATGCTGTTGCCTATCAATCGGCGTGATGAGATAGGCACGCTGGCCAGAGCCTTTAATGAAATGGTGGGTCAAGTGCGAGATGCACAGCTAGCATTGCGAAAAGTTAATGCAGAGTTGGAAGCGCGGGTCGTTGCACGAACACAAGCACTACAAGAGAGTGAAGCCTATCAGCGTGCGATTGTGGATAATATTGTTGATGGCCTGATTACGATTAATGAGAAGGGCATTATTCAATCGGTTAATCCCGCCGTAGAGACCATTTTTGGCTATCAGCCTAACGAGGTCAAAGGTCATAATATCGCCATGTTGATGCCTGAGCCATATTCAAGCGAGCATGATTGCTATTTAAGCAACTATCTACAGACGGGTGAGAAAAAGATTATTGGCATTGGGCGAGAAGTAGAGGGTGCGCGCAAGGATGGCGCTACATTTCCTTTGGAATTAGCGATCAGTGAAGTGGATGTTAATGGCCAGCGGATGTTTAGTGGACTAGTCCGTGATATCACAGAGCGTAAGCGGGTGGAGAAACTAAAGAATGAATTTATCTCTACGGTAAGCCATGAGCTGCGCACCCCACTGACCTCTATTCGTGGCTCACTGGGGTTGATTTCAGGGGGCGCCGTGGGCATTTTGCCAGACAAGGCCAAGGAGATGCTCAAAATTGCCAGTAGCAATACAGAGCGCCTATTACTACTGATTAATGATATTTTAGATATTCAGAAGATTGAGTCGGGTCAAATGGTCTTTAGATTTCAAAGCCTGGATTTGATGCCCTTTTTAGACCGTGCATTGAAAGATCATGCGGCCTATGCGGAACAATATGGCGTGCGTTTTGTGCAGGCAAATAGATTGGATGATATTCGAATCTATGCAGATAAAAATCGGCTGATGCAGGCCATGGCCAATCTGCTCTCGAATGCCGCTAAGTTTTCACCGGCTGGAGAGAAGATAGAGATTGCGGTGGCTCGTGTGGGTGAAAGTCGATTGCGTATCTCTGTTACAGATTATGGCCCTGGCGTACCTGAAGCGTTTCAGCCTAAGTTGTTTGAGCGGTTTACTCAATCAGACTCATCAGATATTCGTCAAAAGGGGGGGACAGGGCTTGGCCTAAGTATTACAAAGGCGATAGCTGAAAAGCACGGAGGGAGTATTGGTTTTATTACCCATGAAGGCATAGGTTCCACCTTTTATATAGACCTTCCTTTGCAGGTTGTGCATAAATTATCTAGCACGTTGTCTCAAACTCAGCCAAAAAAGAAACAGCCTAGCATCCTGATTGTAGAGGATGACCCCGATGTAGCGACCCTGCTTAAACGCATGCTGGAAGAGGAGGGTTTTAATGGAGATATTGCCTATGATGCGGATGAGGCGCGCACGCTATTGCAGCTCAACCCAGATCGTTATAAGGCGATAACGATGGATTTACTCCTGCCAGGACAAGATGGCATTAGTTTTATTGATGAGCTGCGTAAAAATAGAGCAACCCGCCGCCTGCCTATTGTGGTCGTTTCGGTTATGGCGGATGAGGCGAAGCAAGATCTGAGCGGTGGCGCAATTAGCGTGGCCGATTGGTTGCAAAAACCGATTGATCAGTCTCGCCTGATAAATGCCATTAATCAGGTGGCAACGTCAAATCATATGCCACGCGTGCTGCATGTTGAGGATGAAGCTGATGTGCACCGTGTCGTTAGCATGATGTTGCAAGGGCTGTGTGAACTGACGTGGACAACGACATTGGCTGCTTCTCGTGAGGTGTTATCTGAAGAGGTATTTGATCTTGTGCTTTTGGATATTGGGTTGCCAGATGGGTCAGGATTGGATCTGCTGGATGCTATTGAGCACTATGTTAACCCCCCGCGA
>JAJRWL010000221.1 GCA_024276875.1 Gammaproteobacteria bacterium
AAGAAGAAGCAGAAACAGGTTCAGATAAAAGAAGTTAAATTCCGACCAGGGACGGGCGAGGGGGATTATCAGGTAAAACTACGCAACCTGATACGTTTCCTAAATGATGGGGACAAGACCAAGGTAACCATGCGTTTCCGAGGGAGAGAGCACGCACACCGCGAGCTGGGTCTGGAGTTGTTGCAACGCGTCGAAGCCGATTTGGCAGAGTACGGCGTGGTAGAGCAGCAAGCCCAGATGGAAGGCCGGCAGATGGTGATGGTGCTAAGTTCCAAGAAAAAATGATCTTCAACTTAACCGAATGCGGAGTAGATAGAAATGCCAAAGATCAAAACTAATCGTGGTGCTGCAAAGCGTTTTAAGCGCACAGCATCAGGTGGCTTCAAGTGTAATAAATCACATCGCCGCCACATCCTCACCAAGAAAAGCACTAAGCGCAAGCGTCATTTGCGTGCTCCAAGTTCGCTGCATGCAGCGGATGTAAGAAGCGCGCGTCGTATGCTGCCCTACTGCTAATTGATTGAGGATATAAGTAATGCCAAGAGTTAAACGTGGTGTAACAGCACGCGCCAGACATAAAAAAGTGCTTAATGAGGCCAAAGGTTACTATGGTGCTCGTCGTAAAATTTATCGTGTAGCTAAACAGGCTGTTATCAAGGCGGGGCAATACGCTTACCGAGATCGCCGCCAGAAAAAGCGCCAATTTCGTGCGTTGTGGATTGCGCGAATCAATGCGGGTGCTCGAGTAAATGGAATATCATATAGCCGGATGATTAATGGTTTAAATAAAGCGGGTGTTGTGATTGACCGTAAAATACTGGCTGACCTGGCTATTTTTGATAAGCCTGCCTTTGCCGTATTGGCAGAAAAGGCCAAAGCTAGCCTTTGAGCTAAAGGCGTGCTTCGGCATCCCTAAATAGAAAAGGGGAAGGCTCATCGGCCTTTCCCTTTTTTGGTTTTTAAAACTTAAAATGAATACAAATACAGACTCTCCAATTGATATTGAGCAGCTTGTTAAGGAAGCTGAGCAAAAAATTGCTGTCTCTCAGGATGTCTCTGCACTGGATCAGGTGCGGGTTTATTATCTGGGTAAAAGTGGCCTGCTTACAGCGCAATTAAAGCAACTTGGGCGATTGTCCAAAGAGGAGCGACCCCAAGCAGGTCAAGTTATCAATCATGCAAAGATTGCATTACAAAAGGCGATAGATAAGCGCCGAGTCGATCTAGAGGAAAAGGCGCTAGAGGCTCGTTTATCATCTGAATGTGTTGATGTTACATTGCCTGGCCGTGGCTTGGGTAGAGGTGGTCTACACCCTGTAACTCGTACCTTGAATCGCATCGAGCAGCTGTTTGCTCATGCGGGTTTTGAGGTCGCAGAGGGGCCTGAAATTGAGGATGATTACCATAATTTTGAAGCGTTGAATATTCCTGCACATCATCCTGCCCGTGCTATGCATGATACCTTTTATTTTGATGCGCATATGCTGCTTCGTACGCATACCTCTCCCGTTCAAATTAGAGTGATGGAAGAGAAGTCGCCTCCACTCAAGGTAATTGCGCCAGGACGAGTCTATCGTTGTGATTCAGATCTAACACACACGCCGATGTTTCATCAGGTAGAAGGTTTTTTGGTCGATGAAAGAGCGACTTTTGCTGATCTTAAGGGGGTTATTTATGACTTCCTCAGCCGCTTTTTTGAGCGTGAATTAAAGTTGCGTTTTCGACCCTCTTATTTTCCTTTTACCGAGCCATCGGCAGAGGTCGATATTGAGTGCGTTATGTGCGGTGGTAAGGGTTGCCGAGTATGTAGCCATACAGGTTGGTTAGAGGTGTTGGGCTGTGGAATGATCCATCCACAAGTGTTTCGTCATATCGGGATTGATAGTGAAAAATATAGCGGTTATGCCTTTGGAATGGGCGTTGAACGGCTGACGATGCTGCGTTATGGCGTTAATGATTTGCGACTATTTTTTGAAAATGACCTCAGATTTTTAAAACAATTTGCATGATTTTGGTTTTTATCAATTAGAGATCAGATGTTTGAAACTTTAATCAGGAATAATAGATGAAATTTAGTGAAGCCTGGCTGCGTGAGTGGGTTAACCCTGAGGTAACTACCAGCGAGTTATCTGATCAGCTGTCGATGGCCGGTTTGGAGGTTGATTCAGTAAACCCAGTTGCCCCGCAGTTTGAAGGGGTATTGATTGGTGGAGTTCTTTCCATAGAGGCGCATCCTGATGCTCAAAAGCTTCGGGTTTGTACGGTCGATGTGGCGGGTGATGAAAATCTAAATATCGTATGTGGCGCGGCTAATGTTGTTGCGGGAATGCGAGTGCCTGTCGCCTGTGTGGGTGCCAAGCTGCCTGGTAATTTTAAGATTAAAAAAGCAAAACTACGTGGTGTGCCCTCTTTTGGCATGATCTGCTCTGCATCAGAACTGGGATTGGCAGAATCTTCAGAGGGCATTATGCCACTTCCGAATGATGCCCCTATCGGTGAGGATGTCCGCAATTATCTACAGCTTGATGATCAGATTATCGAGGTGGATTTAACCCCAGACCGAGGGGATTGCCTAAGTCTGGCAGGTATTGCACGTGAGGTTGGTGCCATCAATCGTTGTGTGGTTTCTGTTCCTGATATTTGTCCTGTAGAGTCTGTTATTAATGATCTCATTCAGGTAGAGGTTAAAGCCGCTGATGCTTGTCCTCGTTATGCCTGTCGTGTGATTCGAGGGATTAACCCTACCGCAGAAACACCACTTTGGATGCAAGAGCGTCTACGGCGCAGTGACCTTCGTAGTATTAGCCCAGTCGTTGATGTAACCAACTATGTTTTGCTTGAACTGGGTCAGCCTATGCATGGTTTTGACCTAAACCAAATAGAGGGTGGCATCACTGTTCGTCAGGCCGAATCAGGTGAAAAACTGGTGCTCTTGGATGGGCAGGAGGTCAAACTTAAGTCTGACTCACTGGTGATTGCTGATGCAAGTCGCCCCGTAGCTCTGGCAGGTATCATGGGAGGAGAGGCATCTGCTGTCACAGATGCTACGCAGGACATTCTGCTTGAGAGTGCATTTTTTGCGCCGATGGCCATAGCGGGTAAAGCGCGTGGATATGGGTTGCATACAGACTCTTCCCATCGTTTTGAGCGAGGCGTTGATCCGGAACTTCAGATGAAAGCCATGGAGCGTGCCACCGCATTGCTTATAGAGATTGTGGGTGGAGAGGCTGGTCCCGTTGTTGAAGTTGCATCCTCTGAACACCTGGGTCAGAAACCAACCATTC
>JAJRWL010000222.1 GCA_024276875.1 Gammaproteobacteria bacterium
GTTGGTGCCAGATTCTGAGAGCTGTTTTAGGCTAGATATAATGTCGGGGATGGGAGGGGCAGTGTCATCATCACCCACCCAGGTGTCGAATAGGTCACCAAGGATATATAGATTATCTGCATGGCGCGCATCCTGTTGCAGAAAATAGAGGAACAGCCTGACTACTTCAGGCTGTTCCTGTGAGAGATGGAGATCTGAGATAAAGAGATTAATCAGCTGCTGCCGTTGTTTTTGCCGTAATTTCTGCCTTCTCGATGATGAGATCTTCTTCAGGAACATCTTGGTGTCCCATGCGTGCAGTGGTTGCTACGACTTTCATTTTATTAACGACATCCATACCGTCAATAACTTTGCCAAAGACGCAATAACCCCAGCCATCTTGGCCTGGATAGTCAAGAAATTTATTGTTGGCGATGTTGATAAAAAACTGCGATGAAGCTGAGTGGGGATCCATCGTGCGAGCCATGGCGAGTGTGCCCACCTCGTTAGAGAGTCCATTTTTTGCCTCATTTTCAATGGTGGCACGTGTCTCTTTCTGGGTCATGCCAGGTTCAAATCCGCCGCCTTGAACCATAAAATTATCGATAACGCGGTGAAATATTGTGCCGTCATAAAAGCCCTCTTCCACATATTGGGCGAAGTTGGCAGCGGCTATAGGGGCTTTTTCCTCATCAAGTTCAATGACAATGTCGCCCATGTTGGTTTTTAGAGTAATCATTCAGTTAGGATTCCTTTAAGGTGTGGTTGCCTCGATACGGCTGATGCTTTCTATAATGACAGGGCTGTCTGGCACATCACGCATGCCATGATTCGAGCCTGTAGGGGTGTTGGCAATCTTATCAACAACATCCATTCCTTTGGTCACTTTCCCAAAAACAGCATATCCCCAACCATCAAAGCTGGGGTGGTTTAGGGTGTGATTGTCAGCATGATTGATAAAAAATTGAGCTGTAGCAGAGTGAGGGGCGCGGGTGCGCGCCATGGCAACAGTTCCACGGTCATTCTTAAGGCCATTTTTTGCCTCATTTTGAATAGGTTCGTGGGTGGATTTGCGCTTAAAATCCTGACTAAATCCGCCGCCTTGCACCATAAACCCTTTGATGACACGATTAAAAACCGTGCCATTGTAAAAACCTTCATCAGCATAGCGTAGAAAATTTTTCACAGATTCTGGAGCTTTGGTTGGATTAAGCTCCAGCTCAATATTGCCCATGTTGGTTTTGATGAATACGCGGGTTGATTCTGCCTGAACGGTGTTGAACCCAGCCAGTGTGAGTAGGCTAATGAGTAGAAATCTGAAAAGAGTGGTTTTCATTCTGATTGTATTCCTGATGTTTAGGGGGTAGCGGGTAATGATAATCCTAGTTTTGTCTATCAAACAAGAGCAGAGTATCTGTTATCTCTTTTGTTTGAGTGTTCTAGTGGTGAAAAAAGTTCCAGGTTATGCCCTATTTATGGGATAAACAGGAGTATCACTGGAGTGTAGCTTTCGTTTACCATCCACTGTTATCTACAGTTAAATTTTAAATCTAGGACAAAAATGCTCAAGATCCACAACAACCTCACCCATCGTAAAGAGAAATTCACCCCCATTGAGCCAGGTAAAGTCCGTATGTATGTTTGCGGTATGACAGTCTATGATCTCTGTCACCTGGGACATGCGCGGGTGTTGGTGGTGTTTGATGTGGTCTACCGTTATTTGCAAAAATGCGGCTATGACGTGATATATGTTCGTAACATTACAGATATTGACGATAAGATCATCAATCGTGCAAATGAGAATGGGGAGGAAATTTATGATCTGACCCAGCGCTTCATTCAGGCCATGCATGAAGATGCAGAAATCCTGAATGTACTGTCGCCCACCAAAGAGCCGCGCGCCACGACACATATGCAGGATATTCTGGATATGATCCAGAAACTGATCGAGCGAGGTTATGCCTATGATGCAGGCAATGGCGATGTTTACTACGCTGTCAGTAAATTTGAAGGTTATGGCAAGCTCTCCGGCAAAGACCCAGAGGATCTACGTGCCGGTGCGCGTGTTGAGGTGGCTGAGATTAAACGTGACCCGCTTGATTTTGCCCTGTGGAAGGCGGCCAAACCTGGCGAGCCTGCCTGGGAATCACCCTGGGGTGACGGACGACCTGGCTGGCATATCGAGTGCTCGGCGATGTCGACCTGCTGCCTGGGCAACCATTTTGACCTGCACGGTGGCGGGGCTGATCTACAGTTTCCACATCATGAAAATGAGATTGCCCAATCTGAAGGTGCTACAGGAGAAAAGTTCGTTAACTACTGGATGCACAACGGTTTTGTTCGTATCAATGAAGAGAAAATGTCTAAATCACTGGGCAACTTCTTTACCATTCGCGAGATCCTTGAGCGCTACCAAGCGGAGGAGATTCGCTACTTTATTCTGACCAGCCAATACCGCAGTCCGCTCAACTACGGTGATGAGCATCTGGATAATGCGCGTGCGGCGCTGACTCGTTTCTACACCGCACTGCGCGGTCTGCCAGAGGTTGATCCCATTGGTGGGACGCTGTTCCGCGAACGCTTTATGGCGGCCATGGATGATGATTTCAATACCCCAGAGGCGTTGGCCGTGCTGTTTGATCTGGCACGTGAGATCAATCGGGTACGGGAGCAGGATGTGACAAAAGCGGCGGGGTTGGCGGCTGAACTGCGCAGTTTGGGCGATATACTTGGCATTCTTCAGCGCTGCCCTGAGACATATCTACGCGGGGAAGCCTGCACAGATGGTCTCAGCGATGAGCAGATCAATGCGCTAATTGAACAGCGTATTACCGCTAAAGCGGGTAAAGATTGGGGGGAGGCTGATCGCATTCGTAATCAACTTCAGGAAGCCGGTATTGCGCTGGAAGATGGTGCAAGGGGCACTACATGGCGGCGGGGCTAGGGTGCTATCCCCTTTTTCTGGATGAGCCGGTAGGAATAGAATCTATCTAATAAGGTTTAGATAGCCGCCATTTTATAGTAGGCTACGGCCACAAAATTTTATCCACTTATTAAATTAAGGCGCATTTTACTATGTCCAATTATGTTCTCTGGTTGCAAGAATTAGGCATGAATGATGTCGACATTGTCGGCGGCAAAAACGCATCTCTGGGTGAAATGATCCAGAATCTAACGGATCTTGGAGTGCGAGTGCCGGGGGGCTTTGCCACCACCGCCTATGCCTATCGTGAATTTCTGGCACAGGGCAATATGGATGAGCGCATCCAGGCTGAGTTAGATGTGCTGGATGTGGATGACATCAGCACCCTGGCTGAGACAGGCGCAAAAATTCGTAACTGGATTCTACAGGCTGAATTTCAGCCAGAGCTGGATCAGGCAATCAATGAAGCCTACGCCAAGCTGGAAGTCGAGCAGGGCAGTGACCTCTCTTGGGCGGTGCGTTCCTCAGCAACGGCGGAAGATCTGCCGGATGCCTCCTTCGCTGGTCAGCAGGAGACCTTCCTCAATGTCACTGGCTTGGATGATATCAAGCATTCAATTAGGGAAGTTTTTGCCTCGCTGTTCAATGATCGTGCCATCTCCTATCGTGTGCATCAAGGGTTTGAACATCACCATGTTGCACTCTCCGCCGGTATTCAACGCATGGTGCGCAGTGATATTGGTGCAGCGGGTGTGGCCTTTACGCTGGATACCGAATCCGGTTTTCGTGATGTGGTTTTTGTTACCTCCAGCTATGGCTTGGGCGAGATGGTGGTGCAGGGGGCGGTTAACCCAGATGAGTTTTACGTTCATAAACCTACTTTAGCAGCGGGTCGCCCTGCCATTGTGCGTCGTAATGTGGGTGATAAAGCCATCCAAATGATCTACTCCACACCGGAAGATAATCTGGACAGCCCCGTTAAAACCATCGACGTGCCCGAAGAGCTACGCCCGCTTTTCAGCGTTAATGATGAAGATATTGAAGAGCTGGCGCGCCAAGCAGTTATTATTGAAAAACACTATGGTCGTCCGATGGATGTGGAGTGGGTCAAGGATGGCAATGACGGCAAGATCTACATCGTTCAGGCGCGTCCTGAAACGGTGCAGAGCCGTACTGGCAATGTGATTGAACGCTATGAAATGAAAGAGCAGGGCGAAATCATCGTTGAAGGCCGCAGTATTGGCGGGCGCATCGGCAAAGGCACAGCCAAGGTCATCATGAGCATTGATGATATGGATCACATCAAACCGGGTGATGTGTTGGTCACCGATATGACCGACCCCGATTGGGAACCCATCATGAAGCGCGCTTCTGCCATCGTGACCAACCGCGGTGGCCGTACCTGCCACGCGGCCATCATTGCGCGTGAACTGGGTGTACCTGCAGTTGTGGGCTGTAACAATGCCACTGAGGTGATCAAAGATGGCATGGAGATCACCGTCTCCTGCGCTGAAGGTGATACGGGCAATGTCTACAATGGGCTGCTTGAGTTTGAATATTCGCAGATTGAACTGGGCAATATGCCAGAGATTCCCACCAAAATCATGATGAATGTAGGTAATCCAGATCGCGCCTTTGATTTTGCCGGTCTGCCACATGCGGGCATTGGTTTGGCGCGATTAGAGTTCATCATTAACAACATGATCGGCATCCACCCCAAGGCGCTGCTGGAGTTCGACCAGTTGCCACAAGCATTGAAGGATGAGATTCAGCCACGCATCGCAGCCTATGCAAGCCCGCGTGAATTCTTTGTTACTAAACTGACCGAAGGCATTGCCACTCTGGCATCCGCCTTTGCACCACACCCTGTCATTGTGCGGATGTCTGATTTTAAATCCAACGAATATGCCAATCTGATTGCAGGCACGCGCTACGAGCCAGAGGAAGAGAACCCCATGATTGGCTTCCGTGGCGCTTCCCGCTACATCTCAGAGAGCTTCAAAGCCTGTTTTGAGATGGAGTGTGAAGCCCTGAAACGGGTGCGTAACGACATGGGGTTGCCCCATGTTGAGGTGATGATCCCTTTCGTGCGCACGCTGGATGAGGCCAAAGGTGTGACTGAAGCGCTGGCGGCTAATGGCTTAGAGCGCGGCAAAGATGGCCTGCGTCTGATCATGATGTGTGAACTACCATCCAATGCGGTCTGTGCCGAAGAGTTTCTGGAATATTTTGATGGTTTCTCCATTGGCTCCAATGATATGACTCAGTTGACACTGGGGCTGGATCGCGACTCCAGTCTGGTTGCCAACAGCTTTGATGAGCGTGACCCTGCGGTGATGAAGATGTTGGCGATGGCCATCAAGGCCTGTCGCGATGCGGGTAAATATGTGGGCATCTGTGGTCAGGGGCCATCTGATCACCCCGATCTTGCTCGCTGGTTGCTGGAGCAGGGGATATCCAGTGTCTCGCTGAACCCAGATACCGTGATCGAAACCTGGCTATTTATGGCCAAGGAATCAGCCGAATAGTGACAAGATAATTACTTTAATTTGCCGCAGAGAGCTAAGCTCTGCGGTTTACTTCTTTCTAAGTTAAAACCAAAGCTATGGCTCAATTCATCTATACCATGAATCGTGTGGGCAAGATTGTCCCGCCCAAACGGCATATCTTGCGTGATATCTCCCTCTCTTTTTTTCCTGGTGCCAAGATTGGCGTGTTGGGACTTAATGGCTCAGGCAAATCTACCCTGCTGAAAATTATGGCGGGGCTGGATACTGAAATCGAAAGCGAGGCACGCCCGCAACCGGGGATCAATGTGGGTTATTTGCCACAGGAGCCACAGCTCGATCCAGACAAAAATGTGCGCGGAAATGTGGAAGAGGCGCTGGCTGAGGTGACTCATGCCCTGAAACGACTGGATGAGGTCTATGCTGAATATGCCGAGCCTGATGCCGATTTTGATGCCCTCGCCAAAGAGCAAGCCAAGCTGGAAGATATCATTCAAGCGCAAGATGGCCATAACCTGGATCGTACCCTGGAGGTTGCAGCAGATGCCTTGCGCTTGCCACCTTGGGATGCGGATGTAACCAAACTATCGGGGGGTGAGCGTCGCCGTGTTGCACTTTGTCGACTATTGCTCTCCAAGCCCGATATGCTGCTGCTGGATGAACCAACCAACCACCTTGATGCTGAATCGGTCGCCTGGCTGGAGCGTTTTCTGCACGACTATCCTGGAACCGTGGTTGCAGTCACCCATGATCGTTACTTTCTCGATAATGTAGCCGGTTGGATTTTGGAGTTGGATCGTGGTCATGGCATTCCATGGGAAGGCAACTACTCCTCTTGGCTGGAGCAGAAAGAGGCTCGACTGGAGCAGGAAGAGAAGGGTGAGCAGGCTCGCGCTAAGGCGATGAAGCATGAGCTGGAGTGGGTTAGAAGCAACCCCAAAGGCCGTCATGCCAAAAGCAAGGCACGCCTGGCTCGCTTTGATGAACTACAGACCCAAGAATTCCAGAAACGCAGTGAGACCAATGAGATCTACATCCCCCCTGGTGAGCGCCTGGGTGATCTGGTGATTGAAGCGGTTGATCTGAAAAAGTCCTTTGGTAACCAGCTGTTGGTTGAAAATCTTAACTTTAATCTGCCCAAGGGAGGCATTGTCGGCATCATTGGCTCCAACGGTGCGGGTAAAACCACATTGTTCAAGATGCTGACAGGCGCAGAAAAGCCGGATGCCGGTGAGCTGCGTGTGGGTGACACTGTGCAGATCGCCTGCGTCGATCAATCTCGTGATGCCCTGGATGATAAGAAAACCGTATGGGAAGAGATATCTGATAGCTCTGACATTATCACCGTTGGCCGTTTTGAGATGGCTTCCCGTGCATACGTCAGCCGTTTTAACTTTAAAGGCACTGATCAGCAAAAAATAATTGGGACGCTTTCAGGTGGAGAACGTAATCGTGTTCATCTAGCAAAACTGCTGAAGAGCGGCTGCAACCTGTTGCTACTTGATGAGCCAACCAATGACCTGGATGTTGAAACCCTGCGCGCACTTGAGGAAGCCATCCTTAATTTTCCTGGCTGCGTATTAGTCATCTCACATGATCGTTGGTTTCTCGATCGTATTGCAACCCACATACTTGCCTTTGAAGGTAATAGCAAAGTGACATGGTTTGAAGGTAACTATGCAGACTATGAGGCAGATCGTAAGCAGCGACTGGGTGCCGATGCTGATCAGCCGCACCGCATTAAATACAAGCGCATTGATGGCTAGCATCAGTTTAAGGATGCCTGTTCTCAAGTAGTAGGAATAATCTTTAGGCAAGCTATCTTAATGGAGTAATATTGAGTATTTTGTTGCTGGATATTGGCTGTATTAGTTGTCTTTCGGGGAAGGGTTATTTCTGTTCTTAACTAGAGTGGCTGCAGATAAGTTATTGAAATAAAGCGGAATAACATCTATCCTTGTGGTCTAATTATAAGGCTCGATAAAGGGTCGTTCTGTCTCTGAGCAAGAGATGATACATCTTTAATAACACGGAAATAACCCTATGTTTTATCAACGTTTGGTCTCATTTGGAATGCTGCTGGCATTCTGGATTCTATCAACTCCTGCAATTGCGGGTGAGGGTGGCTATATATTGCAACCAGGTGATATTTTAGATATCTCAGTCTGGAAAGAGGAGGGCATGCAGAGTGAAGTGTTGGTGCGGCCTGGTGGCGGGCTCTCTTTTCCATTGGTAGGCGATATTGTTGCTGAAGGGCGCACAATTAAACAGTTGAGTGACAAAGTTACTGAAAAACTTAAGGCCTATATTCCTGATCCTGTCGTTACAGTAAGTCTTAAGAAAATTGTTGGTAATACTATTTATGTACTTGGGCGAGTTAATAAGCCAGGTGAATTTCCATTTATTAGCACCATAGATGTTATGCAGGCACTCAGTAAAGCAGGTGGCATGACACCCTATGCTGAGGTTGATAAGATTAAAATCTTACGCCGATCTAATAATATACTACAGGCCATCATGTTTAATTATGGTGAAGTAGAGAAGGGAGAAAAATTAGAACAAAACATACTACTTAAAAGTGGTGATGTGGTTGTGGTTCCTTAAATGGCAGGTAGGATTATTAATGTAGTACGGCCTAACAATTTAGGTATATTCATTGGCTTGGCAATTGCTTTTCCTGGTGCAGTAAATGCAGCACAGTGGTATTCAGAATCTTCAGCGCGTCTCCGCAATGCCTATGACGATAATATACGGCTTACAAGCAGAGACCATAACTCAGTTGTGGGAATGACACTTGCAGGAACGATAAAAGCAGGCCGACGCACAGAGACTAGCGACGTTAATCTAAAAGGGGGAGTAGCACTTAAAAAGTATTCTGGAGAGGACGGCCTGAACACCAATAATTTTGACCTTGGTGTTAATGCGGCTCATCGTACACAACGTAATGAGTTTACTTTAATTACAGCCGTTAAACTTGATTCCACATTAACGAGTGAGATTCAAAGCAGCGGCTTGATGTGGGCACATAAGCGCCGAATAAAAAAGAACTTTGCGCTATCTTGGACACACTTTCTTTCTGAGCGCACATCGCTTAAGTTGGGTTATAGTCATACTGATACAGACTACAAAAACGCAAAAAACACGGGGCTTTCAAATTACACTTACCAGTCCATGGATGCCATGCTCTTATACTCATTGAATAATAAGACAGTTGTATCCTCCACGTTGACCTCTTCATTGTATAAGGGTTCTAATCGTACTAAAACTGAAATTCAGGATCTTGGTATTTTAATCGGCATTAAGCACAATTTTTCAGAGACGTTTAGCGCGAGCGCTGGAGCTGGTGTGCGATATTCAACTACTGAATACAAAACGTCTAAAATAGGTGGCCACAATACTGATACTGGGTTCCTATTAAATGCAAATGTTAGACGCATTTTTGAACGGACAATGGTTAATGGTCTGGTTAGTCGTAGCGTATTGCCAAGTGGCTCAGGTACCTTACTGATAACAGACCAGCTTTCTTTAGAAGCTGATTATCAGGTTGATGAGCGCCTTAGTTTAAATTTGGTAACGGCCGTTTATCGAAATTCGTCTGCTGATGAAGATAATAAATTTTATGATCGTATCTATTATTCAATCCAGCCTAAAATACGTTGGAAAATAGCGCACAGGTGGTTGGTAGAAGGGTCATACCGTTATAGATACCAGCGGTATGATGCTAGTGATTTAGCGGCAGACTCCAATGCAATATTTTTATCTGTAAAATACGTTTGGCCTTCAAAGCCATCCTCAGGGCTATGGTAGTGATAAGGCGCGTAAATAGCACCACATTAATATTGTGGAACAATAAAATAGATTTTTTCTTTTTGGTGGAAAAATAATGGAAGAAGATATTAAGGGGCTGAGTGATTATATCGCTGCCTTTAAACGCCGTAAGATTCAATTTGTTGCCACAACTTTTGTCATTCTAGCTATTAGTGTATTGGCAGCACTATTGTGGCCTCCTACATACCGCTCTGCAGCAACTATCCTTATTGAACAACAGGAAATCCCAACAGACCTTGTTCGCTCAACAGTAACAAGCTATGCAGACCAGCGCATTCAGCTTATTAAGCAGCGGGTTATAACCAGTGAAAATCTACAGCGCATTATTAAGCAATTTGGTCTTTATGCGAAAGAGCTACAGACTGAAAGTATGTTGATGATGCAGGAAATAATGCGTGAGAACATTGCAGTAGATATGATTACAGCAGATGTTGTTGATCCCAAGCATGGCAAACCTGTATCCGCCACTATCGCTTTTACTATTTCATTTAATTATGAATTTTCTGTTATGGCACAAAAGGTAGCTAATGAGCTGGTATCACTGTTTTTAAATGAAAATCTTAAGCAGCGTAGCAACTTGGCTGGTGAGGCATCCATTTTTTTGAGTGAAGAAGCCAACAAACTCAATAAGCAGGTTACAGCACTTGAAGCTAAACTGGCTGATTTTAAAGAGAAGAATATTAACCAGCTTCCAGAGCTTGTACAGCTTAATCTACAACTCATGGAACGTACCGATCGTGAATTAACAGAAGCACAGCGCCAAATTAGAGCTTTAGAAGAACGAAAGATTTACTTAACCTCAGAGCTGGCGCTGATTGCGCCTAATAGCATGCTTTATTCATCAGATGGTAAACGAATTTTTAGCTCTGAAGATCGCTTAAAAGATTTACAATCAAAATATATTACAGCTGCTGCTGTTTATGCAGAGAACCATCCTGATTTAAAAAAGATGCGCAAAGAACTTGCTGCTTTAAAGAAAGAGGTTCAACCAAAGGGCATGGCGCTTGAGCTTCAAACCAAGCTTAAAGGTTTGAATACCCAGCGAGTTGAGTTAACTGAGCAGTACTCAGATCAGCATCCAGATGTAAAAAAAATACAGCGTTCTATTAATAGTATGCAGCTGGTTCTTGACCAAGAGCTGCTTAAAGAAAAACCAGAAGGTATACTGATATCTAAACCAGATAATCCACCTTATATTCAACTACAGGCGCAGCTGGAGTCAGCAAAATCAGATTTATCTTCGTTTCATAAAACTAAAAAAGAGCTTGAAGCAAAATTAGATAATTATGAAAGGCGTATTACAGCCTCTCCCCAGGTAGAGAAAGAGTATAGAAATCTAACGCGTGATTATGATAATGCGTTGACTAAATATAAAGAGATTAAAGCAAAGCAAATGGAAGCAGAGCTTGCTGAAACCTTAGAAAAGAAAAATAAAGGCGAGCGTTTTTCATTAATTGAGCCTCCACAACTACCAGAAGAACCAGAGAGTCCAAATCGTTTGGCTATTCTGTTTCTTGGGCTTATATTTTCTATGACTGGTGGTATTGGTATCGTAGCAACTGCTGAGACTTTAGATAGTTCAATTCATGGTACTCGTGGTGTTGCGCACGCTATTGGGATATCACCTCTTGCTGTTATTCCACTTATAACCAATGCGGCAGACCGTAGACGAAAGATGTTGCGCCAGTTTATTTTTGTAGCATTAGCGGTATCCATTGTTGTAGGAGCCTGTATCCTTATACACCTGTTTTTCATGCCGCTTGATGTACTTTGGTTTTCAATACTTCGCCGTTTGGGTGGGATAGGATGATTGCAATTAACAGCATGAGATTTTGCAAAAGAGAGCACCATTCTGATTTATTGCAATTAAATATTGTGCAGTTTGTCGTATCAAAGGTGGGCTAAAATGGAACGAATTAAACAAGCACTGGACAAGGCGCGCAGCCAGAAACAGCCCCGAGGATATGGAGCATCTTCAATGCTGCATAATGAGGGGCCAAAGGCTGATGAGAAAATCACATACACAGAGACAAGCATTGTCTCCATGCATCCAGAAATCTTACATGAAATGCGCGTTGTTGCTATGGATGAAAATGATCCTGCAACAGCTGCATATAAAGTGTTGCGAACACAAGTTCTTCAACGGTTGCGGGTTAATAAATGGAACTCATTGGCTATCACAAGCCCAACAGAAGGTTGTGGTAAAACATTAACAGCGCTTAATTTGGCAATTTGTCTTGCGCGTGAAGTTAATCACACCGTGTTGCTTGTTGATATGGATCTTCGAAGGCCAAAATTACATACCTATTTCCCTAATACTTCTGGCTTGGGTATTAGTGATTATTTATTAAATGATGTAGAACTAAACAGCATTTTAATTAACCCAGGTATTGAGCGTTTAGTTATTTTGCCGGGGCACAAAGTTTTTTCAAGCTCATCTGAAACGCTCTCTTCTCCAAAAATGGTTGAGTTGGTAGAGGAGCTAAAAAACCGTTATCCCTCTCGAATTGTTCTTTTTGATCTTCCACCTGTATTGGCTTGTGATGATGTTATTGCATTTGCTCCCTATGTAGATGCTGCACTACTTGTTGTGGAGGATGGAGTCACACAAGAGGGTGAATTAAAGCGAGCGGTTGAACTGCTAAATTCTATTAATATTATTGGTACTGTATTAAACAAATCCACTGACAGCACTACAGCGCATTATTACTAATCATGTATGAAGCCTATTATGGTCTGAGTGAAAGACCTTTTTCATTATTACCAGACCCTAGCTTTCTCTATTTGAGTAAAAGCCATGATACAGCACTGACTTTGTTGGAATATGGGCTTATGAGTCAGGCTGGCTTCACTGTAATTACGGGTGAAATAGGCAGCGGTAAAACCACACTTTCTAGACATATTCTTAATAAATTAGGTGATAATGTAAAAGTTGGCCTTATTACTAATGCCCAGAAATCCTTTGGTGAGCTGTTGCAATGGGTGTTGCTTGCCTTTGGGCTAGACTACAAAAATAAAACCAAAGTGGAGCTTTATCAAGCTTTTAATGATTTTCTGATTGAAGAATATAGAAAAAATCATCGCACAGTACTAATGATTGATGAGGCGCAAAACCTCAGTGTTGAAACAATGGAAGAGTTACGAATGCTCTCCAATATTAATGCAGATAAGCATCAAGTTTTACAGATGGTGCTTCTTGGTCAACCAGAGTTGCGCACCATGCTTAGGCAGCCTGAGCTGGAACAATTTGCACAGCGTATCTCCGTAGACTTTCATTTAAAATGCCTTGATGAAGAAGAGACAAAAGCCTACATCAAACATCGTCTGGCCATTGCTGGAGGTGATCCAGGTTTATTTGATGATGAAGCCTGTGAAGCGGCATTTATGCTAAGTAATGGCACACCACGAATTATTAATCGAGTTTGTGATTTAGCGCTGGTATATGGCTTTGCAGAAGAGAAGCAACAAATCACAGCGGAAATAATGCTTGAAGTGACTATGGATAAAGCTGAAATAGAGGATTTAGCGGCCTCTGATTTGGGTCTACCTGAATTTTCAAAAGAGACAGAAGAGCAGACTCCAAATAAAAATCAGGGCGGGGTAGGTGAAGTCGTTGCCCATGTACAAAAAGAGTTACAGTCTCATCTTGGTCATGCTATAGAAACGCTTCGCAAAATGAAGCTGCCACGATTCTAACTATTTGTGAGTTATCAAAATTGAAGTGTAATCAATTAGCCCGCTTTTTTACTCTCAAAAAAACCAGCCAAATCATCTTCTATTGATTGCTTTTTTAAGCGGATTATTTTTATATAAATGAATGGAAAATCCCTGGCTTTTTATACAGACTCTCCCATTATCGGTGGTCATGAACGTGTCACCGCAGATATGGCATGTGTATTAGCTGATAAAGGGTACAAAATTACCTTTCTGTCGGGTAATAAAAAAATATCTAGCTTGCTTATTGATCCTGTTGAGTTTGTATATGTGCCTGTGCAGACAAAGCTACCCATGCCATTTATTCGAAATCTATCGATTATTGATATTTGGTTTTTGAAAAAATTACTGGGTGACATTCAACCTGATGCGCTCATTGTGTCGCAGGGTGATGTGGAATTTGGAATAAAGGGATTATTGGCAGGCCGATTTGCAGGGTTAAAAGTTATCTCATATATGCCCATGGCGTATACCTTTAGAGAAGTTGGTGCTAAATTTTCAATTATAAGAGATTGTATTGATCGGTTTTATTATCAAATTCCTCATGCATTTATTACGATTAGCCAATGGCAAAAGGAGCTGCTTTTACGCTTTACTCGCAGTGAAATAAAAATTGTCCGAAATCCTATTGAGGAATCATCAAAGGATAATAGAGATGGGGTGGTAAGTTGGAACGATGAAAGAGACGCTTCGAATGATGCCTGTTCTATTCGATTTGGTGTAGTAGGAAGAGTGTATTTTCGGCAAAAAGGACAGGATCGGGCTGTTGATTTAGCGCAACGATGCATAGAATCTGGATTAAATGCTGAGTGGTTGTTTGTGGGTGATGGGCCAGACATGCATAAATTGCAGTTACAGTGCAGTAAGGGAGCATTAAGGGAAAAGATTCAAATTTTAGGAAATCGAACAAGAGCGGAAGTAGCGCAGTTAATGGAAGATGAGATAGATATCTTGTTAATCACATCGCGCTATGAAGGTGTACCGCTCGTGTTTCTTGAAGCCATATCTAGAGGTATTCCTGTGATTGCATGGCGTGCCGGTTGGTTAAATGAGTACAAGTTCCCTAAACAATTTATTTTGAGCACGGGTTCAATAGAAGAGCTGAAACAAGCAATAAAAGCCGCAAAGGGTGAGGCGGGTGTGTTAATGGTTAAGCAGATGAAGGATCGTTTATCGGAGTGGCACACACATGCTGGTTTCTGTGACGCAATAGGTCGAGCAGTTGAAGAACTTGTATATGCTTAATGGTTGTTTGAACGGCTTCTATTAAACCTGTGTAAGGTATTTTGATCATGATAACTTGCGCGTAGCAATTAACTTTAGATGACTTATTGTGTTCCTCCCCCCCTAAAGATAAGAGATGGAAGATGCATATATTGCGGAGTGATTGCTGGATAGCAGAGGTAAAATCATCACAATGATAATAATGAGGGGCAAGTAGTGAAGCAGGATAGAAAACTCAATATGCTGTTTGTAATTGGTGCAGGCAGATCAGGAACAACACTTTTAGCAGAGCTGTTGGGCAGGTATTCTGAAACATTTAGAGTCGATGAAAAGAGATATGTATGGACATATGGGGCATATTGGAGGCGGCATGATGTTCGTCATCCTGAAGATGCCACGCCAAAGGTACGATCCTACATACAACGCTATTTCAATAAAATAGCAGCAAATAAAATGACACCTTGGTTAATAGAGAAAACGCCCTCTAATTGCTTCCGCATAGGCTTTGTTGATCAGATATTTCCTGGAAGCAGATACGTGCATATCATGCGTGATGGGCGAGCCGCTGCCTACTCATCTTATCGCGCCTTCTTTGGCGAGAAGGTACAAGATGAGATTGGTAGTGCTCTGGATAAGAGACAACTGAGTCATAGAGTGCGGTATCTTATTCAGCGCTTTCCTGAATTAATTCGTCGCATTAAATATGGGGATTTGCCGCCAGCTGGATGGTTACCTTATGCCGTTAGGAAGGGAGAGGAGGTTATTCAAACACTGTTATCGGATAAACCTGCTTTGTGGGGGGCAAGATATCCTGGGATAGAAAAAGATCGATCCTGTCTGGCACCGCTTGCTCTTGCTGCTTTGCAATGGCGCATGTCAATTGAAGCAGCGCAGGACGGTTTAAAATCTTACATCCCGCAGGATAGGCGGATTGAAATCAGCTATGAGGCATTGATGGATGATCCTGTACAGACATTGAAAACAATTACCGAGTGGGCGGGAATAGATGCAAATCAAGCCGATCATGTGGCGGCAGCAAAAATGGTTCGAAAGCCTGTAACAGAGAAATGGAAGCAATATTTATCTTCAGATGAGAAAGCCTTACTTGATGACTATCTTAAACAATATCTCATGAAGCTGGGTTATTCATAGATTAAGAAATTAAAAGGCTAAATAGTAATGGGACACGAGAAGGTCTATCCAAATTTTCTAATTATTGGTGCGCCAAAGGCAGGAACTACGGCCTTGGCTAGCTATCTTTCAAAGCATCCTGAAATATTTATTCCA
>JAJRWL010000223.1 GCA_024276875.1 Gammaproteobacteria bacterium
CGGTCAAAAATGCTGATGCCAGTATCGCCATTGGTAAAAGAACCACCAACATGCCAACAACCATAGGTGTGGTGATCTCAATGGAGACCCCAAGCATATCAGCCGGTAAAAACTGCACCGTAAAACGAAATGCCAGAATAGTTAAAAGCACTGATAGCCCAGCAAAGAAAGAAGTGGCCATTAACTTACCCGCCATGATTTGCCAGCGGGGCACCGGATTGATTAACAGTGGCTCGAGTGATTTACGCTCTTTTTCACCCGCAGTGGCATCAATTGCCAGATGCATGCCGCCAACAAAAGCTCCTATCATCAAAAAATAGGGTAAAAATGCCAATACTTCGGCCGCCCATGATGTTTCTGTTGATAGATCTACAGTTTTAATCATAACCGGACTTAATACCTGTGAAGAAACTCCGCGTAGCTGTAGGCGTAATATACCTAACTGTTGAGAATATGTATTCAGTAGTTGCTTTAAGCGCCTACTGGCAAGTCTATCCTGCTGTCTGGATTCATCAACAATTACTTCCAGCACCGCTGGCTGCCCATTCTCCCATTGTTCTATGAAAGACTCAGGAATACGTAATACGAGGTCCTTGTTTCTGGCTAGAACCGCAGCTTCCGGATCAGCGGGAGCCTCCTCAACAATTACTCCTTGCTGCTGTAGATATGCCACCAGATTGGGAGCATATTGCTGACCTGCCACGGGTATTTCCAGAGGCTTATCCTGGCGTTTGGAGGTTGAGTCGGCCATCAAGATAAACATTAGAACGAATAAAACTGGGCCAAGCAGTGGGCCAAGTATTAACGAAGTAAGAATTACTTGTCGATCCCGAAAATTTTCTTTTACTTCCTTGTTAAATACAATGATCCAGCCACTCATGATAATAAACCTTCAGCGCTGCCAATGAGGCTGACAAAAGCATCTTCAAGGCTGTTATAACCGCTTTGCTGTAATAGCTCTGTGGCACTACCCTCTGCGGCAATCTTACCACCGGCAATTATTACTATGTGGTCACACAAGGCGGCAACTTCCTGCATTATGTGGGTTGATAGCACCACACAATGTCCGGCTTTTTTAAGGGTCAACAAATATTTCCGCAATGCCCGGGTAGTCATGACATCCAAGCCATTGGTTGGCTCATCCAGCAAAATTGTTTGCGGTTGATGAATCATCGCCCTGGCAATTGCTACCTTCACCCGCTGCCCCTGCGAAAAACCTTCGGTACGGCGGTCAATAAAATCTTGCATATCCAGGATATCAGTCAGACTTTCAATCCGTTCTTCCATCTCCTTGGTTTTAACCCCGTGTAGCTGTCCGAAGTAGCGAATGTTTTCACGCGCGCTCAAACGGGCATATAAACCCCGGCTGTCTGGCACCACACCCAGCTTTCGTTTGACTTCAATAGGCTCCTGATGTGGATTCACCCCATCAATAAGAATCGTGCCGCTATCAGGTTTAAGCAAGGTATAGAGCATCCGTAATGTGGTGGTCTTGCCAGCACCATTGGGGCCTAGTAAGCCGGTAATCTGGCCGTCTTCGGCTTTGAAGCTAATTCCGCGAACCGCCTCGATCTTGCCGAATGATTTTTTTAGATTTTCTATAAAAATCATGGTGTAGGCCCCATAATATTAATAAAAAACGGTGACCTATCCTGTTGTTCAAGGCAGCTGGTATCTAAGTTTTTAGGGTCGGCTTTAGTTATAAATTCAGTAACAATATCACTGGTGCATTTAGAAAAAGCCACGCTATGACCTTGTCCTTTAACCACCAGATTGCTGTGCCGACTAAACTGTTTGGCTACCTGATCTGCATATCGTGGAGGGGTAACCGGGTCAAACTCCCCCGAGAGCAACAGAGCTGACACATCAGATTTGAACGGTTTATGGAAATCATCTGGCACTACGCCGCGTGGCCAGATTTCACATTGGGCTAGCAATACCTTATACATCACCTCACCCAGAATAGTTGTCGCGTCTTGTGGGCGCGGCTGCATAAGTGGGTAATCTTCAGCGCAAATAACTGATAGCTCCATCCAGTGATTGAGCATACCTTCCATCCCGGAGGCCGCTATCAATGCCTGTGATACTAATCGCTTGTGGCTGCCTGTATTAACAGTATCAGCAATCAAGAAAGGCAACATTGCCTGTGTCTGGCTATTATAAGAAAGCATCCGCAAGGCCAGCGCAAGCAATTCAATATTAGCTTCCAATTCAATCGGATCGCCAGTTAAAGGATCATCAACGACCAGAATTTGTGGCTTAGCTCTGGCCTTTGTTATTAATTGCTGTAGTTGGGTTTTAACCGCAGGAAAATATTTCGCACAGCTATTATCATTCAAACAATCTGTCAGAATATTCTCCATAGTCTGATCAAGGTTAATAGAGTGCTCACTTCCAAGCAGCAGTTCAGGGGGGACTATGGAGTCAAGAACGATGCTGCGTACCTGATCAGGATACCGGCGCAAGTATTCCATAGCGGCGCGAGTACCGTAAGAAACCCCCATAAGGTTTATTTTTTCATAGCCCAAAGCAAGCCTTAGCTGTTCATAATCGGCCATGGCAATAGTGGTTGTATAAAAGCGCGGATCACCTTCGACTTTGGTTAGACATTCACGCGTTTGGGCGGCTATCTTCCCATAATCAACTCGTAAATCAATGCTCTGGTCATCAAGTTCGCACTTCAGAGTAGAAGCAGCTCCAGTGCCTCGCTGATCCATCAGTATAATATCGTGGTTTTTCTGGAGTTTATAAAGTGGCCCTTCCAACTGCACCCAAAGCTCTGATGCGGCCTGACCTGGGCCTCCAGCAAAAAAGAAAATCGGCGTGCTATCCGACTTAGGGTTTAATGCCCGTGCCAGGGCAAAATGCAAACGAATGGTTTTTCCACCAAGATCCTTCGGGTTTTCTAAAACTGTAAGCCAGCCACATTCAGCCACTGCGGTAATAGTGGAGCCGGGCATAGATAACACACATTTTTCTATTTCCAGTTCAGTTGCCGACTCAGCCTGACAAACCGCCGCAAACAAAATTAAGCCGGATGTTAATAATCGCTTCAAGGGAGTCCTCCCATAGATTGTTTTCACAAGAGGCGAAGACTATGGCTTTAACCTGACGTTGTCCATAGGCTTTCCTCTCTCTTTTTAGGAACCGATTTGCTTTGAGTCGGAGCAGCACGCATTCTATTGGCAACAGGCAAACTGGTAGGAGAGGGGTTTGATCATCCACCACTCGATACATTGATACTTGCCATGCCGATCTCGTGGAAAGGCACGCTACAACAATATGCTGGGCGGCTGCATCGTGAACATGCCAGCAAGACCGATGTGAGAATTATTGACTTTGTCGATACTGGGCATCCAGTGTTCTTGCGAATGTGGGATAAACGCCAGCGTGGCTATCGGGCAATGGGGTATCGTATTATTGAAAAGAAGAATGAAGAACAAGTTTAAAGTTGAGCTACCAAGCACCGACTCCCATAGCCCATTATTTATAGTCTTCCTTTAATTTTAAATTCCCACAAAAAAAACTATTAAACATAAAAAACAATTGGTTATGTGGTTTTCTTTCATAAACAAATCTCTTAGAAGGCTTGTTTAATTAATAAAGTTAACCCCTTGTCAACACCCACTTAGGCTGGCTACGTGTACCAATATTGTGAATCTTCCCCTGCCGCATTGAAAGCTCACTCAGAAGATTGTTAATCTTGCTTTTGCGTTGTTTATCATCCAAAAAATCGGGAAGCATTTTCCACAACAACTCATCAATATCTGCTCGCTCCACCTCCCCATGCTGCTCAATGAGTTTAAGAATCATGTCTAGATAATACTGCTGATCCAAGGCCTTCTGCTTGGTATAAGCCGCCTTTTGTCCTGTTGCACTCGCCACTTTGGCCGACACAAATAGATTGGGTTTACGCCCCTCAATCAGATTTTTATCCCGCAGGGTTTTTATTTCATAATCGCTTAGCGGGTAGCCCTTCTGCACCTTGTCCAACAAAATCACATCATGTAACAACAGCTCAGAGTCTGCTGCCAGCAGCTTTGAAAAGCGCTCATCCACAATTCGACCATAGATAGTCACCATCACGCCATCTGGCTCAATGCAGTAATCCGGCATGGGAAAAAAACGACGGCGCTGCACGACAAACATTTTTTTAATGCCACTACCCACCGCATCAATCATATTCAGGCTCACCATCGCTTGGGCCAAAAAACGGTTGCGGTAGTAAGGTTCCGGAGCATCCAAGCTAATCACCCGTTCCAGATTACCCGGAATAAAGCCTCCTTTGTTGGAAAATACCAGCCGGTCTGGAAACTCCACCACCACCACTCTCGCACCTAATTGGTAGTCCTGATGAGCGATGCAATTGTGCAGAGCCTCACGAATAACCCAGGCATCGTATTTATTCACCTCTTCCGGAAACAGCGTGCTATCTGCCATGTAGCGGTATTTAAGATTGCGAATACGGGCAAACAGCCGATTCACCGCAAGCAATAACGGCGCAGAAAAGTGTTCATAATCTTCTTCCAGGCCATCATGATCTTTGAGAATCCAGCTTAAAGTAACCACTGCGGGTGTTAAAAAGTGATCAGACTCTGGTTTACCCAGCAGCACCAACACGGCACGGGTGATCTTGCCTTGAATCGTCAGTTTTGCCTTGTTTAGAAAAACCTCGCCACTCCAGTCATCCATCTCAGCCGCTAACTCAACATTTTTCTTTTTGAAATTATTCCTGGCAGCAGCAATTGCCTCTGGCGAAAGATCATCCAAAGTTGCACCTTTCACCACCTGAATTGACCAATCCTCATTTAATCACTTTCATAATACTCCCCATATTTCACAAAAACCAACTTAGACTTTCTGAAATCGAAAAGCAGGCTTTGTGTTTCAGAGAGTTGTAGCAAAAAAAAATCGGGCGTAAAATAGAACTATGAAATTTTTAAACCCCAAAACAGACTTTGCGTTCAAAAAAATATTCGGATCAGAAGAGAGTCAGGATATTTTATTGAGTTTTCTAAATGCCCTGCTGGAATTGAAATCACCTTATCGTTTGATGGAAGTCACGATACTTGATCCTTATTTGGCACCTAAAATAAAAGGCATGAAAGATACCTATCTAGACGTAAGAGCTAAAAACGAAACAGGAAAAATCTATATTATTGAAATGCAGGTGCTGAATGTTGCAGGATTTGAGAAACGAATTCTGTACAACGCTTGCAAAGCCTATGCATCTCAACTGGGCAGCGGTGAAGATTATCACCTGCTGACGGATGTGATCGCCATTACAATTACTGATTTTATAATGTTTCCGGAAATGGAAGCGGTTTCAAACAAGTTTAAACTCAGAGCCGATGAAGGTGAAGTTTATAATGATGATCTTGAGCTCGTATTTGCAGAGTTGCCGAAGTTTAATAAAACAGAAGATGAATTAGATACGGTTCTGGATCGCTGGTATTACTTTCTGAAACATGCAGATGATTTTGAAACCGTTCCTAGCTCTTTAAAAGTTGAAGCGTCCATTGTACATGCACTTGAGCTGGCCAATAAAGCAGCGCTTACGTCCGAAGAGCTGGATGATCAAGAGCGTCGAGAAATTTTCATTCAGGATCAGCGAGGCGCAATCCAGCTGGCTCAACAGAAAGGCAGAGAAGAAGGCAGAGAAGAAGGCAGAGAAGAAGGCAGAGAAGAGGAGCGATGCAATATGATAAAGCAAGTCAAAAAATCAGGGTTATCGATTATTGATATTGCTCATATGTTTGGAATGGATGTGGATGAAATTAAAAATATCCTGAACTCTTGAGATTGCTCAAAAACCACCCTAAATTAGCAATGCTTCTTCTATTGGCTTCAATTCAAAAATAGCTGATACGCTGGGTTGTCAGTCTCTTCTTGATGGCGATAGTCAAAAGTTTTTAAGAACTCTTGAAATTCAACACTCTTTGCCTCCGGCACCTGAATGCCTGCCAATACTCGGCCATAGGCTGCGCCATGATTTCTATAGTGAAACATGCTGATGTTCCAGTGCTTGCCAATAGATGATAAAAATTGCAAAAGTGCGCCTGGGCGTTCAGGAAATGTAAAACGAAACAGTCGTTCATTCTCTACTTTATTGGCATGGCCACCGACCATATAGCGTACATGCAGTTTGGCAATTTCATTGTCTGACATATCAATGACGATGTATTTATTGGATTCAAGCCGCTGGATAACATCACTCTTAGAGGTTTGGCCATCCAGCTCGATGCCAACAAAAACATGAGCTTGTTTGTCATCCGCATAACGATAGTTAAACTCAGTAATATTTGATTGTCCCAATGTTTTACAGAATTTTTTAAAGCTGCCCGATTTCTCTGGAATCGTAACGGCTAGTAATATTTCATGTTTTTCGCCCAGCTCAGCTCGCTCTGCAACATGTCGCAGGCGATCAAAATTC
>JAJRWL010000224.1 GCA_024276875.1 Gammaproteobacteria bacterium
AATACAACATGATATCTGCAATAATGTTTAACGTGAACTTGGCTTTGCCACTCTCTCATAATGACCTCCTATAGAACTTGCCGGTTCAAAGAGAGGCCATTATCTTCTCTGCACGCCGGAACGGCAGAGCCTTTTCGAGTCTCACCGCCAGAGGCGGTGGTTTACCTAAAGTGAATTAATTACATAACTTTCCGCATGAGCCACTAGCCATCTATTTTAACTTTTACTGCACTGCTAATTTAATAATCTTCTCCAGCTGTAAAAGATACGGTTGCCTATCTTTTAATACCACCGCCTCAGCCGTCTGCTTTTTAAGCATACGTTGAACCAGCTGTTTGGTTTCTACACTGGGTAACACACTCGTTGAGATGGATGGAAAACGCTGCTGGAGCTGACCAACATCAGTGCGACGCTTATTAAGTGTGGCCTGAGCCAGATCACTCAATCCTCGTTGTTGATAGGCCATCAACTCATTGGCAAACTGGCTGGCATTAGCAAAACCAATCAGGTGATCCCTGTTTTCATCATATACCAGCAGGCATTGCACCCCTTGGGTGGCCAGGCCATATTTTTCAATGAATCCTGCATCAGGAAACCCTCTCCAGCCATTACGACTAATCACTTTTTTAATCGTTTTTCGGGTTACATCTGAGGTATAAAGATAGGCCAGCAACATCCCCGTAACATAGTGATGCCCCGCATTGATAGTCACAGAGAGACAAGCACGCCTATCCGGTAGGTTAGCAACCTCCCCCACCCAATCGGCATATCCCTTCCACATACCTGCCGATCCCTTGCCATAAGCAAGCATCCGACCCAAACCCTCTCGGCTGGGGTCATCATCAACAGAGACCAGCGCCATACCCAGCTTATCCAGTGGCGCTGATTCCAGTTTGGCTGCAATACCTTCAACCGTGATACGCGTTTGAATCACATTTTTTTTGATATTTTCAATCAGAATACCACGTGACTCTTCCAGCAGTTGCTGCTGCTGGCGACGACTATCTTCAAGTGCCTCTTGCTGCTGTGTTTCATTGTAGGCGATGATCTGTTGAGCCGTAACAATGGCACAGGCTGCAACCGCCACCATCAAAATGAAACTGGTTTTCTGTAGCTTGGCAATCGCACCAATGATAGAGCCAACAAGCGTTAAAACAGTGCCCGTAATACCCAGCACCAGTAAAATATTTTCTTGTATAAATGCCATTTAACTAGCCCCAAGGGTCAAGTGAAAAATTGCTATCCGTTGATCGTTTTTTCAAGGCATCATCTGCTTGAACCCGTTTTAAAATAAGCCCCATCTCCGCATTGGGCAATACCACCATTGCTACCGTATGCATCAGATTAGGGTATTCAATATCCCAATCCTCTTCTGCTATGACCTTATGTAACCAACGAGCAATAATTACCACTGGGGGATTATCTTCACGGCCAGCAGCTATTTTTTCCCACTTCGGATTTTTACGCCACTCCCAAACCCTCAATTCATCCGAAGATCGCTCCTGCTCTGTACGTTGATACAGGTACTCATACCAAAAGAGACCGTGCATTAGATACTCAACCAACCCTTGATCCAAGTCACTGCCTTTGCAACTGTGACGATATCCCTTCAATAGCCGGTAAGAGTTACGCAAGCGGATCAACTGACGTGGATTACGAAACCGCATTGAATCTGCCAATTTGGCAAATAGATCCCGCTCAAAAGCTGTATCTTTCATCAGTCTGTTAAGATCTTCAGTCGCCCCAGATTGTGCTGTTGAAGCATTAGAATCCGGCAACTGGGCCTCTTTTTTCTTATCCGCCTGCTCCTGTTTTTCCAGGTACAAAAGAACATCGGCTTTGCGAATGCGCCCATTTTGCCCCGTCCCTGCAATCGCATTTGGATCAATCCCCTGTTCATCCAGCAATCTACGGACAACGGCACTTGGCTTGGGTGGTGGATCATTGGTCGGTGGTGTTAGGGGGTTAATCTTGTAATTTCCAGCATCCTCTCTGTTTTTTGTAACAGCACCCTCTATTGCCTTCTCCACTTCAAATAGATGATTTTTTATAAATGCACTCACCTCATTAGGCCAGGGTTTATAAAGATTGATCGGCAGTTGAATGATCTTGCCCAGGTAGTCACGCGCAATCTCCTCTTTGCTGCGCCTGGCATCACTTGCCAATCCCTTGTAGTGATTCGCCACCGCTTGAAAAGCGATGCGATCATCAATAGCCACAATCACCACCACTTTATTCAGATTCATGACCAAACGGATGGCATCTAGCGTCTCGGTAATATAGCCTGGCTTACAACGATCCAGATCATCCACCACAACCAACAATCGCTCATCCTCTTTCAATCGCGCACTACAGAGTGATTTGATCTCTTTGCGGATTATCGGAACCAAGCCCAGATGTTTGCCATAGTTGGGGAGTTGCAGATAGGTACTCATTTTCTCTGCCAGTGGATGCTCCAAAAAACGGCGCGTCTGCTGCCAGGTACGAGCCAGCGTAAAGATCAGCACCGCTGCACCACCTGTGCCCAATACTGATTGGGTCATTGGCTGAAGTGTTTCCAGCTTATCTAAATTAAACACCCCCAAGATGCCGAGCACCGCCGTCACCGACAGCCCCATCACTGTAAAATAGAAATCCCATCCATGTTGAGCCGCTGCATTATCAATAGCGAGCCGCAACTTTGCCCACCCATCCATTCCCTCTGTTAAACCCCGCACCACCTCCTGCGCCAGCCCCGCCTGAATATTATCGGTCTGTTCATATTCCCAGGCATTGAATTCAGCAAACAGGTAACGGTTGTGTTGCTTATCCTCTGCCAACATTTTAAGCCGCTCTTTTATTTGCAGAATAACCGAGGATTTGCCCGAACCCCAATCACCTAACAGGGCAATAGTCATCGGGCGTTTTTGTTCCGGAGAGGCCAGCATGGCCGCCAGGGTTTTGACCAATGGCTTGCGCCCCAGGTGATCTTCAGCTGAAGGCGCATCCACTGCGGCGGTGACAACCCCACCGGCAATCAGCATGGGATCAGGCTCTTTTGCTAAAGCCGGGTCACCCTCCTTCTCTGATTGAGAAGGCGTTATCTTCTCTTTTTTCGGGGCTGATTTTTTGGATGTAGCTTTTTGAGTAGTTGTTTTTCGGGTGCGTTTTTGCTCATCCTCTTTGGCTTGGTAGTCGGCATACCATTGACCAAGGAATCGATTGAGTTGATCCCAGTCGGGAGACTTGCCATAGATAGTATTCTGATACATCTATGCCAGCCACTCCAGCCCCATATCGGCCACTGATTTACTCCAGCGGTCTGTGGCATCCATCCAAGCCCTTGGAATATAGTCCTCATCCTGACCTTCCCACAATGGGCGATCAAAGAAACCTGACCTCACCATATCTTCTGCTAAGCGGTTCTCTGAGCTCCAGTTTAACAACCAAGTCAGATCTTGCTGATTGGCCTGCTTAACGGCGGCACCAGCACCAGCATCAGCATCAGCAGCAGCATCAGCAGCAGCAGCAGCGTAGGCATAAGCGGCAGCATCAGCGACGGCAACGTAGGCAGCAGCAGCAGCATTAGCGGCAGCATGGGCAACAGCGTAAGCGACGGCTGCAGATTTTCTAGTTGCATTCAAAACATGTCGATCAACTGATCGCCCAATAGCAAACAATCCAGCTGCCGATAAAGCGGCTACCACTGCCGCCCGGTCACCCTTTCCCTTTAACCCAATCGTAGCAGGCAGCACCCGCCAAGCCACCCGCGCAGCAAAGGCAACAATGGCCAAGTGAGGCAGCTTGACCAACGCCTCTTTAGTAATCTCAGTATCAAATGATGGTGCTACTTCCATGACATCGACCTCAACATAATTTCCACATGCAGAGACACAAGAACTGTGTCTCTGCATTCAAATAGCGCTAACCCTGTTTTATTGGTTCTCCTGTCTTTGGATCAATCCGGTCAAGCGATGGCCCAGTATATGTACCCAACAACAGATCAACCGTTGCTGCGCCATACTGCTTAAACCAGAATTCACCCAGCGCCTTAAGCTTTTTAATATTCGTTTTACTGACATCATCCATCGCATCATCAGGGGGATTGGATAACCCAGGCTGCTCTTTAAGCTTTGCATTTACCCGAATATATTTTCCATTATCCAGTATGGTCATACTTTGATAGGCCACAATACGCTCGTCAGAGAGTACTTCAATAATCTTTCCCTTTGTCATCCACTGCAAACCACCCCATTTTTGAGAGGCCGGACCATTAATCTTCTTGGTCATAAAACCTGTACCAACGGACAGTACTCGCATCTCACCTATAGATACCTCAGGCCAAGCACGTTTCGCTTCAGCAATGGCACACATGGTTGGGTTATTGGCTATCACGCCACCATCAATAAGCCAATACTCATCCTGCTCTGGAGGAAGCTCTAACTCTTTAGTAGGAAAAAAGGTGGGGGCAGCGCTTGAAGCATCTGCCACTTGATAGGCATACTGGTTTAAGTAAATCTGCTTTGTTGATTTCACCACGACAGGCTTGCGTTTCTCTATCGCATAGGTGATCGCCAAAACGTGTTTGCCATTCGGTATATTATTTATTTTTGCATCACCAAAACTGGCACGTAAAGCTTCTGTTTTACCGCCGGCTTCAAATTTTGGCGCATTGATACCATCAATTTCAAACAGCCCTCTGTTCTCAGTGAAAATCTGTTGTGCCGTCTCATAATTATACAGGTCACTAATTTCAGGCATGGTCATTTTAGTGGTTGCCAAGGCCAAGGCGATGATGCTGCCTGTGCTTGTACCTGCATAAAAATCAACACAATCACGAAGCGATTTTTCATGATTCGTTTGTAGTGTCTGCTCAACCATGGTTAAAAACTGCGCTGTCGCTGCACCACGAATACCACCACCATCCAAAGACAAAATTACTTTTGACATAACTCTCTCCTTAATTTTATTAAACAACCATGCCAAGAACTGTCCTTTTAAACATTACCGCTTAATCCAAATACTCTTTTGCACGGCAACATATAAACACTCGACTTTCTCTCTTGCCCAAGGTGTTTTCCGCAAAAACTTAAGGCTAGACTTTACTGAGGGGTTGCTTTTAAAGCAATTAATATCAATGCGCTTACCCAACCCGTCCCAACCATAATGTTCAACCAAGCACTTAACAATCTGCTCCAAGGTTACGCCATGCAGTGGGTCATTGGTTTGATGTTTACTCATACGTTTTTTTGATCCTTACTTTGTATCACAATATATATTACTCTCAGCCTGATATGAAAAAAACCTTGTGTACAGATGACTGATCACCCACTATGGGTGCTTTTTTTCAGCGCGCTGATCTCCTCCACGCTACTGCCTGGCGGCTCTGAGGCACTGCTGGTTTATCAGGCAGCTAACCAGACCCATTCGGCCACCATGCTACTGCTTGTCGCAACGGCAGGTAATAGCTTAGGTGGCATGCTGAGCTGGGGCATGGGTCGCTGCTGGATATGGCATTTCCCTGCGCGACAGTTGGCGCAAAAATATTACACTGCCATCAGCAGGCTACAACATTGGGGCAGCCCCATTTTGCTGTTCTCTTGGCTGCCTATTATTGGTGATCCACTCTGTTTTGTTGCTGGATGGCTCAAGTTGTCTTTTATTTGGTCGGTGTTATTTATTGCGATTGGCAAGACGGCTAGATATGCTGCCATACTCTGGTTAATATAAGGACTTGAACTAAATTCTTGATTAAAGATTGAGAAAAACGGGTCTTTGGTCGATACTTTGAGTGCGATATGCGTTGTGATCACATGGAACAGAATTGAATGCCAAATATTGGTAATAACAAGGTCTTAAGACTGTTGAAAAATCAACTGGGCAGAGATTTTGTCGTTGGGGATATTCACGGCAATTTTCATTTGTTGGATATTTTTTACAAAGAAGTGAATTTTGATGAGTCTCGTGATCGCATTTTGTGTGTGGGAGACGTGATTGATCGTGGTCCAGATAGCGCCCTGGCTTTGGATTATGTTAAAAAACATTGGTTTTTTTTGGTGCGCGGTAATCACGAAGAAATGCTGATTGGTACGCAAAATCGTGATTACGGCATGTATGAAATGTGGATGAAAAACGGTGGAGAATGGGCTGACGATGTGTCCGATGAATTACTGCAACAAATGGCGGAATTCTATCAAACCTTGCCATATATCATTGAGGTGCAGACTGATCTAGGCAATGTCGGTATTGTGCATGCGGATATGCCCGCTTTTTTGCCCTGGGGTCAAACTCTGGAGGCCATAG
>JAJRWL010000225.1 GCA_024276875.1 Gammaproteobacteria bacterium
CAATACATGAGTATGTAGGGAAATTTTGGTATCAAATAACCGCCAAAAAATAGCCTCATCTGCTCACAATACTTAAGGACACCTCTACTTACAAAGCTCAGCAATCACCACTCTCTGACTCCGTCAATTTCCCACCTTGCAATCAACATATATCAGTACATTTCCACTCAAAGAACACTTTTAAATCATTAAGTACTAACATTCTTGGCCGCTATCTAAAACAGAAACAAGCTTCAATAAAAGCAGCAACTAAAAATATCTTTTTATAACAAACAGTTAGGATTAACTATAATTTAAAAAGTACCGTTTTAAGTTCTAATAATTACTGAGGTATGTATGTCTATCAAATTAAAGTTAAATCTTCTTGGTGGCTTAATTGCCGTTGCCATGCTTGTAATGACACTATTTCAACACTATGCAATGAATGCAATTAAGAAGGTTGATGAGGGTCACCTCCTTATCAGCCAAGTAGAGACCGGTATGCTTACTCTGCGGCGCAATGAAAAAGATTTTCTTGCCCGAAAAGATTTAAAATATACCCAGCATTTTACGCAAAATTTCAAAGCCCTTCAGCAGCAAGTTAATGACCTAAAAGTAAAGTTGAAGGATTTAAATATTGGTGCTCAATGGAGCGAGCAACTTAGCCTTGCCCTCAATACTTATAAAGTTCACTTTGATTCAGTCGTCACCTTCCAGCGCAAAATCGGACTGCACCCCAAAGATGGTCTTTATGGAAAACTCCGTCAGTCAGTTCATGAGATTGAAGGCGAACTCAAAAAATTAAGTGCCAATAATCTACTTAAAGACATGTTAATGCTTCGCCGCAGGGAAAAAGATTTCATGTTACGCATGGATCTTAAATATGTCAGCAAACTAGATAAGGACATTACCGTACTATTGCAAGATCTAGCCGATAACAACACTTTTTCTTTTGATACAAAACAACTTATTAAAGCAAAGTTAAAACTCTACAACAGTGCTTTTCATGCACTGGTTGAAGCTGAAAAAGAGAAAGGGCTGACAGCCAAAGATGGCTATATGGGGATGATGCGCCAATCAGTGCATAAAACAGAAGGGGTTATTACTGAGGCAAAACAGGTGCTCGGTGCCGAAGTTGAAGCAAAATCCGAATGGCTTTCCAATTTATCCCTTATTATTTCTGGGATTATTATCATATTAACCTTAATCGCAACCATATTGCTTGGACGGAACATTAGCCTGCCTATTAATTTATTAGCAAAATTAATGTCTCAAGCGCGTGATAACAAAGATCTTAGCTTACGATTTCAAGCAGAAGGTAATGATGAGATTGCACTTATGGGGAAAAACTTTAATGAGATGGTCTGTGAATTTCAAAATACAGTAGAGAGTGTATTAAAATCATCAACCAATGTCAGTTCTGCTGCTGAAGAGCTATCTATCATCACCAAGCAAACAACCAACAGCGTAATCAGACAGCACTCGGAAAGCGACCAAATCGCCACAGCAATGAATGAAATGGCAGCAACAGCCCAAGAGGTTTCTCAGCATGCCAGCGAAGCAGCCAACGCCTCCAAAATAGCAGATGATGAAGCCGCCAAAGGGCGAAATATTGTTAGCGAAGCCGTCAATGGAATTAAGACATTAGCTCAAGAAGTTAGGAATACATCAAACGCTATTCACACTTTAGAACAAGAGAGCGAAAATATTGGCACCGTACTTACGGTAATCCAAAGCATTGCCGAACAGACTAATCTCTTAGCTCTTAATGCCGCCATTGAAGCCGCTCGTGCCGGCGAATCTGGTCGAGGCTTTGCCGTGGTTGCCGATGAGGTGCGCAAACTAGCCCAACGCAGTCAAGACGCAACAAAAGAGATAAAGGTCATCATTGAGCGCTTACAAAATGGCGCACATAAGGCCGTACAAGCTATGGACATAGGGCAGGATCAAGCCAACACCAGCGTAGCGCAAGCTGAAGCAGCAGGGCAATCACTAGAAGCTATTACTCAAGCAGTAACCGCTATCAATGATATGAATTTGCAGATTGCCAATGCTGCTGCCGAGCAGACTTCCGTAGCAGAAGAGATCAACCGTAATATAGTTAATATTACTCAAATCTCAAACGAGACAGCAGATGCTGCACACCAAACAACAGCGACCAGCTCAAATCTGGCACACCTGGCAGTGGAACTCCAAACACTTATCAGTCAATTTAATTTAGATGATTCGAGTCAATCTTTCGATATTTCAAAGGCCAAAGCCGCACATTTTGCATGGAAGACTCGCCTGCGCAGCTACCTCGACGGGGAAAGATCCATGACTCTGAATGAAGCTGTTTCTCATAAACACTGCATACTTGGCAAGTGGTATTACAGTGAAGGCTTGGCTAAATTTGGGCATATCGATGAAATGAAGCAATTAGAAGTGCCACACGAAGAGCTACACAAGCTAATCAAAGAGGTCATTAATGCTAAGGAGCTGGGGGACATACAAAAGGCCGAATCTGCCTATGAAAAGATCCCGCCCCTATCCACACAAATTATTGATCTACTGAGTGCTGTTGAACGTAAATTAAATTAAGGATGCCAAGGCAAGATCTTGATAGGCAGACAAGCCGGTCAATCCTTTTTCGCCGCCTGATCCAGTGCATGCAGATGCTCTAGTTTCTTTGCGATTTTTATCTCTAACCCTCGGTCAACCGGCTCGTAAAGGGAAAGCCCTTCTAGCTCTTTAGGCAAATAACACTCACCAGCCGCATAAGCTTCTGGCTCATCATGTGCATATCGGTAAGCTTTACCGTGCCCTAGATCCTCCATTAATTTTGTGGGTGCATTACGCAGATGGATAGGGATTTCTAATGAACCCGAACGCTTAGCAACCACCATCGCCTTCTTAAATGCACTGTAAACCGCATTGCTCTTAGGCGCACATGCTAAATAAACCACCGCCTGGGCGATGGCTAATTCACCCTCTGGAGTACCCAGTCGTTCTTGTGTTTCCCAAGCATTAAGAGATAAAGCCAGCGCACGGGGGTCTGCATTACCAATATCTTCAGAGGCCATACGCACAACACGACGAGCAATATAGAGTGGATCACAACCGCCATCCAGCATACGAGCAAACCAATACAAGGCAGCATCTGGGGCACTCCCTCGCACTGATTTATGCATCGCTGATATCTGATCATAGAAGGCATCACCTCCCTTATCAAATCGGCGTACACCTCCCGTAACCACCTCTTCTACCACTTCTCTGGAAATTACTTTTCCATCCGAAAGATCTGCAATAATCTCAAGCAGATTCAAGGCTCGACGAGCATCACCATCAGCGGCTTCAGCAATCAGTTGTTGCAGATCAGGTTCTAGTTGAAAACCCTGTGCACCAAGCCCTCGCTCTTTATCAGTGAGTGCGTTTTTTAGGATCTGCTCCAGATCCTCTGCCTTCAATGACTTGAGAACATAGACTCTAGCTCGTGATAGCAAGGCATTATTGAGTTCAAATGAGGGGTTTTCAGTCGTCGCACCAATGAAGACAAAGGTGCCATCTTCCACGTGCGGTAGAAAAGCATCCTGCTGAGCCTTGTTAAAACGATGCACTTCATCAATGAAGAGAAGGGTCGGCCTATTTTCTCCCTGTCGAATAATTTTAGCCTGTTCCACAGCCTGGCGTATATCCTTCACCCCAGCTAACACAGCAGATAAACTCAAAAAGTAGGCATCTGACCTGTGCGCAATCAATCTTGCCAAGGTTGTTTTGCCTGTGCCTGGCGGCCCCCAGAAGATCATTGAATGGAGATGATCCGTCTCAATGGCCTCATACAATGGCTTACCTACTGCAACAACCTGCTGCTGGCCGCAAAAATCAGCCAAACTTTGTGGTCGCATTCGGTCTGCTAGTGGACGCATTAAGCTCTTCAGCTTAGTAGCCGTAAACAGATCATCAACCATAGGTACAATACCGCTGCCTACTCGCCATAAACATCACTACCTTCTGGCGGAACAAACTCAAAAAGATCATCCGATAAAACCAGGTTGCGCTGAATATCATAAAATTGGAATCGAGTAACTTGACCAAACTGATCTGCCATCTCCATACGGCGCAACTCCTTACCCACAAAGGCCAGCAAGATACGCACAAACTGACTCTCTTTATCACGTGGAATAAGCTCTACCCAAGCCATACCCTGGCTTTTACCAATATCAATGACCTCAAAGCTCTCTTCAACAGGCGTGGCATCACTTAGCAATTGTGCCGGTGTACCTTTTAACGCTGCTTCTTGTGAGCGTTGGCTGACCTGATCTAAATCACCATCATAGAGCCAAATCCGATCACCATCTGCCACAATCAGCTGTTCATAAGGCTCACTGTAATCCCAGCGAAACTGGCCTGGGCGACGTAAATAAAATACGCCTTGAAAACGGTCAGCCTGATTGTGCGATTGATCTAATACAGACTGTTCAAACTTAGCCTGCAACGTACCCAGGTTATCAAGAAAAGCATCAAGATGAGCCACCCCAGTTTCTGCCCACAACAGGCCGGAAAAGAGCATCGATACAACTCCAGCAAAAATAGATCTAATCAACAAATTATTACCTCACTCCAATTACCTAGCAATCCAACGGGGGTGTGAAATTATAAGCCAGAGCGCTAATACTACAGCCTAGTGATTTTATAGCTACAGTCACTCTTTGGTTAAAAATTAGAACAATGGATAGCGCATAGAGATACAAATGACAAGATTTGTGGTCAAGTGTTTAAAAATAAGTCAACTACAGCAGAGGTATATATCTCACAGCAAACCAGAGAAGGGAGGGAGAATCCTATAGTGAAAGTTATAAAATGGGAGGGGATAATATATGCAAGGCAACCAAAACTTAGTAAATTGCCATATAATCAGATCGTTTTTTCAGCAACTCCCCGTCTTATTCATAATAAAGATACCAACATTCCAAATAGTATCAATTTAACCGCTTGATTTTTTAAGCTAGGTTACAATGCCTGGCCAGCCTTTTCATTTACCCTTTCACGCAACTCTTTGCCAGGTTTGAAATGTGGCACATACTTCCCAGATAAAGCAACTGAATCACCTGTCTTTGGGTTACGCCCCATTCTTGGTGGTCGATAATGTAACGAAAAGCTACCAAAGCCTCTAATTTCAATGCGTTCACCAGAAGCCAATGCCTGACTCATTTGTTCAAGAACACATTTAACCGCAAGCTCAACATCACGAGATGCGAGGTGGCTTTGCTGCTTGGCAATGGCTTCAATTAAATCTGATTTCGTCACTTCAAAATTTCCCCATCTAGACATATTGGGGCAGCAAAGCTGCCCCATGCACTATTTAGCCACTTAGGGATTAAGAGTCGTTAACCCTTATCGCCCATTTGTTCTTTTAATAGATCACCCAGAGTTGCTTTTCCAGCGCTAGCTGCAGAAGCATAGCCTTTGATAGCTGATGTCTCTTCATCAACATCTTTAGCTTTGATAGAAAGTGATATGGTACGATTTTTACGATCAACACCAAGAAACTTGGCTTCAATCTCTTCACCTTCCTTCAATACTGAGCGCGCATCTTCTACACGATCACGAGACAATTCAGAAGCACGCAAATAGCCCTCAATGCCTTCTTCTAAAGTAATAACGGCACCTTTGGCATCAACCTCTTTCACGACACCTTTTACAATGCTGCCTTTGGCATTTGCACCAACGTAGCTAGAGAAGGGGTCTTTATCGAGGTGCTTAACACCCAGCGAAATACGCTCACGCTCTGGGTCAACAGAGAGGACAACCGCTTCGATCTCCTGTCCTTTTTTATAATCGCGAATAATACCTTCGCCTGCTTCATCCCATGAAATATCTGATAGATGAACCAGCCCATCAATGTTTCCATCCAATCCAATAAAGATACCAAAATCGGTAATGGATTTGATTTTACCAGTGATGTGATCACCTTTTTTGTAATTACTGGAGAACTCATCCCATGGATTGGCTTGGCACTGTTTCATGCCTAAAGATACACGACGACGCTCTTCATCAATATCCAGTACGGTAACTTCAACCTCATCACCGAGCTGCACCAATTTAGATGGGTGGACATTTTTGTTCGTCCAATCCATCTCTGAGACGTGAACCAGACCTTCAACACCCTCTTCGATCTCAACAAAACAACCATAATCTGCAATGTTGGTAACTTTACCAAATAGGCGTGTGTGCTCTGGATAACGACGTGCGAGTGCGACCCATGGATCATCGCCCATCTGTTTAAGGCCAAGGGAAACACGGCTACGCTCACGGTCAAATTTTAGAACCTTAACGTTAATTTCATCACCGATCTCAACGACCTCTGAAGGATGCTTAACACGCTTCCAAGCCATATCAGTGATATGCAACAGACCATCAATACCACCAAGATCAACAAAAGCACCGTAATCAGTAAGATTCTTGATTACGCCTTTAATCTCCATACCTTCTTGCAGGCTTTCCAGTAGGGCTTCGCGCTCGGCACTGTACTCAGACTCAACAACAGCACGGCGAGATACAACAACATTATTGCGACGGCGATCCAGCTTGATAACCTTGAATTCAAGGTCTTTACCTTCAAGGTAGGCCGTATCACGTACAGGACGAACATCAACCAGAGAACCCGGTAGGAAGGCACGAACTTCACCTAATTCAACAGTGAAACCACCTTTGACTTTGCCGTTAATTCGTCCAACAACAGTCTCTTCAGCTTCTGAAGCTTTTTCCAGAAAACGCCAGGCTTGATCACGCTTAGCTTTTTCACGGGAAAGACGTGTAGCACCAAAACCATCTTCAACAGCATCCAGTGCAACATCCACTTGATCGCCAATGGCGACTTCAAGGTCTCCGTTGCTATCAAGGAACTGTGATCTGGGAATGACACCTTCGGACTTGAGTCCGGCATTAACAACAACGGTGTCTGATGTGATTTCGATGACGGTACCAATAACGATAGCACCTGTACGGAGCTGAGTATTGGCAATACTCTGCTCGAATAGTTCTGCAAAACTTTCGGTCATGGGTTTGATTTTCCTAGTATGCCGCATTGACGTTTGTCCGCTACTGCATGGTCAAACGGTTAATTTAAAGAATTAGCCTTTGGGCATTCAGCCCACAAGCCCCCTATCTAGGCATTGAAATATCCAGCTCTGGATAAGTTTTTTCTACTCTATCCAGAACCGATTTCAACACCTCATCTATCGACAGTGAAGTTGACTCTATCTCTAGCGCTGCGACCGGCGCTTTAAGTGGAGCCACACTGCGATTCTGATCACGCTCATCACGTTCCTGAATCTCAGCAACCAGACTCACAAGATTAGCATTCAAACCCTTCTCTTTCAACTGCTTATAACGCCTTAAAGCGCGCACTTCTGCACTTGCAGTAAGAAACACTTTAATTTTGGCATCTGGAAAGACGACTGTCCCCATATCTCTGCCATCTGCTACCAAGCCAGGGTCTTTGGCATAAGCCCGCTGCCAACCCAGCAGTGCTGTGCGCACTTGCGGAATAACGGCCACTTTTGATGCGGCATTTCCCGCTGCTTCGGTGCGAATCAAATGACTAACATCTTCATTTGCCAACAACACTTTTTCTGCCTGAAAACTCAGATCAAGATTGCTGGCTAATGCTGTTAATCCCGATATTTGCTGCGCAGAGATCCCTGCCCTTTCAGCTGCAAGCCCCAACACACGGTAGATTGCGCCACTGTCCAGCATGTTCCAACCCAGCTGCTCTGCCACAAGCCGACTAATGGTGCCTTTGCCTGAACCACTAGGGCCATCGATTGTAATAACGGGAATCATGATGTTGATGAGATATCCAGACCCACGCCAGCAGCAAGTGGGACAAACCCTGGGAATGAGGTGTTAACATTGGCACAATCTGTAACTGTAACCACTCCTGATGCGCGAAGCGCAGCCATTGCGAATGACATGGCAATACGGTGATCACCATGGCTATCAACCGTGCCACCTTGAATCTGTCCACCCTGAATAATCATGCCATCCGGTGTAGGTTTGGCATCAATTCCCAATGCAATCAAGCCATCAGCCATCACTTGAATACGGTCACTCTCTTTTACCCGCAGCTCTTCAGCACCCGTTAGAATAGTTTCACCCTCAGCACAAGCAGCAGCAATAAAGATTGCAGGAAATTCATCAATAGCGAGAGGCACCTGGTCTGCGGGGATTTTTATTCCTTTCAGTTTGCTAGAACGCACATGCAGATCTGCAACAGGCTCTCCGCCTGCATCACGCTTGTTGAGCACCTCAATATCTGCACCCATCTCACGGAGTATATTGATAACGCCAATACGTGTGGGGTTGATGCCTACATGCTCTAAAATCAGATCTGAACCTTTTGCAATAGTGGCTCCAACCAGAAAAAAGGCGGCTGATGAAATATCCGCAGGAATATCCAGATTGCACGCTGCAAAGCGGCCATTGCCAGAGAGCGTTGCTTTAGAACCCTCTCGCTTAATATTGTAACCAAATCCACTCATCATGCGCTCAGTATGATCACGTGTAGGAGCCGGTTCTGTTGTGCTCGTTTGGCCTTTAGCATAAAGCCCAGCCAGAAGCAGACACGATTTTACCTGTGCGCTAGCCACAGGCATTAAGTAATCAATGCCCTGCAGATGATCAACTGGATGAATAACCAGTGGCGCTGTTCCTGCCTCTGTTGTTTCAATATTTGCACCCATCTCTTTCAGTGGCGCTGTCACCCGCCGCATAGGACGGTCTGATAATGAACTGTCCCCCACTAAAGTCACTTCAAATCCCTGCCCTGCCAACAGCCCACAAAGCAACCTCATCGACGTGCCTGAGTTGCCAACATCAAGCGGCTCTTTTGGTGCTGTTAACCCTTGCATACCAACACCATGAATGGTTACTCGGCCATTATCAGGGCCTTCGATTTTAACCCCCATTTGCCGGAAGGAATTGAGGGTAGCCAAGGCATCATCCCCTTCTAAAAAACCGGTTACTTGAGTGATACCTTCAGCCAATGAGCCAAACATAATAGAGCGATGGGAGATGGATTTATCACCCGGGACACGCAAGCTGCCCCGTAGTTTGCCGCCAGGTTTGATATTAAAATTTAATGCATGGGATGAGTTCAATTTTTGGTAATCCTAAAAAGAAGCTAATTATATTATGTTTGATTTGTAAAACGATCACGAGCTGCTTTGGCTCGTTCAAAGATTTCAAGCAGATGATCACCGTCACCTTCCCGCAAGATGGCAGAGAGATCCGTCAACTTAGTGGCAAACCGCTCTAACATTTCACCTAATGCACCTCGGTTTGCCAGACAGATGTCCCGCCACATGACTGGGCTGCTGGAGGCAATACGGGTAAAATCGCTAAAGCCGCCTGCTGCATAACGAAAGATCTCATCATTCTCTTTCATCTGCGCCAGCGTATCGACGAGACTGAAGGCCAGCATATGCGGGAGATGGCTGGTTGCAGCCAGGATTTCATCATGGTGCTCAACGGCCATGTGTGTTATATCAGCGCCACATTGCCGCCACATGGCATCAACCTTAGCCAACGCTTCAGAAGCGGTTCCGCTGAGTGGCGTTAAAATAATACGGCGATTTTGATATAAGGTGGAAAATGCAGCCTCAACACCACTATACTCGGTTCCCGCAATGGGGTGGCCAGGAACAAAATTAGGAGGCAAGGTGCCAAATGCCTCAATGGCATCCTGTACAACGCTGGCTTTAACGCTACCGCCATCTGTAATGATGGCATCAGGAGACAAGCATCCTTGCATGGCTTGAAAGGTGGCTTTCATTGCCCCCAGTGGCACGGCAACAAAAACCATATCAGCGCCATCAACCGCTTCACCTATATCCTGTGTATAGCGATCAATAACACCCAGCTCAACCGCTTTTTCCAGGTTAGGCTTTCCACGACCGCAACCCACAACCTCTACGACAGCATCGGCTTTGCGCAAAGCCTGTGCCAAAGATCCACCAATCAGCCCAACACCAATAATGGCAAGGCGTTGAATCTTCATTTCAGTACAGACTCCAAGGCGTTAAGAAATCGTTGATTTTCATCTTTTAATCCCACAGTAACACGGAGGTGTTGGGGCAAACCATAACCGCCAATTGGGCGTGTAATACACCCTTTATGCAACAACTGATCATCGACTTCTGCAGCTAAGCGACCCACATCTACGCAGATAAAATTGCCTACTGATGGAATATAATCCAACCCCAACCCTTTAAACCCCGCTGTAAGTTGAGTCATTCCTGCCCGATTAATGGCGACTGATTGCTCAATATGTTTGTGATCATGCAATGCCGCAAGCGCACCCGCAAGTGCAAGTGCATTAACATTAAAAGGCTGTCTGACTCTATTTAATAGATCTGCCACATCAGGATGAGAAAGACCGTAACCCACTCGCAATGCAGCCAACCCATAAGCCTTAGAAAATGTTCGAGTTACAATTAAATTTGGGTATGGCTTCAACCATTGGGTTGCATCTGGATAGGCTGATTCTTCTACATATTCAGTATAAGCCTCATCAACAACAACAATAATGTTGGCAGGTACGCTATCGATAAATTCTAGCAGCTCATCTTTAGCCAGCCAGGTTCCCGTTGGATTATTTGGGTTTGCAATAAAAATAACCCTGGTTTTTTCACTCACCAACGCCCGCATGGCTTTTAAATTATGGCCAAAACGCGCCCCCGTTACCCCATCATGGGCAGCTGCGACCCGAGCAGTTGCGCCAACTGCCTGAGTACAGATAGGGTAAACAGCAAAGGCATACTCAGAAAATATTGCTTCAGAGCCTGGCGCTAAAAAGGTACGGGCAATCAAATCTAATACATCGTTTGACCCATTGCCCAATGTCACCGCTTCAGCCTCAATATTGTGAAACTCAGCCAGTGCAGCGCGCAGATCAAAACCACCGCCATCTGGATAACGCGCCAGCTCATCCAATAGGGTCGTAACCGCCGCTTTTGCTTTGGGACTGGCACCCAGTGGATTCTCATTAGATGCCAACTTCACTGAATCAGATATGCCAAACTCACGTTCCAGCTCAGAGATTGGTTTGCCAGGTATATAAGGGTGTAGCCCCAAAATGCCTGGAGCTGCGTACTTTAGAAAGAGGTTATCAGTCGTTTTTTGCATGGGTATAACAGGCCGTAAAGCAGGAAAACAGATCCCAAGGTTATTAGAAGGCACTTTTAAACGGCCTCTCTACCTCAATTTAAAGAATAGAAGGTTAAATGACTGCTTTTGGGTAGGATCCAAGAATTTTACAGATCTGAGCCTCGCTTTTTAAATTTTTAAGCACTTGCGCCACACTATCATCATCCTTGTGACCCTCTATGTCGACAAAAAAGACATACTCCCATTTACCTCGACGGGAAGGCCGAGATTCAATTCGCGTCATGCTCACATCATGTTCAGCCAGTGGAGCCAACAAGCGATGCAGACTGCCCGCTATATTACGAGTCGCCAATAATAGAGAGGTTTTATCTGCGCCACAGGGGGTCACCTCCTGCTTGCCAATAACCAAAAAACGGGTCGTATTGCCAGGCTCATCCTCAATATTTTTGGACACTATTTTCAACCCATAGATTTCAGCAGCCATTTCACTCGCAATAGCCGCTGATTGAGGGTCAGCTGAAGCCAACTTAGCGGCCTCAGCATTACTGCCAACACTGACCCGCTTGGCTTGCGGCAGATTTCGATCCAACCAGCTTCGACACTGAGCCAATGATTGTTGATGTGAGTAGACAACCTCTATGTGCGCCATCTCTTTAGAAACACTGAGCAGGTGATGGTTGATGCGCAGAGAGACCTCGCCACAGATCTGTAGCGGCGAGCTAAGAAACATATCCAGGGTGTGAGTCACAACCCCTTCGGTAGAGTTCTCCACCGGCACAACGCCATAGTGACATGCACCCGACTCTACCTCCCGAAAGACCTCTGAGATTGCACCCACTGATTGGGTTTTAACGGAGTGACCAAAGTGCTTAAGTGCCGCAGCCTGGGTAAAGGTACCATCAGGCCCCAGGAAGGCGATCTTCATCGGCTCTTCCAATGCTAGGCAAGCAGACATAATCTCCCGAAATAGACGGGCAATCTCTTCATCATCCAACGGCCCTTGGTTTCGCGCCTTAACTTTATGCAGCACATCGGCTTCACGCTCAGGACGATAAAATGTTGCCTGGCTGTCAGCCGCTAATTTAATCTGAGCAACCTCTTGAGCGGCTTCAGCTCTTTGGCTGATCAATGTCTGGATCTGCTCATCCAGCTCATTAATTCTATCTCTAATAGCCTTAAGTTGTTCGTCGTCACTCATATGGATCAATGAATTATCTGTTGTTACAGGCTGCGCACAGAGAGTACGCCATTAATATTTCGAATCAGCTCCAATGTCTTTTCAGACGGCGGCTGATCAACGTCCAGCAGTGTAACAGCAATATCACCTCGGGATTTGTTTAACAGATCCGTTATATTCAATCCTTCTTGTGCCAAATCAGTAGATATCTGTCCCACCATATTAGGTACATTATTGTTCACAATGGCAATACGATACCCTTCCGTACGTGGCAGATTGATCTCGGGAAAATTGACTGAGTTGCGAACATTGCCATTTTCCAGGTAATCACGCACCTGATTAGCCACCATAATGGCGCAATTATCTTCCGCCTCACCGGTTGAAGCACCAATGTGCGGCAGGGCAATCACGCGTGGATGCGCTTTTAGTTGATTGGTGGGAAAGTCACAGACATAGGCATAAAGATGCCCCTCATCCATCGCCGCACAGACGGCATCATCATCGACAATGCCATCCCGTGCAAAATTGAGTATCACCGCATTTTTACGCATCAACTTTATGCGCTGGGCATTGATCAGGTGTTTGGTCTCTTCCATCAGCGGCACATGCACCGTAACAAAATCAACCTTGGAAAGCAGATCATCAACGCTGACCGCCTGCTCTACTCTCGCTTCCAGTTGCCAGGCACGCTGAACAGTAATGGTGGGATCAAAGCCGACCACATTCATACCCAAGGCATGCGCTGCATTGGCAACCTGCACACCAATAGCACCCAAACCAATTACACCCAGGGTACGGCCGGGTAACTCAAAGCCAACAAACTGTTTTTTGCCCTTCTCAACTTGAGAATGAATCATAGCATCATCACCGCTCAACCCCTGAGCATATGACCAAGCCTGGCCAATATTTCGAGCGGCAATAAGCATGCCTGCAACCACCAGCTCTTTTACCGCATTGGCATTGGCACCCGGGGCATTAAATACAACGACACCACGCTCACTCATTGCCTGTATTGGAATATTGTTTGTTCCGGCTCCCGCACGACCTATCGCCTTTACCGTCTCGGGAACCTCCATATCGTGCATTTTAAATGACCGCACTAGCACCGCATCTGGGTGAGTAATTTCAGACGCGACCTCATAGCTATCCCGTGGCAGTCGATCCAATCCGGCGACTGAAATATTATTCAGTGTTAATATTTTACGCATTATTTTATCTGTCCCCGCCACCCTTCAATAATTGAAGCGTGTTTATCTATTTTTTATTTAACCGTTACGCGTCTCAAAATCAGCCATAAAGTCTATCAGCGCTTGCACGCCCTCTTCTGGCATGGCGTTGTAGATGCTGGCACGCAGCCCCCCCACAGAGCGATGGCCTTTTAAGGTGACCAGTCCAGCCTCTTTTGCTTCAGTCAGGAACGTGGCATCCAGATCAGCATTAGCCAAAGTAAAAGGCACGTTCATCAGTGAGCGGCAGTTGACATCAACGGGGTTGGCATAAAAACCGGAGTCATCAATCGCATCATACAGCGCCTTCGCCTTGCGCTGATTGGTCTCAGCCATTGCAACCAGGCCACCTTTGCGTAGCAACATCTGGAAAATCAAACCCGCAAAATACCAGGCGTAGGTCGGGGGGGTGTTGTACATGGAATCGGCATCAGAGAGCGTCTTGTAATCAAACATGGCGGGCGTGCCTGGAACGGCCTCACCAATCAAATCCTCACGCACAATAGCGACCGTTAGTCCGGCAGGCCCGATGTTCTTCTGGGCACCTGCATAGATAATGCCGTACTTTGAGACATCAATCGGGCGGGAGAGGATAGTGGATGACATATCCGCAACCAATGGCACATCGCCAGACTCGGGCAGATAGGGAAATTCAACACCACCAATCGTTTCATTAGGGGTAAAGTGGAGATAGGCTGCATCCGGCTTGAGATCAAGCTCTTGCTGACTCGGTACGGTGGTGAAATTGGACGCTTCCGCTGTGCCTGCAACATTTACTTCACAAAATTTCTTTGCTTCAGCAATGGCCTTTTTAGACCAGGCTCCGGTATTAATATAGTCAGCCGTTGGATTTCCACGCATCAGGTTCAGCGGAACCATGGCAAACTGGCTGGAAGCGCCCCCTTGCAGAAACATCACTTTGTAACGGTCTGGTATCGCCATCAGCTCACGCAGATCAGCCTCGGCCTGTTCCGCAATAGATACGAACTCTTTACCACGGTGGCTCATCTCCATGACAGACATGCCGCTACCCTGCCAATCCAGCATCTCTTCCTGTGCCTGAAGAAGTACCTCTTCCGGTAGTACGGCTGGGCCAGCACTGAAGTTAAAGGTTCGCGCCATAGTAAGTCTCCGCTTTAATTAATCGGTTTGATATATTATATATAATTGAAATTTAAGATTCGGCTTCTGTGTCGGAACCTGCCTCATCATCTGATTCAGGCTCTTCATCATCCAACCCTTCAATGCGTGCAATGCCAATCAGCTTCTCTTTTTTGGTCAGGCTAATCATCTTCACGCCTTGGGTGTTTCGACCCACGACAGAGACATCGTCAACACTGGTGCGTACCAGTGTGCCGCCATCGGTAATAAGCATGATTTCATCCTGCTGCTGGACAGGTACAGCGCCAACCACTGAGCCATTTCGATCATTGGTTTGAATAGAGATAACGCCCATGCCGCCACGCCCATGCACAGGGTAACCTTCAATGGCGGTACGCTTACCAAAGCCATTCTCAGTCACGGTCAGTATCATGCCATCATCTGCAATAATCAGCGCAATGACCTTCTGCCCTTCGGTCAATCGAATGCCACGCACACCACAGGCAGTGCGTCCCATGGGGCGCACATGGCTTTCAGCAAATCGAACCGCTTTGCCACCACTGGCAAAAAGCATCACATCCTTGCTGCCATCAGTGATTGCGACCCCTACCAGCTGATCATCGTCACGCAGGTCAACGGCAATGATGCCATTGGCACGAGGACGGGAGAAATCTGTCAAACGGGATTTTTTAACGACACCCGAACTACTGGCCATAAAGACATATTTATCATCACTATATTCACGTATCGGCAACACCGCATTGATGCGTTCACCCTCTTCCAGTGGCAGCAGATTGATCATGGGTTTGCCACGTGCAGCGCGACCGGCCTGAGGCAGCTCGTAGACCTTCAGCCAGTAGACCTTGCCTCGACTAGAAAAGCAGAGCACCGTATCGTGGGTGCTGGCCACAAACAACTGGTCGACGAAATCCTCTTCTTTGGTTTTGGTGGCGGACTTGCCTTTTCCACCACGACGCTGTGCCTGATAAACATCTAAAGGCTGCGCTTTGGCATAGCCGGCATGTGAGAGGGTGACGACCACGTCCTCTTCAGTGATCAGGTCTTCTAAACTAAGATCAAGCCGGTTTTGCATAATCTCAGTGCGGCGTTCATCACCAAATTGGTCGCGAATACTCATCAGCTCTTCACGGATCACGTTCATCAAACGATCCGCACTGGATAGAATATCAAGCAGGTCTCTGATTTTTTCGATTATTTCACTGTATTCACTGATTATTTTGTCCTGCTCTAACCCCGTCAGACGGTGCAGACGCAGATCCAAAATAGCTTGAGCCTGAACCTCAGAAAGTCGATAACCCTGATCCGTTAAACCAAATTCAACACCCAAACCCTCAGGACGTGAAGCATCAGCCCCTGCCCGCCCGATCATGGCCTCTACCGCACCTGATTTCCAATGACATGCTAACAGTTGTAACTTGGCCTCAGCAGGGTTGGGAGCGGCTTTGATTAAGGCGATAACCTCATCAATATTCGCCAGTGCAACAGCCAGACCTTCCAACACGTGCGCCCGACCTCTTGCCTTGCGCAGCAGATAGATTGTGCGGCGTGTTACCACCTCTCGCCGATGGCGAATGAAATATTCCAGAATCTGTTTCAGGTTCAACAGGCGTGGCTGACCATCGACCAGCGTCACCATGTTAATGCCAAATACACTCTGCAACTGCGTCTGCTGAAAGAGGTTGTTCAGAATGACTTCAGCCACTTCACCACGGCGCAGTTCAATCACCATGCGCATGCCATCTTTATCAGACTCATCACGCAGGTGTGTGATGCCTTCAATGCGCTTCTCTTTAACCAGATCAGCGATCTTCTCCAGCAAGCGCGCTTTGTTTACCTGATACGGCAGCTCATGAACGACGATCGTCTGTTTGCCAGTGGCATCATCAGTTTCGATCCCTGTACGGGCGCGCATGTAGATACGGCCACGCCCCGTGTGATAAGCCTCATGGATACCACGCGCACCATTGATCAGTGCAGCCGTGGGGAAATCAGGGCCTGGCAGGTATTGCATCAACCCCTCAATGGTGATCTCAGGATTGTTAATCAATGCAATGGTGGCATTAATTGTTTCAGAGAGATTATGCGGGGGAATATTGGTGGCCATGCCCACCGCAATACCGGAGGAGCCATTAACGAGCAGGTTAGGGGCACGGGCAGGCAACACAACCGGCTCATGCTCTGATTCATCGTAGTTAGCAGAGAAATCAACCGTCTCTTTATCCAGATCATCCAACATGCTGTGGGCGATCTTGGCCATGCGCACTTCGGTGTAACGCATGGCAGCGGGCGCATCACCATCGACCGAACCAAAGTTACCCTGTCCATCGACCAGCATATAGCGCATCGAAAAGGGCTGCGCCATACGGACGATGGTGTCGTAGACTGCGGTATCACCGTGCGGGTGGTACTTACCGATAACATCACCCACAACACGAGCTGATTTTTTATATGGCTTGTTCCAGTCATTGCCCAGTACATTCATCGCGTAAAGTACGCGACGATGCACCGGTTTTAAACCATCTCTTACATCAGGAAGTGCGCGCCCTACGATTACGCTCATGGCGTAATCCAGGTAGGACTGTTTCATCTCATCTTCAAGATTGACCGGTAGAACTTCTTTCGCGAATTCGGCCATAAATTACTCAGCTGGTGCTTAAATAAGGAAGCAGGAGTCTAACACACCCCGACATAGCCCTGCACACTTAAAACGGCTTAAAACGGCTTTCAGGCCGCCTGAGATTACCCCGCCATTAAATTTGCCATCTTTTCTGAGTTTGGCTGAAGCACAACACCCCTCTCTGTCACGATGGCATCGACAAGACTCGCTGGGGTCACATCAAACACCGGATTCCAGGCATCCACACCCGCAGCACCCAGCTGTTTTCCACCACAATAAAGCACTTCATCCGCTGCACGCTCTTCAATGGGAATATCAGCCCCCGTCACCACCGACATATCAATCGTTGAAGTAGGGGCTGCAACCATCACTTTGACACCATGGTGCTTTGCCGCCACCGCCAGCCCATAGGTTCCAATCTTATTGGCCACATCACCATTGGCGGCAATGCGGTCAGAGCCGACAATAATCCAGCCAATGCCACCCCGAGCCATCAAGCTGGCAGCGGCTCCATCTATTAATAGCGTGACAGGGATATTATCCTGATAAAGCTCCCAGGCTGTGAGACGAGAACCTTGCAGCCACGGGCGTGTTTCATCGGCATAGACCTGTTGAATCTTTCCCGCCGCAAAGGCACTGCGGATGACACCCAAGGCAGTCCCATAACCGCCGGTTGCAAGCGCACCGGCATTACAGTGAGTAATAACGGCGGTTGGCTCTGTAATAAGGGCCGCGCCTAAACCCCCTAAACATCGGTTGGCTGCAATATCCTCTTTATGGATTACCTGGGCTTCTGCCAGCAATCTTGGGGTTGGGTTTTCTACCCCCATCTCTGCGATTATTTTCTGCATGCGATCCAATGCCCAAAATAGGTTGACCGCCGTCGGGCGAGAGCGCGCCAATGTGCTGAGATCAGCTGCAATAGTAGATTTCCATCTTGCCTGCCTCTTCTCCCAGGCATTTCGAGCCGCAACAACCACGCCAAAAGCAGCGGTCACACCAATGGCTGGAGCACCGCGCACCACCATGTCACGAATGGCATTGGCAACCTCTTCCACCGTCGTCAGCCGAATAAACTCAGTCTGTAGTGGTAGTATGCGTTGATCTAGCAGGTAAAGATGTTCATCCTGCCAGACAACCGCATTATCGGCATGAATAGGAATATTGGGGATTGGCGCTTCCATCTTTCAGACTCTCGTGGCAAATTCACGCTATTCTGCCACAGTGGCAAACAAACGACATAGCCATAACTCTGGAGCCACAACACAGTGAAGATTGATACCCTCATTAACGCCCGCTGGATTATCCCTGTCATCCCAGAAAATCAGGTATTGGAACACCATAGCCTCGCCATACAGCATGGCCGTATCCTTGAGATTCTTCCCACCAGCGAGGCTGAACAGAAGTATTCACCCCATAGCACAGAGGTATTGACTGATCATGCCCTGATACCCGGCTTAATTAATGCCCACACCCACGCCGCCATGTCGCTGCTCCGTGGCCTGGCTGATGATATGCCACTGATGAGCTGGTTGAATGATCATATCTGGCCTGCTGAAGGGAAATGGGTGGGTGAAGAGTTTGTGGCTGATGGCACTCAGCTGGCACTGGCTGAGATGCTGCGTGGAGGCATTACCTGTTTTAATGATATGTATTTTTTCCCAGAAGTCACCGCCAGGGTAACGGCGGCGGCGGGCATGCGAGCCGTTGTCGGTCTCATCGTTATTGACTTTCCCTCTGCATGGGCCACCGATGCCGATGATTATCTCTGCCGAGGGCTAGAGGTTCACGACCAATACCGAGGGCATAACCTTATCAAAACCGCCTTTGCCCCTCATGCCCCCTACTCTGTCTCTGACAAGCCATTGGAACGCATCCGAACCCTGGCCGATGAGATGGAGATACCCATTCATATGCATATTCACGAAACCCATGATGAGATCAAACAAGGGCTACAGCAATTTGGTCGCCGCCCCATCGAACGACTACAAACACTGGGGCTGCTCTCCCCCTCCCTGGCTGCCGTGCATATGACACAGTTGAATGATGATGAGATCAGTGCTGTTGCCGAGTCTGGCACACATGTCATACATTGCCCTGAATCAAACCTGAAACTGGCCAGTGGTTTTTGCCCCGTTGATAAACTGGTTAAAGCGGGGGTTAATGTTGCCATTGGCACCGATAGCGCCGCCAGCAACAATGATCTTGATATGTTCAGCGAAATGCGAACAGCCGCACTACTGGCAAAAGGGGTAGCACAGGATGCCAGTGCTATCCCTGCTTTTACTGCACTGCGCATGGCCACATTGAATGGTGCTATTGCGCTGGGCATTGCGGATCAAACCGGATCTTTAGAAGCAGGCAAATCAGCCGACATCACCGCCATCAATTTTAACCA